>JASUSA010000004.1 GCA_030446305.1 Clostridiales bacterium | reverse complement strand
TTGTAACCGTAACCCACTACCTGAACGGTAATCGCATCTTTTGAAAGCATCTTCGCTTTTTCCTTATTTGTCACGAAGAGTCCAACGTTGCCGTCAGCCGGATGTGTTTGTGATCCAAATGTCAAAATACCGTCCTTTTGAACAGGTCTTAGTTTTGCCAGTCCTTCTTTCGAAGATTCTGCAATCCCTTCATCCATTTCGATCACCACGGTTTTTTTTCGTGATGCAAGTTCAATTGGCAGCATGTAGCGCTTTTGGAACGCCCTGTCATCCGCGAGTGCCATCTGATACTGCTCATAACGCATCCACGTCATTTCATCGGCTTCTTCTTTTGTAAACCCATGTTCTTTTGCAACATTTTCACCGGTTGTCAACATGCCAAATCCCGTCGAAGGATCACAGCCCATGTTGTCGAGATTGATATTTTCCGAAAGCACTTCACCACCGGGGCCTGCCGGATTTGGCCAAACAATGTGCGGCGCATTGGAAAGACGATCTGCAAAAAGACAGTATGCCGCATCCAGGTACCCCACTTCAACGGCCAATGCCGCATCGAAAATTGCCGTTGTAGACGTTGCACAAGCCTGTGTTACCGCCTGCCCTGTCAACTCTGGAAGTCCCATCAAATGCGCTGCGTAGGTTGGTGCATAGAAGCTTCCCTGCTGAAGAACCGTCTGACCAAAATACAAATAGTCAATGAGCTCTGTATCAATTTGCTTTAAGTCGAAAAAACGACGGCTGGTTTTAGCACCGAGTACAATCGAATTTTCATTTTGCAGACTCCCCTGCCACTTGCAGAAAGGTGTGCTGTAATAGCTGCCATAGGGAATATAGACATTTTTAAACATGTTACCTCCTTAAACTGGTATATTTCTTGCAATAATCTATTAAGAGCAAAACAAATGCCAAACTGTTATGCTTGCTGGGTGAGGAAGTCTGTAAGGGGCATAATATCAACGAAAAATCGTATTTGTCCATGCACTGCTGATTGCGAAAACAGACAATACGATGTATCATAATAAATACATAACCTTCCTAAATCCCTTTTTTTTCGAACCAAAACCAGTACATCTAAACGGAGGTAGCAATGCGACTGGAAAAGGACATTCAAATATCCATTTCTCAAATCAAGCAAATCTTTGATCGTTCATTTGACGGTATTTTTGTAACGGACAGCGAGGGATATGTCATCTTCATCAATCACACCGCTGCACACCACTTAAACCGATCTGTGGAAAACACCATCGGCCTCAATGTCAATGACTTGATGCAAATGGGTGTATATGACCGCTCGGCAGCACTTGAAGCCATTAAACAAAAACGCACGATCACCATGCGCGTCAAAACCATTACTGGCAACTCCATCTCGACTTCGCTGCCCATTATTGAAGACGGCAAAGTATTGATGACCATTACCAATGTAAGGAGTGAAAAAACGCTCGATTCTTATATCAAAGAACTTGAATACGAACGCGCCACCGCTCAGCGCTACCGTTCTGCAGCAAATTACCTTAGTGAAGTCAATAAAAAAAGCCGCTTGATTATCGCAAAGAGCAAAAGCATGGAAACGATAATCAACACAGCTCAAAACATTGCTACAACAGATTGTACGGTTTTAATTTCGGGTGAATCCGGCACTGGCAAAGAAGTCCTGTCACGCTTTATCCACCTTAACAGTTCTCGAAGTGATGAACCGTTCATCCCCGTCAATTGTGCCGCTATTCCGCACGAACTCATTGAATCTGAATTTTTTGGATATGAAAAAGGCGCCTTTACAGGCGCCAATCAGCAGGGGAAACCGGGATTTTTCGAAATGGCCAACAATGGCACCCTCTTTTTAGATGAACTCGGCGATATGCCGATATCTATGCAGTCAAAATTACTCAGGGCACTGGAAACAGGAGAAATTCAAAGGCTCGGCGGCACATCGCGCATCAAGACCAATGTCCGCGTCATCACAGCTACCAATAAAAATTTGCATCAGCTAATGACTGAGGGCAAGTTCAGGGATGATCTCTATTATCGGATCAGTGTTATCCCCTTCCAGCTTCCACCACTGCGTGAACGCCCAGAAGATATTGTCGAGCTGTCAAATCATTTTTTACAGGAATACAACCTCAAGTACAATGCCAATAAATACTTTTCCGACCGTTCGATGCTGGCATTGATGGATTATGCATGGCCGGGCAATATCAGAGAACTGCGCAATATTATTGAACGCATATTTATCATCACGCAAGGTGAACAGCTTGAAATCACCAAGCAAATGATTAATCATCAAAACTCTCGAATGACTTCTGCTTCTGAATATGCCGAACTCGATCTAAAAGATTATATGCGCGAAGTTGAAAAACACTATATTTACAGAGCACTCGAAAAACATGAGGGCAGAATTGGCGAAACGGCTGACTACCTCGGCATTCACCGCACATTGCTCTACAAAAAACTTAAGCAATTTGAGGACTTAGCCTGCGAAACCATTCCTTAAACAGCTAAAATGCTTAACGCTTTTTAGATTCAAGTCTTCATTATAAAAGATAAAAGGAAAGCGCTTGCAATCAGTTCAGATGCAAGCGCTTTTCTATGCATTATACAAAGATGTCATCATTCATTATATCATTTGACAAGCCGGGCACTATTTAAGCTGGGGGATACCTAAAATGGTGCGTGCTTCTGCCGGTGTCGCCACTTCATAGCCAAATTCTCTGGCAAAATTTGCAACGCGTTCAACGAGCTGTGCATTGCTCTTTGCAAGTTCACCTTTTCTGAAATAGATATTATCTTCAAATCCAACACGAATATTCCCGCCCATTAACATGGTCATAACACTGCCCGGCAATTGATGCGGACCAATGGCCAATGCTGAAAAATGACTGCCCTTCGGCACTTTGTTAATAAGGTGTACGAGGTTTTCATTGGAAAACTGCATTGCCTGCTGGCTATTTCTGTCCATGCCCATAACAAAACTGAAAGAAAGCGGATCTTCCAAAACACCCTCCGGATAAACATAGTTGACAATATCTTCAATAGAGGTTGGATTAAAAACCTCGAGTTCCGGTTTTATATTGAGATCGCGCATGCGTCTTGCCGCATCAATTAAGAATTCACGCGTCCACTCATAGATGAAAGTACGGTCTTTCCAAGTTGTTGCAATCAACGAGCAGTCCAACGAGCACATCTCTGGCAGATATTCAGCTTCCAGCACTTTTAGACCGTCAGCCGCTACAGTACCCGGCTTATTGGCAGGTGCTGTGGAATTCTGGATAATAATCGGACATTTCTCACGTACACGGCGATTGATTTCACTGAATATCGCCGGATCATTAGAAGAGACGCCATCCTTGTCTCTCGCGTGTATATGTGCAATGGATGCCCCTGCCAAATAGGCTTCATAGGCTGCCTGTGCGATTTCTTCCGGTTGTTCAGGCAAGTTTGGATTTGCCTCCTTGCCGTGGAATGCACCTGTCAATGCCACGGTGATAATTACTTTTCTAGCCATATTAGCCTCCTAATTATGAATTGCTTTCTAATACTTGCCCTTTTGTCTCAAAGTCAGTACCTTTCATTCTGAAAGCGGCAGGCTTCTTGTCGAAGATGGCTGTCAGAAAAAATACCGCAAAACAGACGATGAGCTGAGGATAAATAACATGTGAGAACATACCACTGAACGACGGTACGATCATCCATAGTGCAACAACAGCAAAGCTCGCCAACAGTGTCGCGATTGCACTGCTGTTTTTGCAGAGTTTTGGAAAATAGAGCGATGCAATCAAGATGATAAAATACGCTACGCAGAGCGATAATCCCATCGTGATAAATTTCAATAAAAATTTTACGAAAAAGGCACAAAAGAGCGTCAGAACCGTAAAGACAACACCGACGATTTTCGAAAATCGTACTTCGTCAAATGGTGCATCTGTTTTGCGCATCGGTTTGTAGATGTCATTGATAAACAGCGCTGAATTGCCTAGGATCAAGGACGTTGCCGTGGAAACATCTGCCGCCCACATCCCTGCGAGTACAATGCCCGCGACGACGCCGGGGAATGTCATGATGACCGAAGGCAATGCCATTGCCGTATTTTCAAGCGTTGGAAACATAACGCGCGCCGCCATGCCGATCATTGCCGTCGCAAAACCGAAAGGCAACACCATAAGGCCGCCGATGAGGTAACCCCAAAAAGCAGACTTCTCATCTTTTGCTGCAAAAATCATTTGTACAGTCGATTGACTGGTTGGCACGTGTACAAAGAATAGGATGAGATAAGAAATAAAAACACCCAGACCCAAACCATCAACAGGATGCAGGAACGTTTCTGGTTCCGGCAGCGACTGCACGAGCACATCCCATCCGCCAACACTTGACAGTGTAAAAATGACGGCGAGAATAACCGAGATGTAGAGCAGTACAATGTTGACAATATTGGTGATTCCCGTTGACATCATCCCACCTATGGAAGCAATTGCTAAAAAAATTGCACCGGATATCAGCATGCCGTTTGAGAGGGTAAAGTACTGCGGCAGCAAACTGCTGAGTATGGCACCACCTGCGATAAACTGGGCAATCATGATGCAAAAGTTCATAAATAGCTGGCCAACCGAACTGATAAAACGTGTTTTTTCGCCGTAATAGTCCCCATAAATCTGTGAGATCGTCTTTAAATTAAGGCTTCTCAGCTTCTTGACAAAGAGAAAGGCTGTTGCGACAATGCCAATAGCAAATGCGCCGTCATACCATCCTGCCGAGATCCCAAAGGCATAACCATTCTGAGAAATGCCAACTGTGCCATTCGCGCCAAGTGCAACACCGATAATCGTCACCATGACGAGAACCATGCCAAAACTGCGATTTGCCAACAGAAAACTGTCGCCGCTTTCGCCAGATTGAGCGCGTTTAGCCTGCATTCTCCTCGCATAAAAGGAAAATGAAATAAGTGCTACCATGTAGGCCACTACAACCAATAATGCAATTGAATTGCTGGACATATTTTTCCACCCCTTGATATTTTTATTGATGCATCGCTAATTTATCAAAGCAATTCTGATGCCAACAAATTTGATTTTTGTCAAACAGCCTTTCACCGTTTACTTTGCTACATCATTATATGCACGCCAATTTCAGTGTTTACAATAGCTGTCAAGATGACAGCCATCCGTTTTTTTACCTGTCAACGTGCTTAATCTGTCAGTTGATGATCGCTATTTGGCGTTTATATCGGCAACATATTGTTAATACATTATCAATCTATATTCATCGGCGCGCATTTGTGCTCATTGTTGAGCATGTACGCCCTTATTAGTCATTTCAGTTCTTTCATGCTTTTTCTAACGGCAGCCATGCTCAATTTTGAGCATGATGCGTTCATTTTCAAACATACCATTCGCTTTTTAACACATCTCATATTTGTATCTTTTATCTCATTCATTGAAATTACAACGTTTATATCCATTGGCACACCTTTTGCATCATAATGAAGTCGAACCGGAATACGGAATAATAATGAAGAGGTGAAACATGGCATATCAAGTATTGGTAATGAATTTCGGATCGACATCTACCAAGTTGGCCGTCTATAAGGATACGACTGAAATTTTAAAAGAATCTATTCAGCACGACAGTCAGGCACTTAAAGTATTTGAACACACTATGGATCAAAAGGACTACCGCAAGCAAGCTGTCTACAAATGGTTAACAGACAATGGCTACGTACTCGACCATTTTGACGCTATCATCTCCAGAGGTGGTAATTGCAAGCCTATCCCCGGCGGCATTTTTGAAATCAGCCAGCCAATGATCGATGATATTCATACCGGCCTTTACGGTGTGCATCCTGCGGGGATCGGGTGTACCCTAGCCTATGAATTTGGCAAACTACACAACGTTCCAGCATTAACAGCATATCCGCCGGTAACAGATGAGTTTTGTGAACTCGCCCGTTTTTCAGGTATTCGCGAACTAAAGCGAATTAGTTCTTTTCATGCACTTAATCACAAGGCAATCGCCAAACGACACTGTGAAGCGGAAGGTTTAAATTATGAAGCCGTTAATTTAATTGTCGCCCATCTCGGCGGCGGCGTCTCTGTTGCTGCTCATCAGCGCGGTAAAATGATAGATGCCAACAATGCACTTGATGGCGATGGCCCATTTGCCCCTGAACGCTCTGGCACACTGCCCGTGGGCGACCTCGTGAAGATGTGCTACAGTGGCCAGTACACCGAAAGAGAAATGCTTAAAAAAATTACCGGCGGCGGTGGCTTGATGTCTTATTTGGGCACGGCAAGCGCTTTGGATGTGGAAGCAAAGATCAATGCGGGCGATGAAGATGCTAAAAACGTCTACGCTGCAATGGCTTTCCAAATCGCAAAAGCCATTGGCGGTGCTGCAGCCGTTTTAAAAGGAGACGTCAGCGGCATTTTGCTTACCGGCAGCATCGCGTATTCAGAAATGTTTGTCAATATGGTAAAGTCCTATGTTGCTTTTATTGCACCTGTTTACGTTTATGCCGGAGAAAACGAAATGCTTTCGTTAGCTGAAAATGCATTCCGTTATTTAACAAAATCAGAACAGCCCCTCATTTATTGAAACAGGACGTATATGCCGTCCATCTTTTCAGAAAGGAAATAACTTGATGATTAATAATTTAACGGCATTGATGAATGCCGCAAAGGAAAAAGAAAAGAAAAAGATCGCCGTTGTCTGCGCCGAGGACGCCGACACCATTCAGGTTGTAAAATTGGCGCTGGAACAGTCACTTGCTTCATTTATCCTCATTGGCGATCAGCCTAAAATTGAAACCTTGATGGCAGAGGCGAAAATAGCGCAAGCTATTGAAATCGTCCACGAACCCAATCACGCTGCAGCCGCTGATCGAGCAGTTGATCTAATCGTTTCAGGCAAAGCCGGCGCCATTATGAAGGGACTTATTCACTCCAACCTCTTTTTAAAAGCGCTCTTCAATAAGGAAAAGGGGCTTAATTCCGGCAAGCAAATCACGCAAATCTCAATTTTCGAAAAACCGGATCAAGATGGTTTAATGCTTTTAACCGACTGTGCCATCAGCGTCGCACCAGATGTCATGGCTAAAAAAGGCATCATTGAGAACGCCGTTCATCTGGCACATCAACTTGGCATTGAAAAACCAAAAGTCGCTGTTTTGGCACCGGTTGAAAACATCAACCTGCAAATGCAGGATACAATTGACGCCGCCATCCTTTCTAAAATGTGCGATCGCGGTCAAATTAAAGGATGTATCGTCGACGGCCCTTTTGCCTTTGACAATGCCATTTCAGAAGAAGCGGCAAAGCACAAGGGGATTGGCGGCACTGTCGCAGGGCATGCTGATATTGTCCTCGTACCAAACCTTTTGGTCGGCAACGCCCTAACGAAAAGCATTACCTACATCGCCGGCAAAAAAGTCGTCGCCGCAACCGTTGGCGCCAATGTTCCCGTTGTATTTACTTCCAGAACTGAATCGACAGAAGGCAAGCTGCTCTCCATTGCGCTTGCCACATATACGGCATAAAACACAGTGCCCGGACTGTTTACAGAGCATCATTCACTTTCAATTTCTAATCTAATAACAGCCTCTTAGCATAAACAGTTTTACAGCGTCACGTCTATCCCCCCTTCTCTTCTTTTCGAAGGGGGCTTCTATTATCTAAAAAATGCATGCATAGGAGAACCACATGTCACAAAACACAAAGAACCTGCTGCTCAGTTTCATTGCACCGATCCTCATCCTCATTATAAGACCGCTTGGGTTGACATTTGAACAAAGCGTTGTGCTCAGCACATTGCTTTTCACCATTACCGTTTGGGTTAACAATGCCATTCACAAATCAATTGTTTCTGTCATTGCACTTTTGCTGTTTTACGGATTTGGTCATCCGGCGCTGCCCAAACTGCTTCAATTCCCGCTGTCAGAAAATTTTATCCTCATTGTCTTTTCCTTTGTTTTCTCACAGGGCATTGCGAACAGCGGTTTGGCAGAATTGCTCATTGAACCGTTTCTCATACGAAATGCCAAGACCAAGCACCGTCTGCTCCTTATCATCTATCTATTGGCTTTTATAATGATCTTTGTCATTCCTCAGCCCTTTTCACGCGTTATTATTCTTTCACATATTTTCTATCAGTATTTTAACAAGATGCAACTCGAAAAGGGTGTTCAAAATGTTTTAATGTTTGCTGTCTTTCTCTTTTCCATGTTTATCAATATGACGATGATCCGAGGCGATATTATTTTAAACAATGCACTGCTCGCCATGAGCAATCAGCCAATCCCTGAACTGACTTGGCTTAAATGGATGGCACTGCCCACACTCATATACTGTTTTCTGGCGATGCTGCTGTTCAGCCGAATTTTTCATCGCGAACTGATCGCCTATCAGATTGAAGCCGGCAAAATTCCCCATAAGTCAAAGGTGGCATTATCGCCGCAAAATAAAAAACATCTCATTGCACTCCTCATCATGCTCGTTGCCTGGGCAACAGAAGATTTGCATGGAATCAGCGGCACTTACATTGTAATCCTAAGCACACTTGCGATGGTGCCGCTAGGTCTGGTTAAAAAATCAGATATGAAAGCCATTAACGCCCACCTGCTGATTTTTCTGACCGCAGCATTTGCCATTGGCCCCGTTATGACGGCAAGCGGTCTGGCAGATGTCTTGTTTGGCAGGTTCACCTCATTTTTCCCCACTCAGTTCAACACGCTTTACGCCGCGGTCATTCTCGTGGTGACGACGGTGCTGCATATGATTCTCGGCAGCAATGTTACCACCATGTCTGTGGTTATTCCCGGACTCATGACCACTTCAAGCGGTATCGCATCACCTATGGTCATTATGTTTCTTATTTTTATTGCTGTTTGCGGTCATATCATTTTGCCGTTTCACAATGTGATTATTCTGCTTGGCAACGGAAGCGGCTATTATGAAAATAAAACCGTAATCAAATACGGGCTCTTTTTATTGCCCTTAATGCTTTTGTCGGCATTATTTGTCTATTTGCCTTGGTGGCGTTTTATGACATAATAGACTAAAGGAGTGAAGCCTATGTCTTTGTCGCCAGAAATTATGAAAATGATACTCGATCATTCGTATGACGGCGTTACGTATACAGATGAAAATGGGAACATATGCTATGTCAACGAAGCCTATTCTCAAATTACAGGCCTTTCAAAAGCATTCATTATGTCCAACGACCTCGATAGCCTTTTAAAAAAACACTATCCCATCGCGCGGCTGTTTAAAAAAATATTTGTCGATCGCGTTTCCAATACTGAAGTTATTCAATACATCAACGGCGGCGGCAATGATATTTTAGTGACTGGCACCCCCATTTTTGATGAAAGCGGTACTTTTAAAGGGGTTTTTGGCAACATTCGGGATATTACCGATTTAAACCGCCTAAAAAACGAACTCGACGTCATTCATCAAGAATATGAAAAAGCCTTGGATGATCAAAAGCGCGCCAATGCCGTTTTAAAGCAAAAACTTGACCAGCTGCTGACCGAAAAGAAAAATCTAAACATTAACGGTAGTGACAAAACCAAACAATGGATGCTTGAACTCGGCGAACGCATTGCACATATTGATTCCACAGTGCTGATAACCGGTGAATCAGGTGTTGGCAAAGATGTCTTTGCCAATTTAGTGCATCAGCTGGATGACGCTACAAAACCCTTTGTGAAGATTTCCTGCGGTGCTATTCCCGCTACACTCTTAGAATCCGAATTATTTGGTTATGAAGCCGGTGCTTTTACAGGTGCCTCAAAACAAGGCAAACCCGGTATCTTTGAACTGGCCAAGGACGGTACTGTCTTTCTTGACGAAGTGGGCGAACTACCGCTATCACTGCAAGTCAAACTTCTGACCGTGCTCCAGGATCGTAAATTCTACCGCATCGGCGGCGTCAAAGAAAAAAAGCTGGATGCACGTGTCATTTCAGCTACCAATCGTGATTTAAAGGCCGAAGTCGACGCCAAGCATTTTCGAATGGATTTATATTACCGTTTAAATGTTATTCCCATTCACATCCCACCGCTTCGCGAACGCATAGAAGATATTGTGCCCATTGCCATTGGCATGCTGGAAAAACTCAATCATAAGAATGGGACTTACAAAAAGTTTTCATGGGAAGTCCAAAATTACATTATGCAATATCCTTGGCCCGGCAATATACGGGAACTCGGCAATGTCATCGAAAGGCTTTACGTTTTCTCGCCGAATGAATGGATTTTACCGGAACATCTTCCAGATGATCTCCTACATTACAGCAAAAAGACTGGCACATGCGAGAATGAAGGCATGACGCTAAAGGAACTGACTGAAACCGTCGAACGCGATACGATTTTAAGGTATCTGAAAACGCGAATGACATTGAATGAAATTGCCGACAAATTGGATATCAGCATTTCAACACTGGTACGAAAAATTCAGAAGTATAATCTTCGTCAGAACCAAATAAACGCTTTATAAATTGCCGTGAAAAAAAGACCGGATTGCCGCTTATGAGCTTATCATTGCGGTGCCATCCGGTCTTTTGCCTTTTATTTCCTAATCATCTTCACGATGAAATTTCGTGCGATTGAGATATGCCGTTATCTGCTGTTCATAGCCAAGCGTCGTCGGTCGATAGTAACGCTTATCCTTAATATCGTCGGGCAGGTACTGCTGCTTGATATAGTGATCCGGGTGATTATGAGGATACTCATAGCGTTTATCCCCTTCGGACGTGCCATACTTGCGGTCAAGACGCAATGCCGTTCCATCTTTTAAATAAAATGGCAACGGACCGATTGGCATCTGTTCAATATCGCTGATTGCTTCATTAATGCCAATATAGGCAGCATTTGACTTTGGCGCAGACGCAATATACGTAACGGCCTGCGCTAAAATAATCCGCCCTTCCGGCATCCCAATAAAATCAACGGCCTGTGCAGCATTATTGGCGACGACAAGCGCCATTGGATCGGCATTGCCAACATCTTCCGAAGCACAAATGACAATTCGCCTCGCGATAAACCGCGGATCTTCGCCTGCATAGATCATTTTTCCCAAATAATAGAGCGCAGCATCAGGATCAGACCCGCGCATGCTTTTTATAAAGGCAGAAATGATATCATAGTGGTTGTCACCGCTTTTATCATAGAGCATCCCTTTCATCTGCATTGCCTCAGTGACATCTTCACGTGTAACGGTTAGGTGATCAGCAAGATCATCTTTAGCAAGCACGGCCATTTCCAGTACGTTGAGTGCTCTTCTGGCGTCACCGTTGCTCATATCGGCAATATAGTCCAGCACGGCATCTTCAATGACCAATCGATAATCACCCAGCCCTTGGCCGGAATCATTGATCGCACGTTTTAAAATTCCAACGATATGCGTTGCATTCAATGCTTCGAGTCTAAAAACCGTCGATCTCGAGATCAGCGCACTGTTTACCTCAAAATAGGGATTCTCAGTCGTTGCACCAATGAGAATTACGGTTCCGTCTTCAACAAACGGCAGCAGTGCATCCTGCTGGGACTTATTAAACCGATGAATTTCATCAATAAAAAGAATCGTCCTGCGGTTGTACATCGCCGCTGTGTCTTTTGCCGCCTGAACGGTTTCTCGAATTTCCTTCACACCGGATGAAACGGCATTTAAAACGACGAAGTTAGCCTTCGTCGTCTCTGCAATCACACGTGCGAGTGAAGTTTTTCCGCATCCCGGCGGCCCATAAAGAATAATGGATGACAGTCGATCGCTTTTGATAAGTTTTGTCAACAACTTCTCATTGCCAATAATATTCTCCTGACCAAAAAAATCATCCAGCGTCTTTGGCTTCATACGTTCTGCCAGCGGCGCCATCTTTTTAATATTGTCTTTTGCCATGAGGTCGAATAAATCCATGTTGGCTCCTTGTAACCTAAACACAAACGCATTGTTAAACCAGCGGCTTATGTTTGTTGTGTTTAATCATCATTTTAGTGTTTCATCATCATTGTTATCGCGTATCTTTGTTGCTGTATGTCTTGTTGCTGTATGTCTTTGTTATCGTATATCATACTTACCATATACCGTACTTACCGCATATCACACTTGCCGCATATCACACTTGCCGCATATCACACTTGCCGCATATCACACTTGCCGCACACTATGCTTGTTTGGTAATAAACGCTTTTTTTAGCGCTTGCCGTTTTAACGGTTTCCGAATTCTCAGCGGCTATCTTAACGTATCGACAATTCCCTTGAACGCAGCAGATGCAGCCGAAATATCCTGATTCTGCAATGCCTGTTTAAACTGGCTGTAGAAGCCCAAAAAGTATTCATCCGCTGTTACCGACTTCCCTTTGAACAATCTTTCCGCGGTTAATGTGTGAATACGCCATAATCGCCTCAAATAATCTGATTCCGTTAGGATGGCAATTTCATTCAACACCTCTAGAACATGAAGATAGCGTTCTGCTGCTGTTGGCGTCTGCCACTGCTCTGCCCGTTTAAGTGCTGCCTCTAAGTGCTGTCGCCCCTGTACATCCAAGTATTCAGATTTTTCAATCAGCATCCCGCCTATAAAAGCAATAATCCTCAAACTGTCATTTTTATTGGTTTCTTCATTGATAAAACGGCTTCCAAGCGGGTCATCAGATAACCCCGGCATACTGGCAATAAACGTTCCAATTCCGCGTTTGACCTCAATGATGTTTCTACTTTCCAAAATTTTAAAGGCTTCACGAAGTGATGCTCTGGATATGCCGAGTTCAGAAGACATGTCCAGTTCATTCGGCAATTTGTCACCGGGTTTGTAATAGCCTTTGACAATAAGGTCTGTAATATTCTCTACAATTTTCTCCGACAGCAACATTTTTTGATACATCTACCCTCTCCTCATTTAAGATGGATCCGCTTCAGCACTACCTTTGATTTTCATGCGATATGCCACGGTGATAAAGAGCTTTTCATCGACAATTTCATGGTCGATGATCCCGCCAACACTCTGTATAACCATTTTAACAAATTGGAGATTTTCATTCAAAGCTTTAATCATTTGATAATCCGTTTGTGAAATCATCTTAAAAAACAGAATATATTCTGACTCCCGTTCTTCTTCTTTTAATAAAATGTGCTCAATCTTCAGTCGGTTAAGCAGTGGAAAATCCAAAATTTCAGCTAAAATACCCATGAGTTGCTTGAGGTTATCATGATAGACGACCTCAGGTGTAAGCGTTTCCATTTCAACGTGAAGTTTATAATCGATCTGCTTTTCTATGATATTGGCAATATCGCTCAGCGTAAATGTTTTAAGCGCATATTTAGAAAAATCGAAAACACGGTTGATAAAGTTCATGCGAACACTTAAATGTCGAATACTCTCATCCACTTTTTCAATCATCTGCTCAGGCGATGTCAGTTTTTTTGTACCTCTAAGTTCTTCAACCGTGATAAGGTGATGATAATTAATCACTTTGACAAGCTTTTCATACAGGTTCATAAAGTGATCCACTTTTTCATAACCGTCGGTCAATAGTTTCTGATAAATACTTTTCTTCTTTTCCTCCGAATTGAGGAGTCCTGAAATCTCTCTATTGTTTTCGTAAAGATCAATGGCTTCTCTTATGTATACTTTAACTTCAGCCTCTAAATTCCACGGCTTGGTTAAAAATTTAAAGACATCGACTTTATTGACTGTCGCCAGAATCTGCGGCAGTTTGGTATACCCTGTCAACACAATTTTTACAGTATTGGGGCTGATGTCCGCGATCATCTCTAAAAGCTCTAAGCCGTTCATCCCCGGCATTCTCATATCTGTAATAATGACACTGATTTCATGTGAGGCAAAAACTTCAATGGCCTTCGCACCCGAATCGACAAATATTTTCTCATAGGGTTCTCGGTAGAGCCCACGATTAAGTGCCTTTAATATTTCTACCTCATCGTCTACAATCAGTACCTTGTGCTGTTTTAGATCACTCATCGTGCCACCCCATAATTTCAGTTTGGAATTTTTCATACGTTGGTTTTAAAAAATCTTCTTTAACGTGAAGAATTTCGAGTGCGTCAAAAACACTTGGCCGCATAAATCGAATTTCATCTTTCGCCATGTGTGAAGCAATGCACATGAGCGCCACTTCTTCACGGTGTATAATACCTTCTTCACGCGGATCGTGATGATACAGTGCCAATTCCACCAAATCCATTGGAAAAGCCCACCAGTTTAAAAAATAACCACCGACGACAGCGTGATTCATTTTAAAATAATTTTCTTCCTCTCTGACCAAATCTTCTTCTGAAAGCTTGGATTGTATGAGTTTACGGTAATAATCCGTACCATAGATCTGCAGCATAATAATCGCACCCAGATCATGAATCAAACCAGCGGAGCCAATAATTGGCGGTACTTTTCGTTTATAGAAACGCTCATACAAGTCGTGAAAAATAAGATTTGATGTGACGGCATGCTGCCATAGCGCATTGGCTTTAACATATTTACGGTCATTCATGGTTGCAATTTCATAAGATAATATAAGCTGCTTTAGATTATTGAGCCCGATATACATAATGGCTTGCTGTAAATCACCTGTCTTTGCGGCGTAAAAAGCGGAATTGGCTATTCTGAGTATATTGGTTGTCATCGCCATATCTTCTTCAATCACATGACAGATCTCTTCGATGCTGGCATCCTTTTGAACCAGCTGGTTGACGCGGTCGAAGAGTTTTGGGAAGGTTTTGATACGTTCAAAATCCTGTATAACCTGAAATAGACCCATTTGTACAAATTTATCTTCCAGTGCAAAGACTTTTTGAATATTCTCTAAAAAGTCGTTGTTATCCCAAGGTTTAAAGAAATACTGCTTAGCGAGATTTTTACTGATGGCTTCTGTAATACTCGCAGTTGAAGCATAGCCACTGAGTGCCACTCTAATTGTCGACGGTGTTGCTTCCTTAAAAAGTTTTAAAAGCCTAATGCCGTCAAAATTCGGCATTTTTATATCTGTTACGAGCATATCGAGGTTTTCGAGCCCAATTAGAACCTGAATCGCTTCCTCGATATTTGAAGCATAGAAACACTCGTAGCCGGTGTTTCGGAACATGCGGCGGATGGCCCTTAAAATATTCACTTCATCGTCAACAAATAAAATCGTTCTCATAGCCGCCTCACTTTCTCCTGTTATTTTATCATAACATCATCACTTCTTATAGATGATTCGCAAATTCATCGCGTATACTGCGGTCAATTGATCTAACCGGCAGACGAATTTTAAAAAGGCTGCCCTCTTTTGGCGCTGTTTCAAATTGAAGTGTCCCGCAGTGACGGTTTACGACAATGTCATAGGCAATGCTCAAACCTAACCCACAGCCTTTACCAATCGCTTTTGTCGTAAAAAAAGGTTCAAAGACTTTAATGGCATCTTTAGGCAAAATACCACTGCCATTGTCCAATATATCACAGCATAAAAACGCCTTGTCACTGTAAGTCGTAACCTTGATAAAACGGTCATGATCTTTCTTGGCGGTATCAAATGCATCCAGCGCATTCAGCAATATATTCTGCAGCGCCTGATTGACATCGCTGCCATTTGCCAGCGTCAAAGGAAGTTCTCCAAAGGTGGTTTCAATTCGTACGGCATTTTTTGATTGATGTTGAATGCCTGCCAATATTTGCCGAATACCCGCATTGAGGTCATATGGCATGATGGCCTCGTCAGAATCAAGTTTTGAAAATTGCTTTAAGTTGGTAATGATATTTTCAACGCGATGAATGCCGATATTCGTTTCTTTTATCAATGAAGCATAATCATTGACAATGTACTGCATATCCTCATTCATCACTTCCGCTTCAAGCATTCGCGTCAGTCTCACGAGCTCGCCGGACGGATGCTGACACTGCCACTGATTAAGGCCTTCCAAGACATCGACGGCTGTTTTGTATAGCGTTATGAGCCGTTCCAGATAATCATGCATTGTCTTGACGTCACTCTTGACAAAACCAAGCGGATTGTTAATCTCATGTGCAATACCAGATGCCAGATGGCCAATTGCCACCAAGCGATCCTGATTCATCAATTTTAATTCGGCTTCATTTATTTTATGGACTTTGTCATTTAATTGATAGTTGAGATCTAAAATGACTTGCTCATTTTGCAGAAGTGCCGTTGTATCCTTTATTGTGACAAAAAAGCAAGTTCCCGCTTCACATGTCAATGCACGGTAAAAAAATTCAAATCGACTGTCGAGCATGCGCTTTTGACAAGCACCTTCTTCCAGCGGCTTATTCTGACAAATACCAAGATAGCTTTTGCGATAAGTTTGGTGCAGCACCTGCATGAGCACGATTTCCTTTTGCATTTTTAAAATCAAATCGTCACCAAAGTTTAAGACATTTACATTACTTTGAAAAAGTACATCGCCTTTTGATGAAAGTACAAATATTTGTTCATCAATATTTGACGTAATCCCCTCTATCAACATTTTTAAATACGGAATCGGGGCATCTTGCACCTCAAAATATTTAATCCAATCCGAATCCATGATCAGCCTCCAATTTAATCGTCTTTTTATCTAAATACCCCTGGTACATCAAGTCAATCATCCAATGGCATAGCCGGTTACCTCATCCGCCAATATGAAGAGGCATATCAAATGATCTGCAATCATTTGATATGCCTCAATCGTATCCGTATGCTATCGTTTTTAATGGTGTTTTTTTTAATGAGCATGCAGCGACATTGCATAGGCGTCTCCAGTTTAGGCCACACTCTCATATGCCGTTTCCAGTCTTACGAAAGTTATCGCTACTGGGTGAAGGATTATCATTTGTATAATGCCATTGCCTCTTGTCTTCCCAATCCTAAAGTCAAGTAATGTTACAGCTGGATTGACGGCACGATATTTTCGAAGCGCTTTTGCACATAGGGCGACGTTGACAGTCTAAGCAGTGCACTGTAATTAACGCGAAATCGAACAATATCTCCGACTCGATAGTCGCCTGCTTTTATCTCAACAATGAGATGATCGCTTGAACCGCCAAGGATTTCAATGTTTTCATCGTATGGAATCAATCCTTTTAGATCGACATCCTGCTGACCAATTGCCAGAATGCCGCGCGTAATCATACCGCGGTCTTCTATCTGAGGTTTTTCGCCAAAGGCATCGTAGGTCATAACGCCAATTGGATATGATGGCTTCACTTTAATTTCAATAAGCTCTACATCCAGTGAAACAAGTGAATCACTGAGGTCAAAAATATGGTTGCCAAACGCTGTCTCCCGTCCTAATATCAACGCTTCACCTAATCTTAAATTATTGATACCGGAAGGCATCTCACCATTTTCTACCAGGTATAAGCTGCTGGAATTGCCGCCTGATACAATTGGATTCTGCACACCGGTAACTTGCGTAAAACGCGCTGTATTTGCCGCCAATGCGTTAAGTTTTTCCGGCGTCGCCATAATGCCGCCGTAACATGAAAAATTGGCGCCTATCCCAATAAAATCAATGTTTTTCAAGTGGTGTATGCGATTGAGTATCCATTCGAACTGCGCATTGTCCATTCCTTCACGCAAATCGCCCATTTCCATCATTAAAATCACGGCATGTCTTTTCGACAGTCTTCCAGCCGCTTCATTCAGTGTCACCAAAGTCTCCCATTCCGAATTGAGGCTGATATCCGCAACGTTGACAACGCGTTCTGCTTCTGATGGCATCGGCAGCCGCAACAAGAGCTTTTGAATGGGAATATCACTGACATGTTCAAGATTTTCCAGTCTCGAATCCGCAATACCGTCAATGTCGAGATCCTGAATTGCCTCAACCAGCGGGCGAAAAGCGCGGAATACTTTTGTGACGACAAAGATGCCGATATCAAACGGCGCACAGTAGGCCGCTACTTTTTTTACATTGTTTCGATACTGCATGCAGTCAAAAACCAGTCTTGGAAATAGGCTCATCGCAATGCCTCCTGAATGCCCAAACTATTTAACAACAGTTTTTGGGCTGCCTCCGGATAATGCCCGGACAAAACCCCTGCAGCTGCCATGATATACTGCCTGTCAATGAAGATCTTCGGCATTTGCTGCGGCAGGAGCAAATCGCCCTTAGGATTGCGAAAACTGCTTAGAATCAATGCCTCAGCTTCGGGTAAACGCGTCAGGACGCCGCCAGTGCCAATAACGCGCTTTATCTGTGTCAGATCTTTGCCCTCGGCATAACCTTGCCCGCCGCCGGCAAACCGCACGGTATGCTTGCCTACATGCCGCTGTACGGCTGTCAAAACAGCAACCTGCGCCAGTGCGTGAATAAAGGCGGTTTCACTCTCATTTTGCGGAATGAGGACATGTGTTTCAATCAATGCCGTCAGCGACTTTAAATCCATCGACAGCATGTGAAGCAATTTGTCTTCACCAATCATGGCAATGAGCTTATCTGCATTGACATAAACGCCGAGATCACCTTCAACTGTACGTTTGGCATCCGGTTCCGGTGAAAGCAGCCGTTTTAAAATTTCCGGACTGCCGGATGTCACCGAATGGACATCTGTCGTCGCCCCACCTAAATCAATGACCAGAATGTCCGGCATTATCTCTGAAAGCATTTGTGCCGCACGCATCACAGCACCTGGTGTCGGCATGATGACGCCGTCCACCGCTTCCCTTATGCGCGACATGCCCTTCGCTTTGACAATATGCGTTTCAAAGACGGATTGAATAATACGCCGCGTCGGCACGACATTCAGGGTATCGATTTTAGGATAGACATTTTCAGTTGTATAAAGCTGTCCGCCTTTTCCTGCCGCATCAAACAGATCACGGATCACCTGCACATTTTCACAGTTGCCTGCATAGATCACCGGTGTGTCATCAATAACGGGCAGCAATGCCTCGGCGTTTGCCAGTGCAGTCTCGCGTTCACCATAATCCACACCGCCGGCGAGCAAAATAAGATTTGGTTTTTGTGCTTTAATGCGTTTTAAATCGGAAGGTGTCAGCATTCCAGCCGTAATGCTTTGAATATTGCCGCCCGCACCGAGTGCCGCCTCCTTTGCTGCTTTCACCGTCATATCGTAAACGAGCCCGTGCACCGTCATTTTAAGACCACCTGCAGCGCTGCTGCAGGCAAAAAAATGATCGTAAACCAGTTTTTCTGTACCAAGGGTTGCTTTTAAAGCGTCAACCGCACCGCTGAGACCAATATAGACATCGCCTTCCTGTACAGTTGTCCGAGACATGCCTTGTCCCAGCAGCTTCGGCTCAATCGTTGTCAGTCCGTCAAAAGCACTGACAACGGTGGTGGTACTGCCGATTTCAGCAACTAATGCATCCACTTTCATGGCTTCACGCTTCTTTCCCTGAAACGGCACGCTCTGAGATATGCGCTTCTTTCGCGTCCGTCAGCGTCTTGGCGATAAACGTCGCAACGTTAACCCCGCGGTCATACCTTCCGAATCCTTCATCCATGCCGTTTTTCCTTGCGATTTCAGGTGTAACCTGTGTCCCGCCGGCACAGATGATAAAACGGTTCCGCACACCTTTTTCAATGGCGTATTCGTGAATGCGCTTCATGTTTTTATAGTGTACGTCATCGTGTGAAATAATGGTAGAAGCCAAAATGACATCCGCATTGATTTCAATGGCAGCATCGACAAGCTTTTCAATTGGCACAGAGGTGCCAAGGTAAGTAACGTCACAGCCATATTTTTCAATACCGCCGTGTTTAATGTCAATGACCTCCCTTAAACCGACCGAGTGTTCATCTTCGCCGACGGTTCCGGCTACGATCTTAACGGGGTTTACTTCAAAAATATGACGAATGGTATCGTCATCATAAACTTCCGGCGTTTCCGGAATAATGAGATCTGAAAGCTTGAGGTCTACTTTTAAAACGCCTTTGATCTGCACACGCGTTCCCTCACTTGGATGCAGCGCTTCAATGTGAATGACCTCAACTTCCTGAAGATTCATCTGTTTGCCAAAGTAAACGGCTGCATATTTTGCCGAGCGCGCATCCGTTGGCAATACGAGGTCTACCTGAACAACACCATCGCCGAGCCATTGCACTTCAGGGGTAATCGTCGGCGTCTCCTTTTGGCGATAGCGTTCACTTTCGTCCAGACGCTTATTGACATTGTCCTCAGGATCCAATTCGTCAATATAAATGATTTTTTCCGGTTTTTCCAGTGTACAACCGTCAATGAGTGCAGAGGGTGTCGATGCTTTCGTTTCATCATATTGTGCGATGTTATTATTGCCAAAATGCGCCGTTACAGGTGCCATATAATCCGAATGGCGTTTATACACAGTACCCGCACCTACACCGCCATCCAACCGTCTTCCGATTCCGTCGCCGTTTCGCTCGGGATATAACCCGGAATCCACAAAAAATCCTTTTTCTACAGCTTCAAAGTAACCGCCAACAGCAATGATTTCTTCTAAAAAGAGAACAGCCCGCTCCTTAAGTTCTCGCACTTCGCTGCCTAGGACACCTTCTCGATTAAGCGTTACCAGTTCCATAAGGCCATCCATCCCCGACAGTGCCTGTTTTGCCGTTTCGCATGCTTCAATATTGTACATGTGCCATGGTACATTGCGCCCTTCATCCGGTGTAATCGTAGATTGAATATCCGCAGAGGTAAGTCTTGAAATCAACATGTTCATCACATGGGTCACCGTTGCTTCTCTCGAGGATGAAGTGATGTATTTTGTATTCATCTGCGCTCTAATCTTATACGCTTTGAAGAGGTCTCTGAGTGCAACGGCATAAGGAAGATCCAGTCGAACACAGGGTGCCGGCGCAGCTGTCGGCGGTACTGTCGACAGTGCAATATTTGCTTTTGGCATGCCGACTTTATGCGAAAAGAGCGCATTAATACCATGCTGCACCATGAGTTCCGGCATGACTTTCCAAGCTTCGCGTGCTGTGGCATTGGCATTGTGTGCACCATCGATCTGAACCATTTCGGCCCATGTCATGACTTTTTTTGATTCTGCTGCATCGACAAAGGAGCGAACCATGTTAATGTTGCGGTAGAGCACATTGTACTGAGGGTCCTGATGTGCACCATTGACGCCTTCTTCAGCGAGCATGACGGCAATGTCCGGACCTGCAACACCTGAAATATAGGAATGATAATTAATGGGTCTGCCCACTTCTTCTTCAATGAGGTCAAGGGCCTTTCGATGTGCACGAACTTGCTTTCGCGAAATGGGAATACCGCCAATGCCCTGCGGCGTGCCTTCAATAAGGCCGTCAAAATGCGATTGACCTGCTGTGCGAATAACCATGATATGATCGGCTCCGTGCCATGCTGCCATGCGCATGCGGCGTATATCGTCTTCAAAGCGCCCGGAGGCAATCTCTGTGGTGATTGTGTTCTCGGGCTGTGGGTCAATATTGCCGAAATAACCGGCCGCAGGCTGTGCAATACCATTTGTCAGCGGCGACGACATATTTTGATATTGAAAGGGACCGTAGGTTTGACAATCCGATTTTTCACGCCAGATCCAGCTGCGCCTTTTTGGCCGATAATTTTCTAAATCCTCTAAAATAGAGCGTACATCAATCTTTTCATTGGGCATTAATGACGGTTTCATTACGCCACCTCCTGACTGAAATGAGCTTCAAGTGCTTCCCACCCCTCACCGTTTAGCATGGCAAGTCCTGCCTCTCGAATAGCGGTGCCATCTTGCATCGCTTTGTAATAAACGAGGTGCCCAACACCGTGACCAATGAGATTTCTGCGAATAGCCTCTTCCACCATCGGTTTAGCCTCTAAGCTTGAAAATCCCATTCTTAGCAGAACGGAGCGTTCTATTGATGGGGTTGTATGTGTTTTGGCAAGTGCCAACAGCGGATCAACAATTTCATCCAGCAGTGACCAGAAGCGCGCCTCCACTTCTTTTTCCGTCATCTGTTCAAGGTGTTTTCGCCTGTTTTCAAAATCATCTTCACGCTTTGTATAATGATTCATCTTGTCTCCCTCTCTTTCATATCGTTGGTATATAGCGCCTAACCGCCAATACAGGGTCTCTTCTATTTTCTATTTTGTTCGTATCAACTATCGGATGGGATTACCTGTCTAATGATTTTTTCGATCGCTTCACGTGTGAGCCGACTTTCGTCGGCTAAGAAATCCAGCTCATGTGCTGTCAGCTGCGCGTGAGCTGACACCGCAGGCGACACAAGATTCTCCACCAGTCGTTTTCGCAGTTGCACTAAAGGCAACGGACGCGCTTTCATAAGTGACGGATGTGAGGGCAGAATAATGCTTTTACCCGGTATTTCTTCTTCGGGGTCGCCAAAGCGAATCGCTATGCCATTTTCTCTGGCAAAGCTAAGCTGTGGCTGCAAGTGCTTGCCGGCACCAGTGTATTCTGTTTCCTGTACGACAATGGCTGTATTTTCCGGCATGGTCATGGCGAGTGCAAATGCCGCTGCCAATGATACATTGCCGGCAGGACCGCGTTCCATCCCCTCAAGCTGCGCGAGTGCCTCGGTCATGTAGAATACTTCTCCCTGTTTCACCGTAACATACGAATCCATGTATCGCAGTGGACGCGCTGCCGATCGCGGCACATCAGATCGATCTGGCATCGTTGCAAAAGGCAGGCCAAAGCCCGTATGACCTGTCGTAAAAGACTTCCGATTAAAATCCCCGTCACTTGCCATATGCAGCCCCGACAAGTCAACAGAAGCACCGATGATTGTTGTTTCTACAGCACCACGTTTGCGAAGCCCTCTGGCTGTTCCCGTCAAATTGCCGCCGCCTGCATTGGTACAGACCACTGCATCTGGATAGCGTCCTGTCTGGACCAGCATCTGATCGGCAATCTCAGCACCGAGACTTTCGATACCCGCAATGCCGTAAGGTGTATACAGAGAGGCGTTGAAATATCCCGTTTGTTCAAGAAGTACCAAGAATTCATAGAAGAGCTCTGGCCCCACTGTCAACTGAACGACTTCTGCACCAAAAGCTTCACATTTACGTGCTTTTTCAATAATCTCAGGCTGACCTTTCCCCTTGGAATCATAGGTTTCCTGTACAATGATACACTTCAAGCCCTGCATGGCAGCTTGTGATGCAACGGCTGCGCCATAGTTGCCGCTCGTCGCCGCAATGACACCTTTGTATCCCAACTTTTTTGCCTGATAGACGGCAACTGCCGCACGTCTTGCTTTAAAACTGCCGGATGGATTTGATGCTTCATCTTTTAGAAAAAGCTGTGCCCCCATCCCCGTCGGACTCAATTTTCGTGCCAGTGCCGTTAGGCGATTTAGTTTTAAAAGCGGCGTATTGCCAACGCCCTGAGCGCGCTGTATCGCCATAACTTCCGAAAGAGAATAGCCCACTTCGCGCATCATGCGTTCGTAATCAAAACCGATGCGATCGAATTCAAACGCCGCATAATCAATGCCGACGGCACGTTTCATAATTTCATTGCGACGATTCATCACGTCTTTATATCCCATCTTGTAATCGCTACTCGCCATCGTTATCACCCCCATCCAAAATATCGCGGAGTGTTATGCCAATCGTCAATATTTCAGGTATAAACTTTCCAAAATCATGTCGATATGACGGCTCTATTTCAACGACTTCACCTGTCTCAATGCGTCCGGTCAGTGTTCGAACCCGGATGGTATCACCGAGATTGCCGTTTTGTTCTGCGAAACCTTTCACCCACATTTCAAGCGGTACGTTTCGCGTGTCTTCCGGAATTTGTGCAGTCCGCTCTTCCGGTCGCATGACGATGCGCTTAATGCGTACCCACGCCTCTTTCTGAAACATCATCTCAAACCTCCATATAATGCCGCATATCGCCAATAATGGCTCTTGGCACCGGTAAATCCAGCATGGTTTTAAGTCCCGGCCTTGCATTGACAACATGCGGAATCATATTGACACACATGGCAATGGTGCCAATACCGCCGTCGACTTCTGGCGTAATGGCCATGTGAACCGGCGGCGTTCCCGTCAGTGTAATGTAATCACCTGTTTGAACACCGCCGAGCTGCGGCTCAATCTGCTGCGGATGAATCATATTGATGACGGCTTCACCTTGACAATATCCCTGCCCTGTCATATTGACGCCGGCAACATGGCCTGCCGCTGCATGTCCATAGGCGGATTTTCGTTCCACCGCCGTTAAAATCGGCGATTTTTGCGTTTTAATATGATCAATTGAGAGCTGCAACGCTTCTGCAATCATCGAAATAGACTCTTCAAAGCCAACGTGTCCGGCAATGCTCCCATCTGCTGCACCCGCTAAAAATGCTGCTTCCGTCAAACCAACGCCCTGCTCGTCCATCACGGCCTTGCCAAATGGCGAAAGGCTGTTGACGCGTTTCGCCTCGATGTGCTTTACCTCTGTCATGCAGCCCGTCAACGCTACCACTAAAAGGTCCATCATTAAGCCCGGATTGATGCCGGTTCCCAAAACGGAAACGCCATTCGCCTTCGCCAATTGATCCAGTTGTTCGGCAAGTGCTGGATTCTTCGCTTTCGGGTAAGCCATCTCCTCTGCCGTAGAAATGACATTCACCTTTTTTGAAAGCGCATAAGCAATACCCGGAAATGCATCTTTTGTAAAAGAATGTGTCGCAATCAGACAGATGTCACAGCAGCCCTCTGTTAAGACACTTTCGATTTCCGCTTCAATGATAACGGGCTTTCTGTCAAGTCTGTCAACCCCCAACACTTCATGCATTTCACGTCCTCTGCGCGCTTCATGGCAGTCACAGATGCCGACTATGGATACGCCTTTTTTATTGAGCAAGACTTTTGCCATACCGCTTCCCATGGCACCAAATCCCCAAATAACCACTTTAACCGGTTCTGTTCTCATGAATCAATACCTCCTCTTCATTTCAATGCTTACACAATTCACACGTTATGCTTTAACGCCCATATTGCATGCATCACAAAGTCTATCCTTCTGAACAATCGGCATTACCGACTGCTCGTATGTCATTAGTCAATGCAATATTGATTCCATACGCATTTTTATAAATTCACATCTTATGTATCCATTGCAATCACTGAATGTTTCTTTATTCATACATTGAATAATGCATAACAACACATCGCATCAATTATCCATTCATTTACATGATTGAAAAAAGCAAATAATTTTGCGTTTGTGTGCAAATTATTTTTACACAATGCAATATGTGCAAATAATTTTGCAGATGTTTTCTAAGCTAACTTTTCTTCTATAAAGGTAAGGCCACTGCATCCTGCAAACATTTTCCCACAGAAAGCTTTGCGAAATAAACAAAATCCCCTGTCCAAAGATGCTTCAATACTTGAAGCATCATCTAACAGGGGATTCATCTATATGAAAACACGCGTTGGCCAGTATGCCAATTTTTCATATCATTTCTTCAGTTGAAGGGGTACAATTAATGAAAATTGAAGCGCTCTCGCCTTTCTTCTTAACGATTTTCTTAAGCTTTGCCAGTGCTTCACTAAGCCGGTCACTGCTCTTATACGATGACAGATCACCGAATATTCCAGAAATCGAAAGTGATGTCAGTGAAAAAGTTCGCGTAATGCCATAACGGTCTTCTGAGACAATCTGGTGATGCGCATTGTGTTCGCTTGAGAAGAATGCCGAGCGCTCACCGCTAAAACGGTTGATGATGCGATTTGCCAGCATTTCATAACTGACCTCGCTGCCGCTGCATACGACGAGAAAGTCATCACCACCTATGTGACCAACAAAAGCGGTCTGCGGAAATACTTGTCCGGCTTCTGATTTGATCATTTCAGCAAGTGATTTGATCATCACATCACCCTTTTCAAAGCCATAGACATCATTGTAAATTTTAAATTCATTAATATCGACATACATCACACAGGCTTGGCTTTCGGAACTCACTAAATCAGTCAATACGCGGTTGATAATGGTATTGCCCGGCAGACCGGTCAGCGGATTCTGTTCCTTTGCACTGTTTTTCTCATACATCAGCGTATATTCAAAAATGTTTTTCATGGAAACGAGGCCAAAAAACTGTGAAGACTGCGTTACAACGACATCATCAAAAATTTCATCATCGCAGCGCCCCATCGCCAGTTTGGCGACGACATTAATCGGCGTATAGTAGTCTACCACAAGCGGCTTTCGATTCATAATGCGTTCAATCGGTCGATTGGAAAAGACCGCATACCCATATTTGCCGGACATCGTCGCATCTAAATTATGCTTCATAACAATGCCGACGGGCTGTTCGTGATCACAAATGCAGACACGCCTTAAACATTCTTTTTCCATATAATTTCTAATGGTCTCACACGATGTCATGGATTCAAATGTCGTTTCCTTAGGTACATTGACGAGATTGGAAATATAGTGATAAGCCTGCGAAAACTGATTGAGGTTAAAGGAAATATGATTGTAGTCATAAATTTTTTGCTTTATGGCGCTGCTGATGCCTGTAAACAGCAATTGCGGCTGCTGCAGCAAGAATCCCTGTCCCGCATGGACGCCCAGCAAAATAAGTGTTTTCAACTCTTCTTTTGTCTCAATTCCCTCTGCAATTATCGTAATATTTGTCGTCGTCGCCGTTTCAACAAACGCCTTGATCAACGCTTGTTTAAAAAAGTCTTTATCGATATTGCGAATCAAGTCCATATCGATCTTAATAAAGTTAGGCCTTATTTCTGTAATCGAACGCAGTCCCGAATACCCCGCGCCAACATCATCTATTGCAATTTGATAACCTTGTTTTCGATAATTTTCAAGAACGCGCTGAAACATTTCATAATCTGTTATCGCCGTCCGCTCTGTAATTTCAAAGACGATGTTCGTCTCTTTGCCGCCAATGAAATCGAGGTATTCGCGCGTCAAACCGGATTTGAACTCATGTGTTTTGATTACATCCGGATCGACGTTAATAAACATATACTGATCCGCCTGAAGCGCATTAATATGCTCAAGTGCCCTTTGTCGAAAGAGCATTTCAAGTTCCCAAACGAGTCCCAGTTCATGCGCCTTGTCAATCAATGCGAGCGGTGAATAAAACTCGCTGTCCATCGGCCCCCTTGACAGCGCTTCGTAGCCAATGATGTCACCCGATTTTAAATTGACAATGGGCTGGTAGCGCGTCGAAATATTGCCTTGCTCTAATATTTGCTGGAATGTTAATGCGTCCGATTCGCAATCGCCTAAAGGCGGCGACGTTACCATTTCTGCTGTTGCCATATCCATACGACGTCCTCTCTTTCATGAAGAACTATAGCACAGCAACGTCATATGACCGTAAAATTTATATAAAAACTGCGTAAAATCACAGTGTGTTATTAAGCTTTCTAATCTTGTATTGGAGGTTTTGACGAGACAGATTCAGCTTTCTTGCCGCCCTAGATATATTGCCGTCACTGTTTTCAAGCACGTGCATAATGATATCGCTTTCAACCTTATGCATATAGGCATCGAGATTGTCTATGTGATCATATGCGTGTATCGGCTCTGACATCTGCTCATTTTCTCCACGCGCTTCATCAATCCACGCTGTTTCATAAACCGTCGATTTTAATTGAAGCGCATCCTCTTCTGCCGCATTCATGGCCACTTCAATGACATTTTGAAGCTCTCTTACGTTGCCGGGCCATTTATTATCCATCAACCGTTCCATAAACGCATTCGATATTCCCTGAACCCGTTTTTCCATGCTGCGGTTGAACTGTTTTATAAATGCATTTGCCAGCAGTGGAATATCGTCTCGACGTGCCATTAATTTCGGGATATGAATATAGATCACATTAATTCGGTAGTAAAGATCCCGCCGCAGCATTTCCTGTGACAGCAGCACATTTGGCGGTTCATTTGTCGCTGTAATGATGCGAACATTAACGGCGATCTCCTTTAAGCCGCCAATGCGCCTCAATGTTTTTTCCTGCAAAACCCTTAAGAGTTTTACTTGCAGGCTTAGCGGCATATGATTAATTTCATCCAGAAACAGCGTCCCGCCATTAGCCTGTTCAAAGAGACCTGGGCGATCGACAGCGCCTGTATAGGCACCTTTTGTCGTACCAAAGAGGATGCCTTCCAACAGGGTTTCGGGAATTGCGGCGCAGTTTTGTGCCACAAAAGGTTTTTCAAACCGCCGACTGGCATAATGAATACTTTGTGCAAAAACCTCTTTGCCCGTTCCCGTCTCGCCATAAATGAGAACATTGGAATCACTTTTTGCCGCAAAAATCGCCGTTTGTTTTGCCTTCATAAACACGGCGGACTTGCCAATCATGTGCTCAAAGGTGTAATGACTTATTTTTTCTTTTGGCTGATTAGGTTTCAGAAGCTGTTGCTGCAGTGCAAGGATCTGTTCGCTCATATGTGAGACGGCTGTTAAATTTCTTGCAATCTCTATGGCACCAATCTGAACGCCTCTCTCAAATAGCGGCAATGTCGTATTAACGGTTGTGATGCGTTTGCCTTTTGTATTGACATACTGTTGACGCCTGCCATAAATTGCTTCTCCGCTGGCGAGAACCGTTAGCAACGTACTGTTTTCTTTTTGCCAGTTTGGATAGATTTCGAGCAAGTGATGACCAATGACCTGTTCAGGTGCATAGCCCTCTATTTCAGACATCGCTCGATTGTAAACAATGGTAACGCCTTGGTCGTCGACGATATGCACGCCTTCTTCAATCTGTTCAATTAACGTTTCCCACGCTTCTTTCTGCACTTGCTGCTTCATCCTCATAACCAATTGTCTCCATTTCTGAAAAGTCGTTATCATCTTTATTTTATGGTAAATATAGCATGATTTCAACTCTGTTCCCCATTGAAAAACGATGTGAGGACAATGCACTGCCATAAAAAGGATTCGCCCAAGACGACAAAAACCGACGGCACTGCACTTTCAATCGTGCAGCCGTCGGTTCAGCTCTACTTTGTTCCTCTGCTCATATTGCCGCTGCCTTAATCGTCTAGGTTAAGCAAGCGGATACAGGCTGTCATTTGATTTCTGAATAATCGCAGCCACATGTGCCGTGTATTTATCGCTCTTTAAAAAGCGTTTGTCATTTAATCGAATAATGAGAAATGCGCCCGCCATAAACAGCAAGCCGATAACGGCAGCTGCCATTTCTACGTTGCCGCTGTAATGCATGCCGTTTAATATGCCGATCCCTGCAACAAGGCCTACAAAGAGTGACATCAACGGAATCATATACATAATAAACGCTGCACTCAAAACACCACTGGTTCCCATGGATACTTCAACCATATCACCAACTTCAGCATGCACATCGTTTTTTGCAACCAACATGACATCTTTCTGCTCATCACCCAAATGACAAGCGCCACAGCTTCCGCAAGCTGTATGTCGCAATAATTTGATCTTTGAAAATTCTTTGTCTACAGAGACAATGACACCCGTTCGATCCATCATTTCACCTTCATTTCTAAACATTCAGCGGTTTTTTATACCGTTTTTGATTATATAACCTTTAAAGCAACATTCTATTTTATTATACGCCTTTTATAACCATTTTACAATGAGATGCATTCTCAAAGAGCACTACCTACTTTTCAACAGGCTTCAGTGCAATATAGAGTTCATCTAACTGCTTTTCATCGGTTGCACTTGGCGCGTCCGTAAGCGGACAGCGGGCATCTTGCGTTTTAGGAAAGGCAATAACGTCACGGATGTTGTCCGTTCCTGCCGCCAACATGACAATGCGGTCTAAACCAAAGGCAATCCCACCGTGTGGCGGTGCACCATATTTAAAGGCATTAATGAAAAAGCCAAATTTATCCTGTGCCACTTCTTCTGTTAACCCCAGTGCACTGAACATTTTTTCCTGAACACTTGAATCATGAATTCTGATAGAGCCACCGCCAATTTCGTAACCATTCAAGACAATATCATAGGCCTTGGCACAGCATTCACCCGGCGCCGTTAGTATTCGATCGACATCTTCGTCTTTCGGTGCCGTAAAAGGATGGTGCTTAGCAGCATAGCGGCCTTCTTCTTCATCGTACTCGAAAAGCGGGAAGTCCGTTACCCAAAGGAAAGCATATACATCAGGACTAACGAGTTCTAGTCGCTTTGCAAGCTCATTGCGAAGTGCGCCAAGTGAATCAAAAACAACACTTGGCTTATCCGCTACAAAGAGCATCAGGTCATTGTCACCGGCATCCATCGCCTCAAGTATTGCCTGCATCTGAGCATCGTCAAAGAATTTGGCAATTGGCGACGAAACGCCGTCTGCCGATGTTTTAATCCATGCGAGCCCCTTTGCCCCATATGTCTTGACAAAGTCTTCGAGTTTGCCAATTTCTTTTCTTGAAATCCGGTCACCAAAGCCCTTGACATTGATGCCACGAATATCGCCGCCGTTTTCTAAAGTAGATGTAAACACTTTGAAATCAACATCTTTAACGATTTCGTTGACACATTTAAGCTCAAATCCAAAGCGAATATCCGGTTTATCTGAACCATAGCGGTTCATTGCTTCTGCATAGGTCATTTTCGGAAGCGGCAGTGGGATATCGTAACCGACGGCCTCTTTGAAAATAGCTGCCAGCAGTTTTTCATTGATTGCCATGACATCATCTTCTTCGACAAAAGACATTTCAATATCAATCTGTGTAAATTCCGGCTGACGGTCTGCTCTTAAATCCTCATCTCTAAAACACTTTGTAATCTGATAATAGCGATCAAAGCCCGATACCATTAAAAGCTGTTTAAAGAGCTGTGGCGACTGCGGCAGCGCATAAAACTTATTGGGATTGACACGGCTCGGCACGAGATAGTCGCGTGCACCTTCCGGTGTCGGTTTCCCAAGTACTGGTGTTTCAATGTCGACAAAGCCGTTTTCGTTTAAAAACTGACGCGCTGTCGATGTTATTTTATGTCTTAAATAGAAATTCTTCTGAATTGAAGGTTTTCTTAAATCGAGATATCGGTATTTTAATCTCAGGCGTTCGTTGGCTTCATCACCGTCTTCAACATGGATTGGCGGCACCTCTGATTCACAGAGAATCTTAAGCTCGGATGCAAAGATTTCAACCATTCCCGTTGGCATTTGAGGATTGACGCTATGTCGTTTTTTAACTTCACCTGTCACGGAAATAACGAATTCACTGCGAAGCGCATTTGCTTTTTCCAGCGCTTCAACTGAGACTTCTGCGTCAAATACAATTTGGCAAATGCCTTCACGGTCCCTAAGATCTATAAAAATCAAACTCCCTAAATTTCGGCGTTTTTGAACCCATCCCATGACAGTGACCGTTTCGCCAATATGTGATTCGCGCAGTACGCCGCAATAATGCGACCGCTTTGCACCATTTAATGCCTCGCCCATCTTAAACCTCCTGTTTTGATTTGATAAATGTGACGCCTGCTGTGACGTCTTCAATATTTATTTCAATTTGAGTACCATCCGCCATTCGCTTTAATGGCATAACGCCCGTTGTCACTTCATCATCACCCAAGATAATGACGTACGGTACTTCAATTTTATTGGCATATTTGAACTGCGCTTTCATGGATCGCCCAAGGTGATCAATTTCCGTTTTTATCCCTGCATCCCTAAAACGTTTCGCAACTGACAATGCACTGCGTTTTGCCTGTTCGCCGAGCACGAGAATAAAGAGCTCATTAACCATCGGTTTTGGAATCTCAACACCTGTATTCTGCATGGTGAGCAACAGTCGTTCCATGCCCATGCCAAAACCTACACCCGGAAGATCCGGCCCGCCGATTTCTGCAATCAAGCCATCATAACGTCCGCCGCCGGAAACGGTAGACTGTGCGCCAATGTCTTCAGAAATAAATTCAAAGGCCGTCTTCGTATAATAATCAAGTCCTCTAACAATGCCCGTATCCACTGTAAAGTCAATGGTCATCGCAGTTAGCATGCCTTTGACATCTTCAAAGTGATCCGCACATTCATCACACAGTGAATCGATCATATGCGGCGCATCATGGAGCTCTGCCTGACAGTCCGGATTCTTGCAGTCGAGAATGCGCATCGGGTTCTTATCAAAGCGATCATTGCAGGTTTCACATAGTTTTGACAGTTTTGGCGCCAAATACGCTTTCAGCGTTTCATTATACTGAGGTCGGCACGTTGGACAGCCAATGCTGTTAATATGCAGTTTGACGTCGGTTAAGCCGGCACGCTTGATAAACGTATCTGCAAGTGCAATGACTTCTGCATCTGCCGTCGCACTCATCGTGCCAAAGATTTCGATGCCAAACTGATGAAAGGCACGCATGCGCCCAGCTTGAGGCCGTTCGTGTCTAAAACACGGCGTAATGTAATAAAACTTATGCAGCTGTCCCTGTCCATGCATTTTATTTTCCACGAACGCACGTACAACAGGCGCTGTACCCTCCGGTTTCAGTGTCATACCATCCTTGTCGAGATAACGTTTAAATCCTGCAGCATCCCATGTGCCCTCTGTTACCTTACGCGTTTCAACACTGGGAATGACGCTAAACATTTCCTTTTGAACAATATCAGTGGTTTCCCCAACGCCGCGCTTAAAAAGACTCGTATATTCAAATGCCGGCGTCCTCATTTCTTCAAATCCAAATTCTTCGCAAATCGTTCTGAACATCTTTTCAATATGATGCCATTTGTATACCTCACTTGGTAAAATGTCATTGGTGCCCTTTGGTTTTAAAATCATTGTACGCCTCCTTTCTCTTCTTTTGAGCTTATCTCTTTTTTTGAGATCTACGCTGTCTCAGGACAGCCTTTTCATACCTTAACCGTGTGCGAAAGTCCCTCAAATTTAAATTAAAAAACTCCCGTCCCTGTGCAAGGGACGAGAGATACTCCCGCGGTGCCACCCTAATTGGTTAAACCCACTTTAAGATATTGGTCTTTCTGCAAGTGTCTTCACAATGCGCCGTTCATGGGCTTTCACCAGTCTCCCACTCGCTTGGAACATCAACATTGTTACTCCTCTTACGACCTATTCAGTTCGTCTGAAAGTATTATATATTATTTGGTCTGCATCGTCAACTCAGAAAATGCATGTGCCTTTTTCGCCAATATTTCATCAAATCGGTTGAGATAATCTTCAACGCCCTTAAAGTTGGCAACGCGCTCAAAGCGATTTTCATCCGGATGACAGATTTTTGATACTGCACCTGCACCCAATGCGATGATGGTATGCCTTTCCTCCATAATTCTCATATTATAAAGGGATTCGCATCCTGCTGCCGCATAGCCTACGTTTTCAAGATGACCGATCATTTTTTTCTGACGATACATGTAGTACGGTGTTAATCCTGACGTCCTGAGCATCTGGTCAGCCATTGCCATCATATTAGCCACATCATCGTCATGTGCCAGTTCAACCGCTTCAAGGTGTTCGTTCAACCGAGAAGCGCGTTTAACGGCCAATGTATGCAGTGTAACATTTTCAGGCGCCATGGTTAATATCGCCTCTACTGTGCGAACGGCATCTGTCACCGCTTCATCCGGCAATCCCATAATCAAGTCCATATTGACAACTTTAAATCCTACCTGGCGCACCAGCTCCATCATTTCATTAATTGCAGAAGCCTTGTGTAATCGTCCGATTTTAACCAGCGTCGCATCATTCATCGTTTGCGGATTGACACATACACGGTCTACGCCAAATTGTTTCATGATGAGCAGCTTCTCAAGATCTACAGTATCAGGCCTCCCCGCCTCCACTGTAAATTCAATGACTTTCGTCAAATCAAATGATTCTGAAACCGCACGCAGCAATTGACTTAACTGCATTGCGTTTAAAGCGGTAGGCGTCCCGCCGCCAATATAGATACAGTCCACCGTCTTGCCGCTGTCCGCAACATAATTAGCGGTTGCACGTATTTCTTCAATGAGTTTTGCCACATAAGGCGTCATCAATCCGCCTTTTTTCCGCACATCGTTTGATGGAAATGAACAATACAGACAACGCGTAGGACAGAAAGGAATACAGATGTAAAGCGACAGCTTATCTGAATCCACCGGAAAGAGATGCGGCCTTTCACGCGCTGCAATTGCCATCATCAATTCAATTTTTTCGTTTTGAATCAAGTAGTCATCTGAAAGCTGTTTACGAATCGCCTCTGGCGTCAAACCGCGATCCAGTAATTCATGGACGATTTTTACCGGTCGAATCCCCACCAGTATGCCCCATTTGCTCTTTGGCGTATAGTGGCTTTCCAAGAACTGATAGAGCCTTTTCTTAATAGCGCGTTTCATTTCCGGTGTCAATGAGGCTTCACCCGATAATGCTATTTGAAAATTGTCGACAGCATCGCCTTCTTTGAAAAAGATAGCAGTAAACTGCTTTGGTGTTTGAAGCAGTTTTAACCCTTCTTCACCGCGTAAAACAGCCTCTTCAAATGCGCGTTCATCTGTCAAAAAAGACAATTGCGATTTTTGTACAAAAATCGCAATCAAATTTTCTAAATCATAATAAAGTTCGTTTCTTTCAACATAAACCAACATGTGTACGCCTAGCCTTGAATAAATGGATTTTTTCTTCTTTCATAACCAATGGTCGTGCTGGCACCATGTCCAGGGTATACCACTGTTTCGTCATGTAGTTTCATTAGTTTTGTCTGAATGGCATTAATCAATGTCTTGTAATCGCCGCCGGGGAAATCCGTCCTGCCAATCGAACCATAAAATAAAGTGTCCCCGCTAATCAGTAATTTTTCCGATGGAATATGCAAACAGATGCCGCCGCGCGTATGACCCGGCGTGTGCAGGACATCTACGCTGATTTTGCCGACTTTAAGCTTGTCGCCTTCGCCAATTGTGCGATCTGCCGCAAAAGCGACTTTAGGGCCATTCATAGCTGCGGTTAAATTAATGGCCGCATCTTTAAGCATTTCCTCGTCCTCATGGTGAATGAGCACTTTGGCGCCGGTTAGTTTTTTAAGTTTCTCTACACCGCCAATGTGATCGCCATGCCCATGTGTCAGTACGATCATTTCACATGTAATGCCTTCATCCATGAGTTTTTTATAAATGCGTTCTGCTTCACCGCCCGGATCAACAACCATTGCCGGTTTCTCCGGTTCATTTTCGTCTGCTAAAATAAAACAGTTGGCGCCGTATGCACCCACGACTATTCTCTCTAAAATCATTTTCAATCACTCCTCATTTCTTAAAACGCCATCAGTCGGTTTATACTGTTAGCGTCCGGCTGTTTCGCAGTACACTTTGTATTAAAACTGCTTATGGCTGTCAACTAAAATTGTAATGGGGCCGTCATTTTGAATATCGACATGCATATACGTTTGGAAAACACCTGTTTCGACCTTGATGCCCATCGTCCTCGTCTTTTCGACAAATTGCTCATAGAGATCATTGGCGGCTTCCGGTCTAGCCGCTTTCGTAAAGCTCGGCCTTCTTCCCCTTCTGCAATCACCCAAAAGCGTAAACTGGGATATGCAAAGCATTTCTCCCTGAATATCCAGTAATGAGCGATTGAGTTTTTCAGCTTCGTCTTCAAATATACGAAGATTGCATATCTTTTCAACCATGTAATCGACATCTTTTTCCGTATCGCCTTCTTCGACACCCAGCAACACATTAATACCCTTGCCAATGGCGCCGACGACTTCTGCATCGACAACGACAGACGATTTTTTAACGCGTTGTACAACCGCTCGCATGCAATCCTCCCATTTATTATGCCGTCACACGCTTTACTTCTATGACATCTTCAATGCCTTTGATTTTGCGAATTAGACGGTTCAATTCTTCAATATCTGAAATTTCAATCGATAAATTAATAATGGCAATGCCCTTTTTATCGATTTTCGCATTAAGCCCCGTTACCATCATGTTCAAATCACTGACAATAATCGTGATTTCTGACAGTAACCCCTTTCGGTCAGATGCGATAACTTGTACATTGGTCATATACGAACTGGCTTTATCCGATACCCATTCAACTTCAATAAAGCGGTTTTTCGCTTCTTCCGTCTTCTCAAAGTTTGGACAGTCAGCACGATGTATGGTAACGCCTCTTCCGCGCGTAATGTACCCAATAATCTTATCACCAGGGACCGGGCTGCAGCATTTTGCAAACCGCACCAGTATATCATCGATTCCCTTTACGACAATCCCCGTATCACTGCGCTTGTTTGTTTGCTTTTTCTGCGTGTGCGGCGTTTCTTCTATTTTTTCTTCAATTTTTTGCTTAGCGTGTTCTTCTTTCTGTTCCTTAAGGTATTTTTCCTTAACCTTCGGCACCACTTGATTGGACAAAATGCCGCCGTAACCCAATGCATTGTAGAGATCGTCAAGTGATTTCATACTAAGGCGTTTTAAAATCTCATTAAAATAATCTTCATGTAAAACCTGCTTGACGGGAATTCCCTGTTTACGGAGTTCACTTTGAAGAATCTCAATGCCCTTTTCAATATTTTCCTCACGTCGCTCTTTCTTAAACCATTGTTTAATCCGCTGTTTCGCCTGCGTTGATTTAACAAATTTAAGCCAGTCCCGCGAAGGGCCATTTGCATTTTTAGCGGTTAAAATCTCAACGCGCTGACCATTTTGAAGCTGGTAGTTTATGGGCACAATACGCCCATTTACTTTTGCGCCAATACATTTATTCCCAACTTCAGAGTGTATCTTGTATGCAAAATCAACAGGCGTAGAACCTACGGGCAGATCAATAACCTGGCCGTTTGGCGTGAAAACAAAGACTTCCGTATTAAACAAATCGAATTTCAAGGATTTCATAAATTCATTAGGGTCCTTGAGATCGCTCTGCCATTCCATCATCTGACGGAACCATGAGATCTTTTTCTCCATTTCTGAATTGGTATCCTTTGATCCCTCTTTGTATTTCCAGTGTGCTGCTATACCAATTTCAGCAATGCGATGCATATCTCGGGTTCTAATTTGAATTTCAAACGGTTCACCATTGCCCATAACCGTTGTATGCAGCGATTGATAAAGATTTGGCTTTGGCATGGCAATATAGTCTTTAAATCTTCCAGGAATAGGTTTCCACAGTGTATGCACTGCTCCTAACGCACTGTAGCAGTCCTTGATATCGTCGCAGATAATGCGGATTGCCGTAAGGTCATATATTTCATCAAACTCTTTATGCTGAAATTTCATTTTTTTATAAATACTATAAAAATTTTTCGGTCTGCCATAAATCTCAAAATTCATATGGAGATCATCAAGCGCTTTTTCAATTTGCTGAATATAATCATTAATAATGGATTCGCGTTCTGTGCGTTTGCGATCCACTTTTTTGACCAAATCACGATAACCTTCAGGGTCTAGGTATTTAAGACTCATGTCATCCAGTTCCCATTTGATCTTAAAAATCCCCAGCCGATGGGCGATTGGCGCATATATTTCAATGGTCTCTTCTGCTTTTTCACGCTGCTTTTCCGGTGGCATGTTATCAAGTGTACGGATATTGTGAAGCCGATCCGCAAGTTTAATAAGAATTACCCGAATGTCACTGGACATGGCGAGAAACATCTTACGCAGGTTTTCCACTTGTCGTTCTTGTTTCGTTTCATAATTAATAACGGCGAGTTTTGTGACCCCGTCGACGAGCAGTGCGACTTCTGCGCCAAACAGCTTGCGAACATCATCAAGGGTTACGATGGTGTCCTCTACCGTATCGTGCAGCAATGAAGCGATAATTGTGTCTTCATCCATTTCAAGTTCGGCCAAAATGAGCGATACATTTTTTGGATGCGAAAAAAATGGCGTGACGCCATCTTTCCTATACTGTCCTTCATGTGCTTTTTCACCGAAGTTGTAAGCTTTTGCCAATCGATCCAAATTCACATATGGTGCGATTTTACTGACTTTCGCTAAATAACTCTCTAAGTTCATAGAACACCCTGCTTAAGCTTTCCTCTCTGTCCATACGACAAAAGCGCCTTACGCGCTTTTGCCAATCTATAAAATCTTTATATATATTCCATTTTAGCGAGTCGCGCTGGGTTTTACAAGCCTTTTTTAGGCCTCGTAATGAACCAGTGACTTTACGTGATAACCGTCTAAAAGAGATCTCCCGCCAAGGAAATCCAGTTCGATGAGGAATGCCAGCCCGACGACTTCGCCGCCCAATTTTTCAATCAGTTCACATACGGCCTTGGAAGTGCCGCCGGTTGCCAATAGATCATCGACGATCAGAACCTTCATGCCCTTCTGAATAGCATCTGCATGAATTTCCAGTGTGTCCGTTCCATATTCAAGCGCGTAAGCATGCTGGATGGTGTCATAAGGAAGCTTACCTGGTTTTCGAATGGGTACAAAACCCGTCTTTGTCAAAATACTCAGTGGCGCACCCGTCAAAAAGCCTCGTGCTTCCGGCCCGACGACGACATCAAACGATAGATCTTCAACCATTGCCGCCATTTCATCAATTGCCGCCGCATAAGCCTCACCATCTTGAAGCAGTGTTGTGATATCTTTGAAACTGATCCCCTTTACCGGGAAATCCTCAACCACGCGAATTTTTGATTTAAAATCCATTTTTATTAGCCTCCGTCATATTCATATCGTGATAAATCGCGCCACTCATCCATCAAATGTCGGTACAGCGGTATTTGTTCGATATCCACCTTCTGTTCCGGCCTCGGCATCTTATGAAATGTCATAAGTGCACCTTGGCGTTCAACTTTAAAAAGCGCCATTTTCTCAAGCAATTTTAATCCTAGCAAGCATTTTGTCAAATGCATATTGACGTGTACTGAAAGTTTCTCAACGGCAATTTCTTCGGTAGAAGCAATGCGTTTATAAAGCAGCGCAACATCATCGCGGTCCGGTATCAGTGCCGCTAACGTCTGCGCTCTTAAAGCATCCTCCAGTACATATCCCGTTTCCAGCACCGATGTCAATTTAGACAGCGGCATATAGACGACATCAACATAGCCTTCACGCTGTTCCAAGGGGTTTAGATCATTAAAATGAACGGTGTAATTGTATCTGTTCTCTGAAAAGACATAATCTTTAAAACGAATGAGTCCTTCCTGATTGTATATCAATAGCGGCAATGCCTGCCCTACCGAAAATATTATATCAAAATCCTGTATTTTTGTAAATTTGCCGCTTATGGCAATATTTTTTTCAGAAGTTAAATAACACGTCTCAGCTTCACTGATCTTTTGCAGAAGATAGGGAGACATCGGCATTCTGTTTTTTACCATATCTCGAATCATAAATTGAATGGTCTCAACGCCCATAAAATTATTTTTCTCTAAGTATAACAGCATGTGTACACGATCATTTTTGCGGAAATAAGTACTGAGATCGCCTTGATTAAAAGCCAGTGCATCATAAATGCGAATACCGTCATTGACAATAAGTTTTAAATGGTTCTGCTGCTTGCCGATTCTCGTAAAATCATCAATGACAAGATTTTTAAACGCAAATTGCGGCCTTGGATTTCCGACGCCAAAGGGTTTAAGCTGATCGATTTCATCGAGGAGTTTATGGGTGACCATTTTGGGCGTTAGCTCCCCATTGACGGTTTTCTTAAGCTTCAGCAGATAGTTGGGCATCGCCGCTTCCCCATATGCCATTAATGCCATTTTTAGCTTTGGCACGTCCTCTGCTTTAAGCGTCAATCCCGCCGCTTGTTCGTGTCCGCCAAATTTCAAGAACAAATGCTTGAACCGGCTGAGCACTTCGAAAATACTTATCCCGTCAATACTTCTGGCAGAACCTTTTGCGAGGTCATCTTCCAAATTGAGAATGACAGTAGGTCGACTGTATTTTTCAGAAAGTTTTGAGGCGACAATGCCGATAATCCCCGTATGCCAGTTCCGACCGACGACGATGAGTACGCGCTCGCGGTCTAAGTCGATGTTTTTTAAAATATAGGCTTCTGCATCTTCGACAATTTCGCGCTCACGCGCCTGTCGTTCTGCATTTAAAGCACTCAGTTCCTTCGCAATTTTTAATGCTTTGCCGAAATGAGTTGTCGTCAGCAGCTCGACGGCAATTTTCGGATTGCCGATGCGGCCTGATGCATTAATTCTCGGTGCAATGACAAATCCAATATGACCGGCATTCACCTCTTTCTTTTCAAGGTTTGCCTCTTTAATGAGCGCTTTGATCCCCACGTTTTCAGAACGCTCCATTTGTTCAAGACCCAGTTTTGCAAAGATGCGGTTTTCATCAGAGAGCGGCACAATGTCAGCAATGGTCCCCAGTGCTAAAATATCAAGCACTTTTGGACAAAATGCTTTAAAAGCATCTCCCGCCAGCGCTTGAACCAATTTAAAGGCCACACCACAGCCTGCGAGCATTTTAAAGGGATAACCTTCTCGCTTCGGATTGACGACCGCTATGGCATTCGGCAGTGTTTCCTGACATTCATGATGATCTGTAATGACGAGATCGAGCCCAATTTCGCGCGCATAATCGGCCTCTGCAACAGCGGTAATCCCACAGTCCACCGTAATGACCAGCGTGCCACCAGCCGCTTTAATCGCGTCGAGACCGGCAGTGCTAATGCCGTAACCTTCATCTTGACGATCGGGAATATAATAATTGACCTTCAATCCAAGTGATTTAAAGTAATGAATAAGTATTGAAATACTGGTAATGCCATCTACATCATAATCCCCGTACAGCCATATCTGCTCCCTTGCAGCAATCGCTTCATGAATTCGCGTTACAGCCGGCTGCATATCCGCCAGCAAAAATGGATCGTGCAGTGCTTCAAGTGCAGGTGAAAAAAAGCGTACCGCTTCTTCACGTGTTTTAAGCCCTCGATCCAACAACATCTTTGTAATCAAGGGCTCCGTTTGAAAAATCGCGCTGTATTTTATTATTGTTTCTTCGGAAACCTCTACAGGTTCCCAAATGCTGTTTTGAAAAATCATTTAGACTCCATTTTGTGAATTCTTTTCCTGCAATGCCTTCAGTGCGGTTTCGCTTTCTTGTAGGGCATCCTCTTTTGCTTTGATGACTTCATCTTTTGACTTAATGACTTCATCCTTTTTCAGACTTTCAAGTTCTTTGTCCTTGACCTGACTTTCAAGTCCCGTGATACGCTTGTTAAGCTCTTTAATTGTCTTTTTTGTCTTTAACTTTTTAATGCTGTCAAACAAGATAACCATCAGTGCGCCAATAAGTGCCGAAATGATAATCACAAGTGCCAATGATACTTCAATTTGTGTAAATACAAAACTTACTGTCACTACCGTTGCATTAAACAGTGCAAATAATGCAATGACAATGGCAAAAATCAGGAACAAAATAATATTCGCTTGCATATGAACCTCCTCACTTAGCCTCTGAAAGGTGAAATTTCCTTATGTAATCTTTTTATTGCACTCTCCCTATTTAAAAAGCCATGATCACCCCACATAGGCGATCATGGCTCCTCTTTACTAATTCATCGCGTATGATCCCTTTTTTGCCTTACGGTTGCGAATAAGTGCCCAAACTGGACTTGCAATAAAGATTGATGAATACGTTCCTACAGCGACCCCTGCCATGAGCGGCAATGCAAACTCTTTGATTGAGTCAACGCCCAGTACCAGTAGTGAACCGATAACGAGCATCGTCGTGAGTGATGTATTAATGGATCGCGTCAGCGTCTGTCCAATGGACATATCTGCAATTTCATCGTATCGCTTATTCTTTTCACGCTTTACATTTTCGCGCAAGCGGTCGAACACGACGATGGTATCATTGATCGAATAACCAACGATCGTCAAGACCGCGGCAATAAACGACGAATTAACCGTAATGTTGAAAATGGCATAAACCGATATCAAAACGAGGACGTCATGCAGCAGTGCAACAATTGCTGCAAGGCCGAAAACCAGTTCAAATCGGAAAGTAATATAGATGAGCATCAGGACAGCTGCACCGAGAATTGCCATAATTGCCCTATTCCGAATTTCCGTGCCAATTGCAGGACCAAATTGCTCCGTACTTCTTAGCGCATCGTCTTCGAGGCCATACTGTGTTTTGATGGTGTTAAAGATCGCCATGCGGTCTTCATTGTTAATCGAAAGTTTTGTCTTAATAATAACTTCTGTTTTATCTGCGCCTGCATGAACGATTTCCGGTGACAGATTAAAAGGCGCCAAAACACCTTGGAGTTCTTCAACCGATACGGTTTGACCGAGGTCCACCTGCATCATGGTACCACCTGTAAAATCGATTCCAAAATTCAGTCCGCGAACCAGCATCATAATCAAACCAATCAGAATGACTGCGCCAGATATTGAAAACCATAGTTTAGAATGTTTGATAATTGCTACATTTTTCATACCGCTTACCCCCTTGATCCATAGAGCTTTTTACGATCTGTAAAGCCCAATGAAAGCTTTAACAGCGTTTTTGTCAAGACGACAGCCGTAAACATACTGGCAATAATACCAATCATCAAGGTAACGGCAAAACCTTTAATGGGGCCTTCACCAAAGGCAAAGAGTACGACAGCGGCAATAAATGTCGTGACGTTTGAATCGACGATCGTACGCATCGCACGATGGAAACCACTGTCAATGGAAGCTCTAAGTGATTTGCCGACTTTCATTTCCTCTTTGAGCCTTTCAAAAATAATAACGTTGGCATCAACTGCCATACCAAGTGAAAGGACGATCCCTGCAACACCTGGCAGTGTCAATGTCGCGCCAAAACCGATCATTGCATAAAGAATAATAAGTGCATAGGTTAATAAAGCAATGGATGCAATAAAACCAGGAATTCTATAATAAATTAACATGAACAGAACGACGAGAATTAAACCTACAATGGCAGCGCGTATGGATGAATTCAACGAATCCAGACCAAGCGTTGGCCCGATAACCGATGTCTGTACTTCAGAGAGTGGTACAGGCAGTGCACCGCCTCGAATGAGTGTTGCAAGGTTGTTCGCGCGTTCAACATCAAAACTGCCGGTAATAATCGCTTCATCTTGTGAAATAACTTTGCTGACATATGGTGCCGAAATAACCGTATCATCTAGGAAAATGGCAATTTGGCCTTTGTTTGACGCATTGTCAATCGCTTTAACAGTGGCCGCTGTAAATTTATCGGTTCCCTCTGAGGAGAATTTCAAACCAACTGACGGCGATCCCGTTTCATCACTTGTCACAAATGCATCTTTAATATCTTCCCCTGTCAAAACCGTTTCTGTTTCCAGCATCGACTTTGGCATGCCTTCATAAGCAGGCAGTTCACCGGTTACAAGTGCAAACTCCAGCTGTGCCGTTTCACCGATAACACTAATGGCATCCTGCGCATTTTCAACACCCGGAAGTTCTATGCGAATGCGGTTATTCCCCTGAATGGTAATCACAGGTTCTGTTAACCCCAATTCATTGACACGTTTGCTAATAACACTTTTAGTCTGTTCCATAATCTTTGACAACTCGTCGCCCGATGCATCTGTCTCTGCTTGGTATACAACGACAACGCCGCCTTTAATATCAAGTCCGAGATTCATCGAATCTGAAACAGGCGCAACGGAAAAACTTCCGACGGTCACACCATATGCGGCCAAATAAGTCAACCCTGCTATCAACGCTACGATGAGTATGAACAGGATTGTGTTCTTTTTGTTCATGTAATTTCCTCCCTACCAGCGATTAGTATTTCTTTGACAGCGCCACATAATCCTCTGACGATGCCTTGATACCTTCTATTTCTTCATCTGTCAACGATCTGACAACTTTAGCGGGCATACCGACGACAAGTGATTTTGAAGGAATGCGTTTGCCAGAAGCAATAAGTGCGCCTGCCCCAATGATGACATCGTCTTCAATGATGGCATTGTCCATGATAATGGCGCCCATACCGATTAAAACACGGTTTCCTATTGTGCAGCCGTGAACAATCGCACGATGCCCAACCGTGACATCATCCCCGATCGTACACGGACAGCCATGATTGCAATGAATCGTTACCAAATCCTGAATATTGGAACGCATGCCAATTGCAATTGGTGCATCATCGCCTCTAACGACAGTATTATACCAAAAATTTGAATCAACAGCTACAGAAACGTCACCAATTATGTCCGCCGTCTCTGCGATAAAGCAGCTTTTATCAATTTTTGGAAATTTTCCATCAAATCCTCTTATCATTACACCCTCCTTCGCTTAAGTCGACATATCGACAATTTCGGAAACAGTTTCCGCATTTTCAGCCTCATGCAGCTTGCTGTAAACATAGATGGAGCATTCAATGCGTTTCTTTTCAAGTTCGCACCCTAAATCATAAGGCACGTAGATGTCGTTATTAAAATTATAGGCATTTGCGTGGCAACCGCCGCTGCAGTAAAACTTCGCCCAACAATCGCGACATTTTTTCTTATTGTAAACGTGTGCGTTTTTGAATTCACTGCTGAGCCCAAAGTCAATAACGCCTGCCATAACATTGCCCATTAAAAAATGTTCATTGCCAACAAATTGATGGCATGGATAAATATCGCCTTCAGGTGTTACGGCAATGTATTCGGAACCTGCGCCGCAGCCTGTAAGGCGTTTAATCACGCACGGTCCTTGTGAAAGATCAATGGCAAAGTGAAAGAAGCCAAAGGGTTGTCCAGCCGCTTCTCGCGCAATCAATGCTTCGGCAATTTCGTCATATTGTGCAAAGAGCGTCGGCAAATCTTCATCGCGCAGCGCATAAGGAATGTCAGGCGATGTCACTACCGGCTCTACTGAAGTGCTCTTAAAACCAAGGTCTGCCAGATGAAGAACATCTTTTGCAAAGTCAAGATTTTCTCTTGTATAAGTGCCTCTGACATAATAGGCTTTATCGCCACGCTTGTCCACAATGGCTTTAAATTTCGGCACGATGACATCATAGGAACCGCCGCCGGAAATCGTATAGCGCATTTTGTCGTTGACCGATTTGCGTCCGTCGATGCTAAGGACGACATTGTCCATATTGGCATTGATATAGTCCGCGATTTCATCATTCAGCAAAACGCCGTTTGTGGTAATGGTAAATCGAAAGTGTTTCTGATGTGCCGCTTCCAGAGACCTTCCGTATTCGACGAGCTGCTTGACGACCTCAAAGTTCATAAGTGGCTCGCCGCCAAAGAAATCGACTTCTAAATTATGCCGATTGCCGGAATAAGCGATCAGCAAATCAAGCGCCTTCTTGCCGACTTCAAATGACATTAATCCGCGATCGCCTTCAAAATCGCCTTGTGAGGCGAAACAATAAGCACATCTCAAATTACAGTCATGCGCTACGTGAAGACAGAGTGCTTTAATAACAGGGCTTCTATTCTGAAACTCAATGCTGTTGATATATTGATCATCGGTGAGCAGCATTTCTGAATCGATGAGCTGATCGATATCGGCCATCGCTTCACGGAGCTGATCTTCCGGGTATTTTTCGACTAATGCTTTAATGGCATTAATTGGACACATTTTGGGATAGTAATCTAATAGATCAAAGACGATTTCATCAATGACATGTACGGCGCCGCTATTGACATCCAGTACAAAGTACAGGTCTCCCTGCTTAAATTTGTGTATCATTTATTCCTCCAGTGGGCACCGGCGAACCGCATGCTAATCAGCGTGCTCGCCTGCGTCACATTCTTTGGGCATTAAGAAAAGCAGCTTCAAGCTGCTTTCATAACTGAAGCTCTTATTTATTTTCACATGCTTGGTTGCCAACCGTACAAGACGTTTTGCATGCTGACTGACATGATGTTTGGCATTCGCCACATCCGCCGTGCGCCGCACTGCTCTTTAACGTACCGCTGTTAAGCGTTTTGATATGCTTCATTTTCAAATCCCCCTTCATAAAGAAAGTTCATTTTTTATTAAAAAATACAAGCCATTATACCATATATCTGCAAAATAGAAAAGCTATTTTGCTGAGAACAAGCAAAGTTCAGTTATTACGCTTCTTCAGAATCATCGGTCCCCACGGTTTCAATTTGTTCTGGTTCAGCAGGCACTGGTGCTTCTGATGGCACGTCTACAGAAGAAATCGCCCATTTTTTGAAAGCCAGTTTTGTTCTTGCTGCACCTATCTCCAATACGACATCATCGTCTTTAACGCTGATGATTTTACCAACGATACCACCGATTGTAACGACGATATCACCCTGTCTTAAATTATCTCTTAAATTGGTTAGCTGCTTATTCTTCTTATTTTGTGGTCTGATAATAAGGAAATACATCAATCCAAAGAAAAATGCCATATACAGCACTAAGCTTAAAGTACTTTGCATGTTGTTCACTCCTTTGATCTTTTTTCGTATCGCGTTTTGATATCCAATTTTTATTATAACAGAAACATCCGTCATTGAAAATCACTTTTATAGACGGCAGTCTGCCTCAACGGTTACAAATCCTCGCCGTAATACCTTTCAAAAAAAGACGCTTTAAAGTCTAAAAGGCGATCTTCCATAATCGCTTCGCGTACTTGCTTCATTAAATTGATTAAAAAGTGAAGATTATGATAGGACATTAGCCGCGATGATAAGATCTCATTCGCCTTGTATAAGTGCCTCAAATAGGCCTTCGTGTAATTGCGGCATGTATAGCAGTCACAATCTGGATCGAGCGGCGAAAAATCTTCTGTGTATTTCGCGTGTTTGATAACGACTTTGCCCTGCGAAGTCATGGCAGTTCCATTTCTTGCCGTCCGCGTCGGCAGTACGCAGTCAAACATGTCAATGCCGCGAATGGCACCTTCAATTAAGGCGTCGGGACTGCCTACGCCCATTAGATACCTCGGCTTGTCTGCCGGTAAAAGCGGCACGGTATAATCGAGCACTTCATACATCATTGGTTTGGGTTCACCCACACTTAAGCCGCCAATTGCATAACCGGGAAAGTCCAGTGCAACGAGTTCTGCCGCGCTCTGACGTCTCAAATCTTCATACATTCCCCCTTGGACAATACCAAAAAGGGCTTGTCTATCCGTATTCTGATGCGCATTTTTGCAGCGCTCTGCCCATCGCGTCGTCCGTTCCAGCGAGCGTTTGACGTAGTCATGCTCTGACGGATACGGCGCGCACTCATCAAATGCCATAATAATATCCGCGCCAAGGGCATTCTCTATTTCCATCACGCGCTCGGGGCTTAAAAAGTGACGGCTGCCATCGAGATGCGACTGGAAAGTAACCCCTTCTTCTGTAATCTTGCGAAGATCGCCAAGACTAAAAACTTGAAAGCCGCCACTGTCCGTCAATATTGGGCGGTCCCAATTCATAAAGCTGTGCAAACCGCCTGCTTTTTGAACCAATTCATGTCCCGGTCGCAAATAGAGATGATACGTATTGGACAGAATGATCTGAGCTTCCATTTCTTTAAGTTCTTCAGGCGTCATCGCCTTTACAGTTGCCTGTGTACCGACGGGCATAAAAATTGGCGTCTCAATAATGCCGTGCGGCGTGTGTAGTCTGCCAAGTCTCGCACCCGACTGTTTGCAGGTTTTTATCAATTCATATTTAATTGCCATAGAAACTCCCTTCATTATATAATCAGCATCGCATCGCCAAAGCTAAAAAAACGATAGGCTTCTTTAACGGCTTCTTCGTAGGCATTTAATATCAATTCTTTTGAAGCCAGTGCACTGACGAGCATGATGAGCGTCGACTCCGGCAGGTGAAAATTGGTGATAAGACCATCAATAATCTTAAACCGATAACCCGGATAAATAAAAATATCCGTCCAGCCGCTTTGTGCCGAAACATAACCATCTTCTCCGGCAATGGTTTCCAGTGTTCGCGTTGACGTCGTTCCAACCGTAATAATGCGTCCGCCTGCTTCTCGTGCATTATTGATGATTGCAGCATTCTCGTCATCGAGCTCATAGTACTCGGCATGCATCTTATGATCGTTTACATCATCGACTTTAACCGGTCGAAAGGTTCCAAGGCCGACGTGAAGGGTCAAATAGGCAATGTGAATGCCCTTCTCCCTCAGTGCTGACAAAAGTTCTTTTGTAAAGTGCAGCCCTGCTGTCGGCGCCGCTGCAGAGCCATCATACTTGGCGTAAACGGTATTGTACCGTGTTTTATCTTCCAGTTTTTCGTGAATGTACGGTGGCAGCGGCATCGTTCCAAGTTTGTCCAGCACTGCTTCAAAGACGCCTTCGTAGTCAAATCTCACAATTCTGGCACCGCCGTCGCCAATTGCCATAATTTCACAGGTCAATTCTCCTTCACCAAACGTAAAGACAGAACCGACTTTCGCTTTTTTGCCGGGCTTCACCAGTGTTTCCCACGTATGATCATCCAGTCGTTTTAAGAGCAGAAATTCCACGACGGCGCCAGTCTCTTTTTGGCCGAAAATCCGCGCGGGAATGACTTTTGTGTTGTTCAGCACTAGACAGTCACCTGCACGGAGATATGACACGACATCCTTAAATGTCTTATGTGAAAAATTGCCCTCTGTGCGATTCACAACCATGAGCCTTGAATTGCTTCGATCCTCGAGCGGTGTCTGTGCAATAAGTGCCTCCGGTAAATAAAAATTAAAATCACTTGTTTTCATCTCATATCCTACCACTTCTATTTCAATATTATTGGCACTTTATCAAAAGCGCCTTCATTATCATATCCATTTTTAGATTATTTATCACATCTTTGACATTGGAAGTTGACGACTCTATTGATTTTATATAACTCTCTGTGCTTTTGCAATAGAAAAAGTGCACAAAATCCTGTGCACTTTAAAGTTAGCATTATTGTTTAATCGATTCGATCCAATGTCGTCCCCGTATAGTAGTAAGTCAGGATCTTATCAAAAGTCATGCCCGACTCCGCCATTACTTTTGCACCCCATTGGCTCATTCCCAGTCCATGACCATAGCCCTTGCCGTAGAGCGTCAACTCGCCGACATTGCTCTGAGATGTCTTCTGTGCTGAGGCAATCGTCGATAAACCGCCGCTTTGCTGCGCATAAGCACTGCTGTCAACTTTTGACAGGCCAGCGGATGTCATCGCATAAAAGTTTTTCTCAGTGATATTTTCAACATGAGAAAATGTCCGCATCGCAATGCCTGCAGTTGCTTCCTCAAGCGAAAAATACATGCTTTTAACGGTTGTATAGCCAAAGATCTTGCGCATGTTCTCTTTTAGCAGCACGGCATTGCCACTTGATCCCATAAAGGTTATTTTAAGAACCCTGCCGTGATCGGATATTTCTTCAATTCGAACGCCCTGATAGGTGCCAATATTGTATCCAGCCGATTTCAGCCCTTTTTCAATCGTATCGGCATCAAGTGTCACCGTCCAAGTGGCATTAGGCTGCCCCAGAGAATACGGATCTGTTTTGCCTTTAATATAGGGCAAGTCACCCGACCATATATTGCTGATATCTTCTGTTTCACCACCGCTGTTGGCATGGTAATAACAGGAAGCAATTTCATTTTGATATTTGAGCACAATATTGGACGTCGCATTGACAGCTTTTGTCGCATCGTCGTTTTCAGCCAAGTAACCGCCGTAGACTTGACAGTCCGTAGTGGTGCAGACATCAAAGCCATCCGCCATATGCGAACCCATGTTAATCAGTGTAAAGTTTCTTGCGGCAACGGCCTGCGCTTTTAAAGCTTCCAGCGGCCACCCCTTAGCCATTTCCTTCGGTACGACACCATAGAGATAGGAATCAATAGGCAGATGATTGATAACGGCATAATCACTTGTTTTTGTCCGCTTTGTCATAATGGCATGCCGGTAAACTAAATCATCGTATTCTATCAACGGTGCGGCAAAGACAAAGTCTTGAAGCGACGTATTAAAGCTCACAAGCGGCATATTGTCACCATAAGCCACCATTTGATAACGGCTTTGTTTCATAACGCTCAACATGTCATTTGGATAACTGGGCGTCAACTCATTGAGTGCGGCGATGGCAGCATTTTCATTCACATAACAGCCATACGCAATATACCACTGTCCATCATAAACCATCATCAGTTCCGGTGCCGATGCTTTCATTGCAAGAAAGTTGTCAAAAATAGCGTTCAGACTTGACTCACTCTGACCGATTCGAACCGTATAGGCGCCTTTTACATTGCCGCCGGCATAATAGGTGGCATTGGTGGTTACCAGTTTTTCATTTTCGTAGTATCCCGCTTTATAAATTTTTAGCGTTTTGTAATTGCTGAGATCAACTAAGGTCGTGATGCTGTCTCCCTCCGCACTGCCAAAGGCAAAACCCGTATCGCTGCTAATGCCAAAAGGGTATTGGCTATTCGCACCATAAAAGAGACCGACGTCAACCATGGTTTCATCTGCATACGCCACATTGCCTGCCGCTGTCAGCAAACATACAAATATAAGCAATCGTCTTAATAATCGAACCATGAAACCTCCTATAAATCTTCTATTGAAAGACTTAGCTGCTCACTTTCCAAAATAAGCTGATAGCCCAGATGCTGCCTTGCTCGGTTGGTTACAACCCTGCCTCTCGGCGTACGATTAATGAAACCGATCTGCATAAGATAGGGTTCATAAACATCTTCAATAGTTGTCGCTTCTTCACCCGTTGCCGCAGCCAAGGTCTCCAGTCCCACAGGGCCGCCGTCAAAATTCGAAATCATATGGTCAATGATTCGTCTGTCAACAGCATCAAGTCCCAATGCATCTACTTCGAGAAGATTGAGCGCCGCCTTGGCAATCTCAAGGGTGATGACCCCCTCGCCCCTCACTTGCGCATAGTCTCTGACCCGTTTCAGCAATCGATTGACAATTCTCGGTGTACCTCGGCTCCGCATTGCCATTTCAACCGCGGCGGCATCATCAATTTCTATCGCCAGCACAGATGCAGAACGCTTTATAATTTCAGCCAAATCCTCAGAATCGTACAATTCCAGTTTGCAGATGACGCCAAACCGATCTCTAAGCGGCGATGTCAATTGTCCTGCACGCGTTGTCGCACCAATCAACGTAAACTTTGGAAGATCCAGTCTGACAGAACGCGCGCCAGGCCCCTTGCCGATGACGATATCAATGGCAAAGTCCTCCATCGCGGGGTAGAGAACCTCTTCAACGTGCCGACTCAATCGGTGAATTTCATCAATAAAAAGCACATCATTTGGCTTCATACTGGTGAGGATAGCCGCGAGATCACCGGGACGCTCAATGGCGGGACCGGATGTCACTTTAATCGCCACGTTCATCTCATTGGCAATAATGCAGGACAGCGTCGTCTTTCCCAATCCCGGCGGTCCGTACAGCAAAACGTGATCGAGCGATTCGTCACGCATTTTTGCCGCTTCCATAAAAATTGTAAGCTTTTCTTTTGTTTTGGTTTGACCAATATAATCAGCCATTCGACTTGGTCGGATGGAAATTTCCTGACTGTCTTCCGCCATTAAGTTCGGCGTAATAAAACGATCCATTTTGACTCCTTTTTCTGACACCATTATTGACGCCTTTACATGCCCATCATTTTCTTAAGCGCCGCTTTGATCACCGATTCCGCCGTCATTGATGCCACATCAATGCCCCTCAGCATATGTTCTGCATCGTTCTTTGCATAGCCCAGAGACATAAGTGCTTCAAGCGCATCCGAATAAACAGAGGCATTTGCTGCATCGGGCATATCAGCTTCCACCGTCATCGCCTGCTCCCCGCCAAAATAACCAACCTTGTCTTTTAGCTCTAAAACAAGGCGTTCGGCTGTCTTTTTGCCAACGCCCGGTGCAGCAGTGATTCCCTTTATATCACCTTTCATAATCATAAGCGCCAATTGCCGATAATCCTGATGCGACAGCATGCCAATGGCGACTTTGGTACCGATCCCGCTAACTGACGTCAGCTTTTGAAACATGGCCCGCTCGTCTTTTGAAGCAAAGCCGACGAGCTGCATCGCATCTTCTCTCACAATCAACTGCGTATAGCAGATAATCTCGCCTTCCATCATCATCAGTTCATTTTGAGATTGCCGCGATGTTAGTATCTGATAACCGACGCCACGATTGTCCACAACGATATGATCGACATCAATATGAACCAGATCGCCTTTAATATAATCTATCATTAAAACTCCTTATGTCGTTTTTTTAAATTATTTTCAGCAGGCATTGATCGTACAGCCTCACTTTTTTTACTGCATACGTTTGATATTTTGGGGTTTATATGCCTGCCGCTTCATACACGTGCATCCATTATGTAAGACATCTCATTTATTCAAAAACCTGTCTCAGTTCAATTTGCCCTTCACCATCACCCTGAGGATCCGGCATTTTCATGGCCCAATCCACAGCTTCTTCTTTTGAAGCAACGTCTATGAGGATAAAACCAGCTACCACATCCGATGTCGGTTCAAAGGGACCTTCAATAACAATCGGTTTCTCTCCGCTCGCCGGAAACGAAAGCCGTATGCCTTCGACGCTGGGGTGAAGCCCTTTTGCCATAACGCGAACGCCCGCCGTTACCAGCGCTTGATTGTACTGCGTCATTGCCTCAATCAGCGCTGGGCTTGGCAGATTACCCGCTTCTGCATTTTTTGATGCTTTAACAATCAGCATAAACAGCATAGCAACCTCCTTCTTACGTATCTATTTCGCTCTAAGCACTATGCGTCTCTCATCATTACACAACGGTAACCTTATGAAAGCCCATTTTTTCTGCATATGCTTTTAAGACTTGCATTTCATCATCTGTTGGGGGGACAAGTGCTTTTGCCCGATCTGTCACACCGTGTGCACGGTATTTTATCAGTTTAATTGGGATATGCAGCAAATGCTGATCTGCCAGCCATGTAATTGATTCACGTGTATCGGCAAAGTCCGGGACGACGACCATACGCACTTCATGAAGCTTTCCGTATTGTGCTAAAACCAATATATTGGCGAGCACATGTGCGTTGCCGGCGTCTGTCAGGACTTTGTGCAAATGTCCTGAAAAAGCTTTGAGATCAATCATAAAGCCATCTGCATAGGCCGCTAGTGATAAAAGCGTCTCTTTTGATGCAGATCCGTTGCTGTCAATGAGAATATGAATCCCCCGTTCCTTGAGGGCGCGGCAGCAAGCCAATAAAAATGCTGACTGCAGTGTGCATTCGCCACCCGAAAATGTAACACCGGACAAATAGTCGATATATTTGCCTACTTCATCGACCAAATCCGACACAGCCATTTGAAAACTGCTGTTTTCCCAATCGCGCGGTATCGTTTCCGGATTGTGACAATATCGGCAATTAAAATTGCACCCCTGCAAAAAAATGACGAGCCGATTGCCGGGACCATCTACCGCCGAATGTGTAATGATATTTCTGACATAACCAATCATAGCGTCTCCTGCAAACATTCGTTCTGCTATTTATTATAGCATAAATTCGCATATGTAACGTTAATTTCACATAATTAAGAAAATTGCGCAAGCGTCCTTGGGTAAGCCATCACTACCATATGTTGAATTCCCGTCATACGAGTGATATACATCTTGTGGTGAAAGGCTTGGAATTCAAATAATACCGTTTCATCTGTTGCCATCTTTATTAAATTGCATGGCATTGGCAACTTTGATATACTTTACTTGTTAAATCGCATGTGAAGTCTACCGTGCTGTTTCTAATCAACCCATTACATCAGTCTCAATAATTACAATGAAAGTAGAGTCCTATTATGATGTCAAAAAATGTGCGCTATCTTTTAACACTCTTCCTCGCCATTGCCCTGCTCTGGCTTGGCAATCAATATGCCACGAAACAACTCACTGCTTTTGAAGGCCAAAACAATACAGAAGTTGAACAGGCCCGCGTCACTGAAATACTGGATCATCAAAAAGATACGGTTGCCATCAGTGAAACGGAGAACTATACCAATGAAACCATCATTTTCAAAGCAGAAATCCTGCGCGGTGACGGCAAAGGCACTGTTGTCACAGGTTATCAAAATCTGAACACGTTTATTTTAATGCAGTTAAGACCTGTTGACGTCGGTGACAAGATCATTCTCTATCATTATCCGGATGAAGCCATCGGTGCCGAGTGGTCTCTGGGAGAGTATCAGCGAACTGACGCACTCATTTATCTTGCACTCGTCTTTGGCGCACTTTTAATCCTATTTGGCCGACGTCAGGGAATCAATACCCTCGTTTCACTGTCTTTAACCGTTTTGGCCATCTTCTTTGTTTTCATTCCGGCTATTTTGTCAGGGTTTAATATCTACCTCTGGACAATTGCCGTCTGCATTTTCGTAACATTGACGACGCTGCTCATCATCAACGGCTACAATCAAAAGAGCTACTGCGCCATCATTGGCTGTTTTAGCGGCGTTCTCGTTTCTGCAGCGCTAACGCTCTTCTTAAACAGCGCATTAAAACTCACCGGTTTTGTCGATGAAGATTCAGCCTATCTCATGTTTATCAACCCGGATAATCCCATTGATCTAAAGGGCATCATTTATGCTGCCATCCTCATTGGCGCCTTGGGCGCTATTATGGATGTCGCAATGTCGATCGCCTCTTCTTTGTATGAACTCAAGCAATCTTCTCCCGGCTTATCCAGAAGCGCTTTATTTCGTTCCGGCCTCAACATTGGCAAAGATATCATGGGAACGATGTCAAACACACTTATTTTAGCCTATATTGGCAGTTCCCTTTCTTTCGTTCTGCTAATGGTTTCTTATAATCCTTCGGTCATTGATGTCCTCAACCGAGAGGTTATCGTTACAGAAATCCTGCAGGCGCTGATCGGGAGCCTTGGCATTTTATTCACGATGCCGCTGACGGCTTTTATTGCCGCAGTCCTTTATACGAAAAAAAGCACTGTTTAAATGCTCCCACTTCAACAACACTGGAAGCTGCACGATTTGAGCATGCTTTTAATTATTTGGTAACGCCTATCATTCAGCACAAAACCCCCGTGGACAGCAGCCTGCGCTGTGATAACGCAGTTTGAAGTCACGGGGGTTTCCTATTTAATATGATCGTATCCCTTTATTTCTATTGCCATTAACGCACCGGCATCCAACCATTTTCACGTGATCAGCCATCATAAACGGCGTGTTAAGCGTTAAGCCTTATGCTTTGCTTAAAGTCCCGTCACTTTTCGTTCCAGAACACGGCCATTGTCAACGGCACCTTTTCCCAGTACAACTGTATCGCGAAGTACCTGCTCGCCTTTTGACAATTTTTCAATCTCCGATTTCTTCACGAGATATCCTGTAATGCGGATGACGTCTGCATCTGCACCATAGAATGACACATAGCGCATGCCGCGTTTAAATGCCCCCTTGATAATATCAAGAACGTATTGCGGATTGCGTTCGACCGTTTCATCAAATGCAAAAATATCGCCAACACCAGACGGGAAGTATTTATGAAATTGTTCGATTTGTGACAGGTGGCTATATAGATCCGGTTCTTCGCCAATTGGAATGCGAACACCTGGCGAAATGCCAAAATCAGTATCAATCCCAACCTGTGCGTGGAGCATGCAGTGTCCATCAGGCCACAGGCGATCATGCGTATACGACTTAACCAATGCCTCTAAATGATCCATGATTTCGACGCCCATTTGATTTGCCATGGCGTCATGACCATAACGGCATCCGGAAGGCTGAAAATGGTTCACTGTCTCTGCCAAGCCCACGAGACCGAACATCGCCGCAAAACGGTTGCGGTCTAAAAGTCCCTCTTCGACTAAAAAGCTATGATCAAAAAACGCCACTTCACGATCAATAAAATCGACGCGCGCATGAATGTATCCAATCATTTCTTTAACGACATCCGGCAGCAGCACCTTTAAAAAGTGCTGGTAGTCCTCTGTTTTCTCTGCAAGTCGCGATAGCACAAGCCGTGTCAGTGTAAAGGCGCCGCCGCCTTTTGAAAGGCCGTTGTAACAGCTGGCAATCGCATAGCGGTCACCCAGTTCTTCTGTAAACATCATATGATTGGCAAAACTCGGTTTCGCCGTAATAAAGCTTGTTTCAATGGCATCCATTGCAAAGTCATCAGGCGTTTCCGCACTGTATTTAAGGGTAATATTCGGAATCGAATCTTGAAGTTCTCTTTCTGCTTTTAAAATCAAGCGTCCCGCTACTGTTGCCTCCGGTCCAATGTTCGCATGACAAAATGAATCTGTAATGGTTCGATCAATGTACTTTAAAAAACGTTTAATGGCACGGTAAGCCGTCGCTTCATCTTCAATGTATGGTTCCAGAAGTTTATCCAGTTCGCCTATAAAGACGGGAAATGTTGTGATGGAAGGGACATGGCGATATAAAATCATCAAATTATTTAACGCATCTTCAAGGTCTTCTGCAGGTTTCAAATTTAAAAAGGCACTGCCCTCCGCCATGAAGCGCGCATAGTCAGGCAGAATGTATCTTGGTCTGTAGGGTGCATTGCCTTCGAAGAGATCACAGATAATGCCTGCTTCTCGATACGCTTTAAGCGCTTCGGTCTGTGGGAGAACATCCAAACAGTTTTCCGCATGCTTCGCCAAAGTATTGACTTTCATTTCATAGGTAAGTACGGGGTCGACAATGGTTTTAAGTATTTCGTTTTTCATGTTATCGCATCCTATCTATTTTTCTGTATCCGAATGATTTTCATTTCCTCTCTTCTTATTATACAGCCAATCATTAGGAATAACCATTCTAATAAGATAACATATTCGTAAAAAACGCAGCATGCCATCATTGAGATGGAATCCTGCGTTTATAAAAAAATCATATTGTCGCTGTCGCATTTTATCAGATTAGTAGCGCTCATCATCGTCGTCATACACTTCTTCGAAATCAACTGAATCGGGGTCGTATTCCGGCAGGACGATGGCTAAAACGATGTAGATCAGGATTGGTGATCCAACGCCAAAGAATGCCGTGAGGACAAAGATAAGTCGAATAATGGTGACATCAATATTAAAATAATCCGCTAATCCGGCACAAACACCAGAAACTCTACCTTCCGATCTAATTTTACAAAGTTTATTCTTCGCCATGTTTACCTCCAAGTAACTGAGAAAATTGCCTCTTTCAAATTTTTATCCTTTTACGACAATTGGTACCCTTTTCATCATGCGAAAATACCACATTTTGTCGTGTAGGATCCGTTAAAGGTAATGATACCATTGCCTTAACGCTTCTCTATACTGTAAGTTTATAGCATCAATAAGCGGAATTCAAGGTTTCTAGTGTATTCTAATGGCTTTCTAACGCAATACTAATCTATGGGTTTTAACGAAATAACTGCTGCACAATCTGCGCGGTTTCCCGTGCATCTTTTGCATAGTGATCGGCTTGAATCATCTGAGCGTATTCAGGATTAAGCACAGCGCCGCCAACGATAAAAACCGTTTCAGGCCGTTCTTTTCTAATTAACGCAATTGTTTTTTCCATTGATGTCACAGTCGATGTCATCAGTGCACTTAAGCCGACAACTTTAATATCATGCTGTTCACATGCTTCGAGAATAGCCTCTGGCGGGACGTCTTTGCCTAAATCAATGACGTCAAAACCATAATTCTGCAAAATGACTTTAACAATATTTTTGCCAATATCGTGAACATCGTGGTGAACGGTTGCCAAAACCAGTTTTCCCTTCGAGATCGAACCGCCATCAACAGCGCTTAGTGCCGCTTTGAGTTTTTCAAAAGCTTGCTGGACCGTTTCTGCCGACTGAATGAGCTGCGGTAAAAAGATCGTTCCATTTTCAAAACGGCTGCCGACATCGTTAAGGGCCGGAATAATGATGTCATCGACTACGGCCATTGGCGCCATCGTTTTGAGTAAATCTTCTACGCGCTCACCGGCCTGACCTTTAAAGCCTTTTAGAATGATATCATAAAGCCCGCCTGTTGCTGCTTCATCACTGTTAGCACTGCCTGCCGCCTCTTGCTGAACGTTTTCAACGCGCTTGGTAATATGACCATAGGTTTGAATATAATTTTGGGATTGCTCGTCCCATCCGTTTAGGACATTGAAGGCATCGCGCGCCGACATCATTTCCTGGTGGCCGGGGTTGATAATCGCTGCATCCAGCCCTGCTGTCATCGCCATAATATAGAAGGTTTGATTCAAGAGCTGCCGATAGGGCAGCCCAAAGGACACATTGCTGACACCGAGTACAGTGGGAACCCCTAAGCGTGATTTTACGAGTTTAATGGCCTTAATGGTTTCGATGACATCTGACTGCTGCGCTGATGCCGTCAATGCAAGACAGTCAATGATGATGTTGCGTTTTGGAATGCCTAAAGCCATCGCTTCACGGACGATCTTTTCCGCAATGGCAAATCGAGCTTCTGCGGCAGATGGGATGCCGTCATCATCAAGTGTCAGCCCTAGAACACATGCACCGTAACGTTTTACAATCGGCAATACCGTATCCAGCGATTCGCGCTTTCCGCTGACAGAATTAATCAGCGGTTTGCCGTTATAATGTTTCGCAGCAGCTTCTAAACAATTGAGATCTGATGAATCGATTTGGATTGGAATATCTGCAATTCCCTGTATTTCACGGATGAGTACGGGCATCAGCTGTGCTTCATCTATTTCCGGCAAGCCGATGTTGAGATCCAGCACCGCCGCACCTTGTTCAATCTGTGAAATGGCTTCCTTTAATATATAGTCTTTATCCTGCTGTCTTAACGCTTCCTTTAATCGCTTTTTCCCCGTTGGATTAAGGCGCTCGCCAATGACGACAGGCGCGCCTTCACCAATGGTTACCGTCTTTGCATATGACGCAATTCTAAATCGCTCTGGCGCTGGTTTTCGATCTGGCGACGGCATTAATTCCACAATTTCTTTCAGCGCGGCTATATATTGCTCATCGGTACCGCAGCAGCCGCCGATATGCATGACGCCAAGTGACCTAATTTCTGTCATAATAGCTTTAAAGGTTGAAGGTTTGGTATCGTATACCGTAATGTTGTCAATGGTCTTTGGCAGACCTGCATTTGGCTGGATGAGAATTGGACACGATGTTTCAGCAATTAGCGCTTCAACGAGCGGCAGCATTTCCTTTGGCCCAAATGAACAATTTAAGCCAAGGGCATCAACGCCTAAATCTTCGAGAATTGTCGCCATGCTCTGGATATCGGTTCCCATAAACGTGCGCCCACCTGTTTCAAAAGACATGGTGCAGAAAATAGGGCGATCACCACTGGCCTTTGATGCCAGAACAGCCGCCTTTGCTTCATATATGTCGGTTTGCGTCTCAATTAAAATGAGATCGCAGCCTGCTCTGATGCCAATTTCTGCTTGAATGCGATAGCTCTCATATGCATCGTCAAATGAAAGGGTGCCCATTGGTGCCAGTAACTGGCCAATCGGACCAAGATCCAATGCAATATATTTAGGAGAAAAATCGCCGGTTTCGCGTTGGTAAGCATCAATAGCCGCTTTGGCATTCGCAACAGCTGCTTCAATGGCAGGTGCAATTTCATCCGGATATTTTAGCGGGCTTGCCCCAAACGTATTGGTCGTAAGGACATCGCAGCCCGCTTTTAAGTACTTCATGTGTATTGACTGAATCAATGCCGGCTGTGTTATATTTAGCGTCTCAGGGTGTTCACCTGCCGCCATGCCGCTTTTTTGTAGATAAGTTCCCATAGCGCCGTCAAAGATCAGCGTGCCATTTTTAATCCGTTGTTTTAACACGTTATATGCCCTCCGTTCTATAGATGCAATGCTGCAGTGTGCAGCTTGCGCATTTATGCTGGCAGCCTATTGACTGCGGTGTGACAGACTGGTCGGCGATCAGAAAAACAACTGACTTCTGAGGCAGCATAAGATCACCTTCTGATAAGTGAATACCCGTTCGCTTTGCAATGTCAAACCGATCAAAGAGTTGTCGCTGAGTTGTCAGGCTCAAATCGCCATATCCGGGGCTAAACCTGCTGGTAAACCCCTTCATTTCAGTGTGTGATTCTTTAATCGCGCGCTCTATAATATCGCAATAGGATTCAATAAGCGCCGAACCGCAGGCATCCATAATAACCGCGCGGGTTGGATTCACGGCAAAATAATATTTTATTTTGCGTTCAATAAGATGTCCAAGTGTCGCCGCGACAAGCCATAGACGCGTGCCGCCCTTGACGTGATTTGCAAAATTTTCAGAGGTTAGTCGAAGATCACTGTGTATGAGCTCGACCTGATTTGCATCAACACTGATGGCATCTTCAATCATCAGCTGATTAGGTAAAATCAAGGTTCCCGTTTCTTCCAGCACTGCTTCCACATAGGTTTGCCAAGAATCATCAACTTTGTTTTTGGCACTGAGGTATCGATAAATTTCATTTCGGTCGACACCGTTTATAATGGTTTGTTTAAGTGTCATTCGCTTTCACTTTCTAACATGCCTGATCCGTAAACGATCTTCCGCATGGCAATTTAATCATAAAGTCATCAAATATAGGCTCTTTCTTTTATTCTACATGATTTTTAACGTTATGGACGCAATGCTTTGAGAACATTGGAAACATTGTCCACAAGTTGTTTTGCTACCTCAGGTTTGTTCATTACATAAAGGTGAACGCCGTCAACACCCGTTGAGAGAAGGTCAACTAACTGCTCTGATGCGTAAATAATGCCTGCATCATGAAGCGCTTGCGGTTTGAATTCATATTTTGACATAATGCGTTTGAACTTATCCGGCAGGCTGGCACCGCTTAATGCTACCATACGCTCAATTTGGCTCTTGTTCAGTACCGGCATAATCCCTGCGGTAATGGGGATATCAATATCTAGGGATCGTACTTCATGTCTGAAATCATAAAATTTCTCATTGTCGAAGAACAACTGTGTAACGAGGAAATCAGCACCCTGAGCAGCTTTCTGCTTTAAATTGATAAGGTCAACCGTTCTGCTCTTGGCTTCAATATGTCCCTCGGGGTAGCATGCCGCGCCAACTGTAAAATTTCTAGTCTCTTTGATGTACTGGATTAAGTCACCCGCGTATTGAAAAGCCCGGTTCTCCTTGTCCATCCCCTCAGGCAGATCACCTCTCAGCGCCAATATATTTTCGATGCCCGCCGCTTCAAATTTGTCAAAGATGCGGTCAACATCTGATTTGCTCGATGATACACATGTTAAATGCGCCAGCGCTTCTATTTGATACTGTGATTTAATAAATGCAGCAATGTCCAGTGTGGTATTGCTGCGTTCAGAGCCTGCCGCACCATAAGTAACACTGATGTAATCAGGATTCAACATCGCCAGTGCGTCAATGGTTTTATAAACGCTGTTGAGATCGCCGTCACGCTTTGGCGGAAAAATTTCAAATGAAAGAACCGGTTTCTTCTTGTTAAAAATAGCTTTAATATCCATTTTTGCCTCCTTCGAGTTATCGAATTATATTATTCAGCATGATTTATAAACGTGAGCGCATTGCATCATCGCCTTACTTACATGCTTTTTTGATCAATTTTCATAAAATAAAAATCGCTCCACCTATTGCATGAAACGATCTCTCTCAAAATCTTATCTTTCATTTCATAGGAAATGCAGGAATTAGCACCACACATCAAATGAGATGTAGGTTGCCGGGCTTCATAGAGCCAGTCTCTCAGCCACTCTTAATAAGTCGGTATATAATTGTCTGCGATTAATAATCGCCTTGATTTAATGATTATTATAAGTCAAATTCATTATGAATTGCAAGTACTGCTTTTGAATAGTCCGATTGGTTGATGACGCAGGTAATATTAATGTCAGATGTTGAAATCAAATCAATCTCAATGTCATTGTTTGCCAAGCATTCAAAAACCCTTGCGGCAACGCCCGGCGTACTCTTCATCCCCACACCGATGACACATACTTTTGCAACGCCGAGTTCTCCTGTCACTGATTCTGCGCCGATCGCTTCGGCCAATGTCTTTGTCAGCGCCAGCGCGCGATCGAAGTCTTCTTCCGTCACAGTGAAGGATATCGTCACATCGTCTTTCGTTAAATAGTTTTGCGTGATGACGTCGACGTTAATATGCTGTTCAGCAATTTCATGAAAGAGATATGCGACATTTTTTGAAGTATGTTTTAAATTGGCAATGGTAATTTTAGCATTGTTTGTGGTGTGTGCAACACCTCTGACAAATACTTTTTCCATGGATGTATCCTCCCCTACGACATAAGTCCCCATCGTGTCTGTAAACGATGATCTCAAGTGTATCGGCAAATTGTTCTTCGCTGCGAGTTCGACACTTCGAAGGTGCAGCACTTTTGCTCCGGCACCGGCCATCTCGAGCATTTCATCAAAAGAAATGCTGTCAATTTTTCGTGCATTTGGGACAATGCGCGGATCGGCTGTATAAATACCGTCGACATCTGTATAGATTTCCACCTCTTCCGCCTCAAGTGCCACACCGAGTGCAACAGCTGATGTATCTGAACCGCCTCGACCCAGTGTCGTAATTTCAAGATCCTTTGTGACGCCTTGAAAGCCTGCAATCACGACCACTTTATTGCGTTCGAGTTCCGCTAATATTTTTGATGTATTAATGGCTTCTATTTTAGCCTTGTTGTGAACGCCATCTGTTAAAATGCCTACTTGAGCACTTGTAAAAGAGATGGCTTCTTCTCCCATATTTTGAATGGCCATTGCCAAAAGCGATATTGATATCTGTTCACCCGTCGAGAGAATCATATCCAGTTCTCTTCCCGTTGGTTTCTCGGTTACCTGCTTTGCCCGCCTTATGAGGTCATCCGTCATCCCCGCTGGTGCAGAAACGACGACGACAACTTTCTTGCCGGCGTTTTTAGCCCGAAGGACTTTCTGCGCCACATTTTTGATACAGTCAGCATCCGCCATTGACGTGCCACCGTATTTTTGAACAATAATGGCCATGTGTTCGCCGCCTTTCTATAAAATAACGTCTAAAACGTCATTGTCAAGTTCATAAATTCAATACTGTCAGCCAATTCCATTAAAAAAGCCGCTTCAATGAAAGCGACCGGATCCGTTTATCTCTCATTTCATCGAAATGTAGGAATTGGCACCACGCATATGCAGGTTGCCGGGCGTCATAGAGCCTATTCTCTCAGCCACTCTTGATAACAGTATGCATTTGTAAAGTCAGAGACTTAATTGCTAATAGTGATATTAGCACAAAGTGCCAGAAGATGCAACAGTTTTTTCCCTTTACGCACTTTTAACAGAACATTTACCCCCTGCTGATAGCCCAAAACCGCCCCCTTGCTGTAGGCTAATGCCATGATGAAGATTTTCTGGGAGGATTCAATGAGTATTCGAAAAAAAATATTAACACTCGTACTTTTGCAGTTTATTACCATTTTAGCGATTGCCGGCGTTTCATTATATGGGCTAAATGAAATCTATGGCAACCAATCCGCTATTACGACAATGTATCAGGATCTAAATGACATTAATCAGCTGTTTTCAAATTTATCGGAATACCGTATTCAAGAATTTAGCTACAACCTGCTATCCGATCCGCTTGAAAAACTCAGCGCCTATGACTTTTCAACCTCAACGCTTAATCGTATACGGCAATACATTCAAAAGATAGAAAAGTACCCTGAAATTGTTCAAATGGATGAATGGCAAAAATTCCTTGAAGACTGGGAAGCTTACGAAGCGATCAGCGAAACCATTTTTCAACCCGATGTCATCTCTGACACCACGCTGATGTCCACCAGCCGTACCACCTACGACCATATGAAAAATGATATTGAAGCAGTCCGTGATCAACTGTCCACATCTGTTAAGGCTGCCAATGCTGACAGCAGCAGCCATTATCAGCAAACCATTCGCCTAACGGTTTCAGTCATCGTCGCGGCCATCATCATTCTGCTGCTCTTGTCCATAAGATTACTGGCACGCCTCAATTACGCTTTTCGCAACTTACAGCATGAACTCGACTCGCTTAATTCATCTGAGGGTGATTTAACCAGTCGGATTAAGGTCGTATCAAAAGATGAACTCGGAAAGATATCAACGGCGTTTAATGCTTTTATCACACACGTTCACAAGATTATCGTCCGCATACAAAACACTTCGGAGAGCGTTTTGTCTTTCACACAGTCCCTTCGTGATGAGCAAACCTATATTGCCGAAGAACTTGGCAAAATAAACCTCTCAACGCACACACTCAGTGAGAACATGGATAATTCCAATGCTTCCATTCAAGAAATATCCAGTGTTACCGAAGAAATTTATGCCCATATTGAAAATACGTTTGAACAAGTTGAACAGTCTAAAAATATCATCCAAACCGTTCAGCAAAGCGCGGATCACTTGCAGTCAGAAGCGCTGGCTTCTCATAATCAATCGAAACTCGAATCCGACGCCATTCAGGAACGGCTCAATAATGCCATCGAAAGTTCAAAGAGTGTTGCCGCCATTGGCCAACTCTCTGAAAGTATCTTTTTACTGACGAAACAGACCAATTTGCTTGCCCTGAATGCTTCCATTGAAGCCGCCCGCGCAGGCGTCCACGGCAAAGGATTTTCCGTCGTTGCCGAAGAAATCAAGAAACTGGCACAGGATTCCCAGTCCGCCGTTATGGAAATTCAAGATATATCGAAACGCGTTCTGGAAGCTGTGGATGTTCTGCAAAATGAATCGACGGCCTTCAGCACCTTTTCAACACATCAAATGCAAATGTCACTGGAACAAACAGAGGCCATTCTCAAAGACTACACAGAAAATGCCAGTCATCTCGGCTTCCTAATCGGGGATATTCATGAAAACTTTACCGAAGTTGAAATTGCCATGCGGCAAGTAAATGATACCGTTAATCACATTACGGCAGACGTTGAAAAGAACACGCTGAATTTATACGAAATTACCACAAGCATCGAAAAAATTAATGAAACGAGTCAATCACTCCAAACCCATAACCAAACACTCGTAACTGCAACGGAATCACTGTCCGATGAAATATCCAGATTTAGATTATAAAAGCCAAAAGAAAAAAGAAAAAGAAAAAAGATAAAAGGCGATTGTGCCAAGCGTTTATTTGCTTGACACATCGCCTTTTTAATTGCAAGTCCTGATCTTTCAGCGACTGCATTCGCATTAATACCTAAATTTTATTTTGTCATAGCCATCCTCATGACGGATGCCGTATTCATTTTTTAAGTACATTCGCCATTCCGTATTGTCTTTTTGGCTATACGTCAAATAGTAATCTTCTATTCTAAATTTTTTTAATATAAACATATTCATACCGTTTCCTCCTGCTGCGCGCTAGGCGCTCCGCAGCTTATGTTTCTTCTTCTCGTTAACCAGTGCCTCACCATACTGATTGGCGTAAAGGTGATAATAAGCACCGCGTTTCTGCATCAATGTCGCATGATTGCCAGATTCGACAATACGCCCCTTGTCTATGACGAGTATGCGGTCCGCTTGCCGAATCGTTGAAAGCCGATGTGCGATAATAAAGCTTGTCCTGTTTTCAAGGACTTTTTCAACTGCTTCTTGAATTTTGGCTTCTGTTTCTGTATCAATAGAAGAAGTTGCCTCGTCCAAGAAAAATATTTTTGGATCTGCCAAAATCGCTCTGGCAAATGAAATGAGCTGTTTCTCACCTGTAGAGAGTCTGGCGCCGCCTTCTCCTACTTGTGAATGGTAACCATGTTCCATTTTGATGATAAAGTCATGGGCATTGACCATCTTTGCCGCTGCCATCACGTCTTCTTCTGAAGCGTCTAAACGCCCGTAGCGTATGTTGGCCATTACCGTACCACTAAAAAGGTGCGGCGTCTGGAGCACATACCCAATATTGGCATGCAGCCAGCTCTGTGAACGTTTCCGATAGTCGACACCGTCAATTTTGATGACACCGGATGTCGGTTCATAAAATCGGCATGCCAGATTGACAATGGTACTCTTGCCGGAACCCGTTTCACCTACCAGTGCAATGGTCTCACCCTGCTTAACTTCCAAATTGAAATCCTCTAAAATACTTTCGCCGGGTTTGTAATTAAAGCCTACGTTTTCAAACGTCATATGACCATGAAGTGTTTCCCAAGCCTCACGTTTTTGATGGTAGTGGTCACCGTATTTCTGAATGACATCCGGCTGATCGCTTACCGTTTCAGGCTCGTGGATCAACTGCATCACACGTTCTGCCGCAGCTTGCGCACTGATCATTTCAGTGTAAATTCTCGCCAGTTCCAATACCGGATCAAAGAATTGTCGCGCGTATGTAACGAAAAGCACCAGTGTTCCATAAGTAATGCCCCCGTTTAATACCTCGCTGCTCCCAAAATAAAGCGTCAATACCGTGCCAATGGCTGAGATAAAGAGCGCCACCGGTAAGTACCCCGATGAAAATGTCGCCGCACGGACGGATTCCATGCGCATCTCACCGGTAACTGTTTCAAACTCACCACAATTCAGCGATTCTCTCACCAGTGTTTTTGTCGTCTTCGCCCCCGCAATGCCGTCATTAAACAATCCCGTAATTTTGGAATTGATTCGCCTCACATGTCGATAGGCAATGAGCATCTTTTTTTCAAAAGCGATACTCACAAGCGCCAGTAATGGAATGGTCACCAAGGTCACAAGCGCCAGTTTTACATTGACAATCAGCATGACAATAGCGATCCCCGCCATCATGGTCAACCCCCATATGAGGTCAACAAGCCCCCATGCCACTGTTTCAGAAATCTTGGCGGCATCTGAGGTCGTTCTGGAAATCATCCAGCCCACAGCATTCTGATCGTAATAGCTAAAAGAAAGCTTTTGAAGCTTTTCAAAACTATCCTTGCGCATTTTGTAGACCATGCCCATTTCAATTTTCCCGGCATGCCGAATGAAAAAATAGACAATTGCCGTTAATAAAACGGCTAAAACGGCATAGACGATCCCAACGATGGTGAGTCCCTCTGACCAGTTTTTTAAAATGATGTTGTCAATGGTGTATTGTGTCACCAGCGGGAAAATAATGTCCATTGCCGCCAGTGCCATCATAAAGCACGCCAGTATCACAAAGTCGCGCTTCATTGTTTTAAAATATTGAAACAGTGTCTTCCAGATGGTTTTATCATATTTCAGTTGTGTCTTCTCTTGTTTTACCATGGTCAACACCTCCTTGTTTTATCAAATTTCATTGCTATGCTAAGCTCGAAGTTTTCTTAAGCAATCTCTTTACCTGAAAAAATCACTTTGTACCTTTTCATGCAAACGCTTTGCTTTTTTACATCTGAAGAAGCTGTACGCTGCTGTTGTGCTCACATCCCTATGCGATCGCGCGCTGGAGCTCCCAGATGTGTTTGTACATGCCATCTTCAGCAATCAGGGCTTCATGTGTTCCCATCTGCAGAATTTCACCTTCGTCGAGTACAATGATCACGTCGGCTTTTGCCAGTGTCGTCAGGCGGTGACTGATCATGATCGTCGTTGCAGCCGTCTTTCTGGCAGCCAGAGCCTGCCTAATTTTTTGATCCGTTTCCGTATCGACAGCACTTAGCGAATCGTCAAAGACTAATATCGGTTTCGCATCGTCAATAATGGTTCTGGATATGGCGATACGCTGTTTTTGTCCTCCTGAAAGTGAGACGCCCTTTTCCCCAATAACCGTTTCATAGCCATCTTTGAATCCCTCGATGCTCTCATGGATCGCCGCACGTTCTGCTGCGTTCCGTATGGCGTCAAAGGAATAAGATGGATCAGTAATCCCAATGTTTTCTTTAACATTTTTTGCATAGAGATACGGTTCCTGAATAACAAGACCGATGTGCTTTCTAATCCAGTGTCGATCGATCTTTGAAAGCGGCGTATCGTCAATATAGATTTCACCACTGTAGTCATAAAGCCTTTGCAGCAGCTGCACCAATGTCGATTTGCCGGAGCCCGTCGCACCGAGGATGCCCAGTGTTTGCCCTGCCTTTACTTCAAAGTTTAAACCCTTGAGGACATCTTTGCCGTCTTCATAGGCAAACGAAACATTTTCAAAGCGAATATCCCCTTTAATAGCTGGTTTTAACGCATCCTTTTCTTCTTCTTCAACAGGCTCACTGAGCACTTCTTCAATTCGCTTTGAGGCAACTGTCATTTTGCCTAGTTCGCTGAGCAGTCTGCCGGATTGTTTTACGGGCAAGAGCAGCATCGACTCATATGTGATAAAGGCGATAAGCGTCCCGAGTGTCACTTCATCCCTCATGACCATCTGCGACCCGACGATTAGCACGATACCGCTCTGAATCAACGCTATGATTTCAGATGATGACCAAAAGACGCCCAAGAGTTCGATGAGTTTAAAAGTCGTATCGCGGTATTCACGGTTAACCGTTTCAAATTTATCAATTTCATAGCGCTCACGCCCAAAAGCGCGTACAACGCGTACCCCAGACAGATTTTCCTGCAAGACAGTTGTCAACCTGCCTTCGGCCTCATCTGATTTCGTAAAATTCTGCTGAACTTTGATAAAAAAGAGATACGAAAAAAGAAAGAGAACCGGTACCAAGACGACCGCGTAAAGGGTCAATTTCGCACTAAGTGAAAACATCACCGCAACGGAAAGTACAACCATGAAAATGATCCTACCGAGATCGGCAACCTGTACACCTAAAAAGCGTCTGACCGTTTCTACATCAGATGTGCAGCGCTGTATGAGGTCCCCAGTTTCACGTCCCGTATGATATGCAAACGGCATGTACTGAATGTGTTCATAAAGTGCATCTCGCATGCGTTTTGCAATTGCCTCCGCGGCAACATTTGAAAAATAGCCTTTAACAAAGAGAAAAATACCTCGAATTAAGTTCGTTATAATAAATGCCAGAACGACACCTGAGATCGTTGCACCAAACCAGCGCTGAAAAAATGCCAGATTTCCCGGATCTTCATGACCAATAACCGTATCGACGGCGTATTTAATGATTATGGGTGTTGCCAGTTGCATAAGTGTTGCGATAACAATGGCTAAAATTGCTGTAATGAACATGAATTTATACCCATCCATGAATTTGATGATGTTTTTCAAGCCTGTCACCTCCTGTATGTTTACCTGTTAGCATTGATGCATTGCCTTGGCGCATCAAATGCGTATTGTTCGTTTTCAGTGTTGATTTACGTTGATTTTAATACACTTCCCGATTTTTACTTTATGTGCTTGCAGGTGATCACGCTACAAATGCTTTGTGTAGAAATCGTTATGTTGACATAAAAAAAGAGACCCCTTCACCCGTGGCCTCTCTATGCCGATTTGAGTCGACATCAAATTTAAGGTATAAAAAAACCACAGGTGATTAACCTGTGGCTAAACATTCGTTGTTAATCAATGCCTATACCCGCAGGTTATAAATGTATCGAGATTAAGTTGACGCGGTTGACGCATTTTGGACGCACTGATTGCGTAAATGCCATGATCCACGGATGTATTACATTGTGTAAAAGCAAAGTTTAACTTAATCATCTTTATAACCTCCTTCGTTTTGTAACGCGATGTCTCACGTTCACATAAATTCTATCCGATTTTGCAAATGCGCGCAACCATTATTTTCGGTTGTAACAGATTTGTAACATTATAAAAAAATTTTTATACATGAGAAAATGATGTCATTCAATTGTTAATGCGTTTACCACTATACGGACAGTTGTTGCAAATTGTGATGTCAGCCTATTGTGGCAAAGGCTCCGCAAAAGGCTATTAAACAATTGCATGACATCAGAGCTTACAGATTTTATTATTATAAAATTGCTTGAGTACTTGACAATCCGCCTCAGGCAGTGGTACCGGACCGCCTACCATATGTGCGAGCAATACGGAATGAGCAGATTTTTCACAGATCTCAGCCACGGTAATGGCACATTTTAAATGTTCACCAACCGTCAATAGACCATTGTTTGCAAGCAGTACCGCCAATTTGTCCGCAAGTGCTTCACAGACAATCGGACCGATTTGACTGGCATTTGGCAGCACGTAATCCGCTACATTAACACAGCCGCCAACACTTTCGATCATATCTTCCCAAGCGGCTGGAATTGGTTTTCTTGCAAGCGCCAATGCCGTGCAATATGTGGGATGCGTATGAATAATCGCGTTGACGTCATCTCTCTCTTTATAAATACTCAAATGCATTTGCAAGGCCTTTGAAGGCTCAAACTCACCATCAATCAAGTTGCCTTCCATATCGATAATCGCCACCATTTCCGGTGTCATCTTGTCAAATGCTATGCCAGTCGGCGTAATGGCAATCAATTCTTCGCCCGGTATGCGCACACTGATATTGCTGCCAGTGCCAACGACGTAATCCAGCGATAAAATCGTCAGACCCGCGTCTGTTATGTCTTTTCGTGCAATTTGATGTTTAACAGACATAATATACCCCCTCATTATACTATGACCATTATAACACAAACGTCAGCGATGCTATATCAATTGTAAGAGCTTTTGACCAATTTCCTGTATCGGCAGTTGATAGTCAACTGCACCAATTTCATAGGCGACTTTTGGCATGCCATAGACGACAGAAGATTTTTCATCCTGCCCAAGGGTTACGGCACCGCGCTGCTTCATGTTCAAAAGCCCATAGGCACCATCCTGACCCATTCCGGTTAAAATAATGCCAATGGCACTTTTGCCATAAAGTGCTGCGACACTGTCAAAGAGCACATCACACGATGGGCAGTGTCCATTGCGTTTATCCCCGTTAAACACCCTTAGCATCGACTTGTTTTGCTGCCTTTGGATGCTCATCTGCAACCCACCGGGTGCAATGTAAACCGCACCAGCCTTTAATTCTTCCGCATTCTCCGCTTCTTTGATAACCGGCTTGCAAAGGCCATTCAGCCGCTGGGCATACATTTTTGTAAAAACAGCCGGCATGTGCTGTACAACGACGATTGGCGGCAAGTCGCCCGGCAGTCTCTGGAGCACTTCATACAGCGCCTCAGTGCCGCCTGTCGAAGCGCCAATGGCAACGACCTTAACATGTGTCCCAGATGCTCGGCCATTGGTGTCTGCCTTGCGATTAATGCGCTTCAAACTGCTGACATTGGCAATTGAGGCGATTTTGATTTTAATCACCAGCTCTTTTACCATGTCTTCAAGCGACACGTTGCTGCTGGGTTTATTGACAAACTCAACCGCACCATACCTCAGCGCATCAAAAACCATGTTGTCCAGCGATGACATGACGACAACGGGAATTGGATACTGCGGGAGCAGCCGTTTTAAGAATTCAATGCCATCCATGCGCGGCATCTGAACGTCCAATACCATGACATCCGGTTCGTGTTTTAAAAGTTTATCCCTTGCATCATATGCATCTACAGCGGTATCTACCACGTCAACACCATCATCCTCGTTCAGCATCTTTTTAAGCGTCTCTCTAAACATCATCGAATCATCGACGACTAACACCCTCACTTTGCGCTTCGGCATACTTCTACTCCTTCATGTAAATGGATGGCCCAACGAACTTAAAGCCAATGTTGCCATTTTCAATCGTCTCAGAATGTCCGATAAACAAGTAGCCACCATGGTTTAAGCTGTTGTAGAATTTTGTCAAAACCGCTTCTTTTGATGCTTTGTCAAAGTAAATTAGCACGTTTCGACAAAAGATAATGTGAAATGTCTTCTTGAATTGAAAAGGATGCGTTAAATTAAATTTTCGAAAGACCACTTCTTTGCGCAGAGCCGGTTTCAGTTGATAGAGGTCTCCTTTAATCTCAAAATAACGATTGCGATAAATTGGATTAATGTTGTTTAATGATTCCTTTGGGTAAAGACCGACATTGGCTTTTGCCAATACCTTTGATGATATATCTGTTGCCAGTATCGTCGTATCCCAAAGGCGCTTTTTTTCGCCAAGCATATCATCAATAATCATCGCCAGCGTAAACGCTTCTTCGCCGCTTGAACAGCCTGCCGACCAAATTCTCAGATCGTGACTGTGGGACTCCTGCCGAAACAAAGCCGGCAGGAGCGTTTCCCTTAAAAAATCAAAATGTTTTTCTTCTCTAAAAAAATAGGTGTGATTGGTTGTCAAGCGATTGATAAATTCACTCATTTCCGACCCGTGCATATCCTTTTTTAAGGATTCGAAGTACGGCATAAAACTTTCATAGCCCTTTGCCTGAACAATATTGGTAAAGCGGTTTTCAATGAGTGATTTCTTGGCATCTGTCAAGTAAATGCCAAATTGATTGTATGCCATTTGTTGTACATATTTAAATTCTTCATGTGTGATTTTCATAAGCCCTCTGCTGCATTAATACTTGCCAAATTCCGTATCGTCCAATTGAATGTGTTTTGGCGATTGTGCCGACGTTTTTTCTTCACGTTTCTCAGCTTTTGGCTGAACGACATGATGTGTTTTCGTCGTGAGCTCGAATTTTGAAATCATATCTTTCAACAGTTCAGCCTGAGCTGACATCTCTTCACTGGCCGCCGCAGTTTCCTCAGCTGTTGCCGTATTATTCTGCGTGACATCAGAAATTTGATTAACACCTTCATTGATTTGAGAGATGGCAATCGCCTGCTCGTTGGAAGCATTTGAAATCGTTGATACTAATGTGGCCACCTCGGAAACGCCCTCGACGATTTCGCTCAGTGATTTCGCCGTCACATTGGCTATTTCTGTGCCGCTTTCAACCTTGTTAATAGAATTTTCAATTAAGCCGGTCGTCTCTTTTGCCGCATTGGCACTTCGTGCCGCCAAGTTTCGAACTTCTTCTGCAACGACGGCAAAACCTTTACCGTGCTCACCGGCACGTGCGGCTTCGACTGCAGCGTTAAGTGCCAAAATATTGGTTTGGAATGCAATTTCATCAATCACCTTGATGATCTTCGAGATATTTTTAGAGGATTCATTGATCTCACGCATCGCGTCGACCATGCCCTGCATTTGCTCGTTGCCTGAAATAGCGCCGTCTTTCGCCTTAACGGTTAATGCATTGGCTTTATTGGCATTAAGCGCATTTTCCTTCGTCTGTTCTGCTACTTGTGTCATCGCAGATGTAATTTCTTCAATGGAGCTCGCCTGTTCAGTTGATCCTTGAGACAGTGCCTGTGATGATGCGCTGACCTGACCGGCACCCGAGCTGACTTGTTCAGCGGATACATTAATGTCGCCAAGGATTTTGTTAAGTGAATCCAAAATGTTGACAAACGCTTCTTGGATGGCAATGAAGTCCCCTTCAAATTTACGCGTAACGCGTACGGTAAAATCGCCCTCGCCCATGCGTCCCAATACCATGGCGATTTCATCGATATAACCAACTAACGACGTTATCGTCTGATTAAGCGCTTGTTTAATCACATTGTGATCACCCTTGTACTCGCCTGTCATCTTCACTTTCAAATTGCCGGCTGCCATTTCCTTCAGCACCGCTGAGGCTTCCATAACAGGTTTAGTCGTGGCATCAAGCGTTTCATTGATGCCTTTGATGATTCGTCCGTATTGACCCATATGCTTACTCGCGTCTGCTCTGTATGCCAGATCACCTGATTGCGCAGCATCAATAAGTTCGTTGGTATCTGCCACTAAACCGTCAATGCCGTCGATACAGCGATTGATACTCACTTTGATCTCATTGAAGTCACCATAGTATTCCGTATCGATTTTTTCCGGTACAACACCATTGCCCAGCATCGTGACATATTCATTTGTGAGGTTGATCGGGTTGACAAAGGCATCGATAAGTTGGTTGATCCCTACGATCAAATCATTCCAAACCCCTTTTAAAACGCCTTCTTTGCCGCGCTCTGACAAATCGCCTTTCATAACCGCTTTTGTCAGCTTGTCTGTCTCATGCAGCAGGAGATTCAAACTTTGAACGGCATCTTTCAGCTTCATGTTTAAAATATCTTTATCTGATTTGACGACGACATCAATGTCACGATGGCCATCTGCAATTTTTGAAGCAATGTCCGCTTGCGCTTTGATACTGTCAATCATTTTGTTAAACGCAATGGTCATTATACCAATTTCATCTTTGCCCTTCGCTTCAAGATTGACGTCAACATCTCCCGTTGCCAATGTTTCAGCTGCACTGGTAAGGCCTTTAATCGATTTTGTCAGTCCTCTTACAATATAGGCGTTGATAACAATACCAATAAGCAATGCCAAGATAAAGCCATAGATCAGAACATTGGTTGTATTGTTAACGCCGGAAACCGTCTCTTCTGACGCAACGATGATGCTGTTCATATTGGTGCTTGAAAGCGTATTGGCAACTGCCTGCAATGAATCACCACTCTGTTTTCGAACATCGCCCAGCGTGCTTAAATCCGTATAAAGCCCCGCGAGCTCTACCAGCGTGTCTGCATAATCCTCTGCATTTTGATGAATAACATTAAGCTGATCAATATTGTACTGCTGTTTTGTGATGGCAAAGAGTTCGTCCAGTGTAACGTGAATGACATCAAATTGTTTCGATGCAGCGATAAGTGCTGCGGCATCATTTGCTGCAATCGCCGTGCGGGCACTCACCCTTATATCATTGACACGATTGATAATGTCCGTTATCATGTGTATCTTTTGCTCGCGGTCGAGTAAAAGTGCATCGCTGTCATTACCATCAATTTGATCTCGCAGCTTTTGTACTTGATCTTCATAATAGTTTGTTGATTCTTCGACGAATTGGTTTGTAATAT
>JASUSA010000061.1 GCA_030446305.1 Clostridiales bacterium | reverse complement strand
CATGGTAAGGTGGGGGTCGTGAGTTCGAATCTCATAGTCGGCTCCATGAATAATGAAACCCAGTGATTAATTGAAATCACTGGGTTTTGTTGATTTTTTGAAATGGGATTACATTGTTTTTGGACGTTACTTTACCCTAAATCAATTTCTTAAGAAAAGAGATAAAGAACGAACCCTTATCCTCTTATCCACTTCACATCATCGCATTTACCCCTTCCAGCAATATTTTCTGAGCAACTCAGTGATAAAATACACGCCATCGACATATTTATCTCTTACACACATCTTCGTTTTACGTTAAGCTATAGAAAATATTCATTTTGAAAGGATCGTCCTATTATGTCTGTAGCTGAAAAATTCATTTTAAGCAATTCAAAACAGTCAATTGAAGCTATTCGAGCTTTGGCTCAGAATTTTAACCGATCTGGATTTGAAAAAATCGAAGAGACGCTGGTATGCAATTCTGCCACACCGGCAATTAATCGAAATCATTTGGAAGATATTCTTCATACTAAGTTTGTCCAGCGAACACTAATTGACAAATTAGATCGTCCAATCTATATTTTCGTTTTAGATTATTGTTTTAATGATGGCACCAATGCGAAAGTCTTCACCAATCAGGGCATTATAATGCTTGCGAAACCAATTTGCAACAATGCCGTTACGGAGATTTTACTGCATGAATTGGGACATATGCACAATGTCGTGAGAACCGGCGATATTCGCCTATGCCCTAATGATTTTAAGGGAATCCTCAATCACGATGTTATTAAACGCGATGCTTTCTTACAGGCTCACTGGAAACACACTGAACTACGATGTACTTATGATATCACAAGAGAAAAGTATGCCGATGCCTACATGATTGCAGGCATGTCCTTTATAACAGGTCACGATGTACAGCGGTTCATCACCAACCGCGTAAGCCACGAGACCAAACAACTATGTCAATCTTACTTTTTAAAAGAGCTCTTATAACATTACCGCCATGTCATACCATTCGGCACCACCGTGCGTCGATTCTGATATACCTCTCAGGACAAACCCATGTTTTTCATAATAGGCTATCAGATGTGATTTGCAGGTCAAAACGACCTGCTTTCTTTTTTGCAATCTTGCACGTTCTATAAGCGCCTCCAAGAGCATGCCCGCAACACCTTGCCGACGGTATTCAACTGCAACTGCTAGCCCAAAGATCATTTGGTTTGCACCATTCGGATCATGGCCGCCGTCAGCTTCAAACAGTTCATCACAAATGGTTGGCATATCTGTACAGCATCCATTAACGTGACCAATTACCGTTCCCGCATATTCCGCTACGAGAAAAGACGTTGGAAACGCTGCAATGCGATATCGAAAAGCCGCCATTGATGCTGCCTCAGCCTCTGGGAAACTCATCTTTTCAATAGCCGTAACGCGATCTATATCATCTGGTTCAACCTCTCTAATAGTGATTTGATTCATTTTTGCCTCCAAATATTTTTATGTTTAGCACACCCCGGGATTTGCAATTGTCTTATCTTTACTTTAATGCTTAAAGAATATCAGGGCACATACAAAAGTATGTGCCCTATTTTAATGCATTGCCTATCCCTAGCATATCTATACTGCTAATGGTATGCCTTCTTTATGATCAGTCCGTTATTGAGCCCCTTCATTTTATTGTGCTGGATTTAGCTGAAGTTCCCAAAAACCAATATCCAGCCATGTCTCAAATTTATAACCAACATTTTTAAAATGTGCTGATTTTTGAAAACCCATGGCTTCGTGAATGCCAACACTTTTATCATTTGGCAGGGCTATGCCGGCAACGAGTACATTAAAGCCTTTCGCCTTCATCGTTTCGATCAACTGTTTGTACAGTTTTTTACCAACACCTTTCCCCTGACTCGCTGGAGAAACGTAGACAGTTACTTCGGCAGTAAACCTGTAAGCCTGACGTTCCCGCCAAACACCGGCATAAGCATACCCGTTGATTTCGCCTGTCGCCTCATCCACTGAGACAAACCACGCATGACGCTCTAAACGCGCTTCTATACGCCTCGCCATCTCTTCTATGGAAACAGGAACTGCTTCAAATGTTACGGTCGTATCTGAAACATAGGGATTATAAATATTACAAATGGCTTCTGCATCTTCAATTTTAGCTGTTCTAATCATCTCTACCTCATTCTTTATCCGGTTCCAGTTGCGTCAGCATCACACAGATACGCTCAAAATACTGTGGATCACGCTGAACAAATGCTTCGCGATTCATCATTACCGTTTCACCACTATCAATATTTTGAATTGTCGACACCTGATTCATCATCAACGCGATAAAATCCAATCGCCTGACAAGCAAAACACTTTCAACTTCTTCTGTAATCATGGGCGAAAATGATGCATCATGCCACACGAGCAAATGTACCCTTGCGATTTCACGATCGACCATGCCATCGTATCGAAAAGTTTCTTCAAAATCGAAGATGTGTTCTAATTGTTCATACTTTACTTCGATGCCCAATTCTTCAAGGAGCTCTCGCGTTGCCGTAAAATCCTCATCCGCACTGTAATGTCCCGCACACGATACATCATATTGACCGCCGCCAAACCGCTTGAATAATGAGCGTTTTTGAATGACCAACGCATCCTTGGATTCTATATAAACCCAGCAATGCATCACATAATGGCGATCACCTTCTCGATGAACATCTTGACGGCGTTTAACACCTATTTTCTTATATGCAGCATCATAAACCGCAAGTTTCTCATCTGCTGAATCATTCATATAATTATCATTTATACTTGTCATGTATGTCTGCTACTCCACTTCTGCTCTATGAACAACCATTTGAGGGAATGGTATTTCAATACCAGCTTGGTCAAATGCTTCTTTTACCTGTTCCAGCATTGTATGATACACTTCCCAATAGTCAGCCGAATTTACCCAAACACGTACTTTAAAATCCAGACTGCTGGCGCCGTGATTGGCAAGTCTGATAAATGGTGCAGGGTCCTTTAAAATCATTTCGTTGGATTCGATGACGTGTAATATCGTCTGCTTAACTTTTGTGATATCAGAATTATAGCCAACACCAAAAGTCAAATCTACCCGACGTGTTGAGAACTCGCTGTAATTAACCAGCGAACTGCTGATTAAATCTGAATTGGGAATAATAATTGCGCGATTGTCAAATGTCGTCAAACGCGTATAGAAGAGACCGATCTCCGTGATCACGCCCGATTGGCCAGCGCCTTCAATATAATCACCTACTTTAAATGGGCGAAGTGTTATAATCATAACGCCAGCACCAAGATTGGCAAAATTGCCTTGAAGTGCTAATCCAATTGCTAAACCGGCTGCGCCTAGCATTGCTACAAAAGTTGAAGGTTCAACTCCCAATTTTGAGAGTGCCGAAATAATAACAACGGCTTTTAACCCCAGTCTAAACGCCGAGCGTACAAAAGACTGAAGCGTCGGATCAACTTTTATAAGGGATTTCGTCTTAAATGTACGGCTTTCAATATAATTTACCACTTTAAATCCTATGAACAAGATTAAAAAAGCATATACAATATTGATGCCCGAATTCATAATCGTCGCTTTTAAACTCTCAACTGTTGCTCCCATAAGGCCTCCTCAAAAAATCTTATTTAAATTCTTTTAAACTGTGAAAAATAGGCTTCATCTTTTCAAATGTACAAATATATTTAAATCCCAGCCCATCTAACATTGCAATGTTTTCATCATGCATCAGCCCCAGATAATTGGGCGTATGTGCGTCACTGCCAAGCGTTATGATCTCGCCGCCCTTCTCGCGGTAACGCTTTAAGATATCAATCGACGGATTGTTGTCACCTAACTTGTATTTATGTCCGCCAGCGTTAATTTCAATACCCTTGCCCTGATAAATAACATGATCAAATATCGAATCAATGATATCCATAAACTGAAGCACACTTACTGATTTTAAATCCTTTCTATACCGCAGATAAAGATCTAAGTGCCCAAGAACAGAATAAGCATCTGTCATTTTCGCACATTTATCATACATTTCATAGTAATGGCGAATGGATTCAAGTGCGGTATACTGATTGAAGTAAGCACCATTGTACAGATCAATACGATCAACCGTATGCTGTGATGCAATGACAAAATCAAACTGATTGCGGTCTATAAATGCCGACATCCGCTCAGCAAGGTGCGGCTGTACGCCAAACTCAATCCCTTTGTATAGCTTGATTGCCTTTTGATAGCGATCTTTAAAATTCAGAATAGCTTCATCGTACACGGCTTCATCTATTTCCCAGCTCGTTATATCAGCTGTCAAATCATAATCATAGTCCACGTGATCTGTAATTGCCAAATCTGTAATACCAGCTTCTATTGCCGCAGTGACCATGTTTTCAAGTGGCGTTTCTGAATCGCTTGAAAAGTCGCTGTGCACGTGAAAATCAAATTTTTTCTTTTGCATAGCCAACCTCCTTTATCCCCTCATTATACTAAAATTACCACTTTTTTTGAATGAATATCAACGAAATCATTTTATTTTAAATCATTTTCTAGTATAATTGCTTGAGTCTTATGACGGCTAGGACCATTCGACTACTTTCCATTCGTCCAATATCTTGCAGTTTCTTACTTTTAGCCCTTATACAGCTTTTAGCCATACATAATATGTATAATAAAACTAATATAACCATATAATGGGGTGGATTATGTCCCTTCATAATTGCCTACCAATATTGGTTTTTATACCGTGCTGATAAGGAGCTGTAAATGTCACAGTATTACGTATTATTACTTGATGAAAATTATAGAAATATAAAAAATCTATCAGAAGCTTTTTGGGCAAAAGGCATTTCATATGAATACTTTCCGAAACTAGAACCGTTCAAATTAGATAATTCAGAGTGTATTTTCATCGTATGCAATATTGCGCTTTACGCCGATCTCGAACACCATATACAGACAGAAGAGGAACTTGGTAGCATTCCAACACAATGCCTTTATATTTTCGTCTACGGCGATCACAGTGATATTGACGCCATTGAAGTTGCACTCTACCGCTATGCAGATGATTATTTTTTTCTTCCCGTTTCACCGAAGCTTATCTTGGCCAAATTCAATGCACTTTCCAGACGCCATGATCTTTTTCAAACGCATCTGGCGTCAAAGACGCACTGTATTAGCAACGACCATTTGATTATTGATCCCTCCACAAAAAAAATGCTGTTGAAAGGACAATTGGTCGCCTTGACCTTAACGGAGTTTAACATTATCTATACACTAGCAAGCAATCCTCAGAAAACCTACAGCATGGATTATCTGTTCACTTTAATTACCGGTCAAAAAAGCCTCGGCGATTACAATGCCATTATGACGCACATCAGTCGAATGCGTAAAAAAATAGCCGCCGTTGACCCGCATAGAAAGTACATTTTGACTGTTCGCAACCAAGGCTATCGCTTCAATGATAAAATCATTACACCCATTCCCATTGAAGCGAACAGCGCTTCAAAAATGGCATAGTGAAAACGACACAATATTCAATCAAAAAAACACGACCTTATTTATACATAAAAAACCAGCATGATGCCGCCTTTCGCGAAACATCATACTGGTTTTTTTCATGTTGAATTACGATTAAGAAATTGGCATCACTCAATTTCCTTGAGTATGCGTTATTGTCATTGATACTTTGATTGCTTATGAATCCAACCGCTTTATGCTTTAAATTATGACTGGTTCTACTTGTAGTATTTATCGAGAATGCTAATGACTTCCTCGATTTTTTCGTCCCCGTTGTTGTTGGCAAAAGCATCTTTCACACAAGTTTCCATATGTGTTTTAAGAATTTGGTGATTGGCTTTTTTAAGCAATGCCTGCGCCGCAAGAATTTGCTTTGAAATGTCAATGCAGTATCGTTCGTCCTCAATCATTTTAATGATGCCCTCGATCTGCCCTTTTGATGTTTTAAGCAGCTTTAACGTTTCAGAGCGATCTTTCTTCATAGCCGCTCCTAGTTTAATCCCAATACTTTATAGCCTGCCTCTTCAACTGCTGATGTCAAGACAACTTCATCAACTTCACCCATGATGCTGATCACAGCTTTACCCGCTTCGAGATCAACTTCTGCACTAACGCCGTCAATGCCGTTCAATGCTTTTTCAACTCTCATTTTACAGTGATTGCAAGTCATGCCTTCAATATTCATTTCTTTTTTCATTTTTTTTGCCTCCTCATTTGTTTCAATTCGGTCTGTTTTAACCTCATTGTCATGATTATTCACATCTATCGTCAACGCTTCAAAGTTTTCCTGTTTATCTTCTCTCTGAAATGTTAAAGTTTTGAAGCTTTGATGCTGTTTGGATTGCCCTTTCACATTGCGGGGCTTAAAGGTTCTGAGCCTCAATGCGTTGGACACAACCGTGACGGAGCTTAAACTCATCGCCGCCGCGGCAAACATTGGGTTAAGTTTAAAACCAAAACTCAAATAAAAAACGCCCGCGGCAATTGGAATGCCTAAAACATTGTAGAAAAATGCCCAGAACAGATTCTGTTTAATATTGCGAATGGTTGCCTGACTCAAGGTAACGGCAGAGACGACATCCCTTAAATCGCCTTTCATCAAAACGATATCGGCTGCTTCAATCGCAACGTCAGTACCGCTGCCAATGGCAATGCCCACATCTGCTCTGGCAAGCGCTGGCGAATCGTTAATGCCGTCACCAACCATTGCCACACGTTTACCCTGTCCCATAAGTTCAGCAATGACTTTGTCCTTTTCGTCTGGCATTACTTCGGCATAACAGGTCTCAATGTTGAGCTGTTCCTGTACATATTTGGCCGTTCTGAGATTATCACCTGTCAGCATAATCACATCTATGCCCAAACTGTTGAGTTGTTCAACAGCCTCAATGCTGGTTGCCTTCGGTACATCCAGCGCTGCAATAACGCCAACGGACTGACCGTCAACACCAATCATCAACGGCGTCTTGCCAATTTCAGCAAAGGCCTCAGCTTGTTCGCGCGCGCAGGAGTCATCAATTCCGACACTTTTCATTAGTGCCGTATTGCCAATGTAGATTTGCTTGCCGTCTACTTCTGCAATAATCCCCTTGCCTGTAATGTTCTTAAATGCCGTTGTATCAAGCGGGCGAATACCATGGGCTTCACCATACTGTTTAACCGCTTCAGAAAGAGGATGTTCAGATGGCGTCTCAGCAGAAACCGCTAATAGCATCATCATTGCTTCATCGTAATCAAAAGTGACAACATCTGTAACAACAGGTTTCCCTTCTGTGAGTGTTCCCGTTTTGTCCATGACAATCGTATCAATTAAATGCGTCATTTCCAGCGCTTCCCCACCCTTTATCAAAACACCGAGTTCAGCGCCTTTTCCCGTCCCAACCATGATTGCCGTCGGCGTTGCCAATCCAAGTGCACATGGGCATGAGATGACGAGAATCGAGATTGCAATGCTCATGGCAAAGACAAAATCATACCCCATGAGCAGCCACACAACAAAAGCCGTCAATGAAATACCAAGAACTGTAGGGACAAAGATTGCACTGATCTTATCGGCTATTTTAGCAATCGGCGCTTTCTGGGACTGCGCATCCTGTACTAAGCGTATGATTTGTGCCAGCATCGTATTGTTGCCAATACGCGTTGCCTCCATTTTAAAATAGCCTGTTTTATTAATCGATGCGCCAATGACGACATCGCCCACTTGCTTCTCAACGGGGATACTTTCACCGGTAAGCATTGATTCGTCTACGGCTGCACCGCCTTCAACAATTTGTCCATCTACCGGTACTTGTGCACCCGGTCTTACGACGAGTACATCGCCTACTTTCACATCTGTCAGTGGAATTTCGTGTGTTTCGCCATTTTTAAAGAGAAGTGCCGTTTTAGGCACGAGGTCAATCAGTTTTTTAATCGCATCTGATGTCTTTGCTTTCGCGCGTGCTTCCAAATATTTACCAACCGTAATCAACGTCAAAATGACGGCAGCTGATTCAAAATACAGGTCATTGACATATTTATGTGCCAGTACATCGTCCTGTGTCATCACACCGATTGCAATCTGAACCAGCGCAAAGAGGCCATAGAGCAATGCTGCGCTTGTACCGACGGCAATCAGCGCATCCATATTCGGATTTCTGCGCCACAGCGTTTTAAAACCGTGTTCATAAAAGCTTCGCCCTTGCCATATAACCGGCAATGTCAGAAGCAATTGTATTAGCGCAAATACAAGCGGCGCATTATGCGGCGTCATGAAAGACGGCAGCGGCAAACCCACCATGTGTCCCATCGTGATGTAAAGCAGCGGTATGGTACTGATCAGTGATATTTTTAACCGCTTTTCAAAAGCTGCTTTTTCTTCCGAATGCGCCTTGTCTATTTCCATTTTTATTTCATCAAGTGACTGTGTTGCTCCATAACCGGCATTCTCTACTGCTTTGATTATTGTGTCCGGCGCTGCTGAAGTAGCATCATAGGTAACTTCCATCGTATTGGTGATGAGATTGACGGATACGGACGCAATGCCCGCCACCTTCTGTACACTTTTCTCAACAGCCAGCGAACACGCCGCACAGGTCATACCGGTGATATCGTATTTTTCTTTTTGCATACCAAAACCACCTTTCACGCACCCCACCCGGGGTGTGTCTTAATTGTACGCTTAATCATTCTGTCTGTCAAGTTTTCAAATACTGAAAAGGCTCTCGTTTCGCATAAGATACCCGAAGAACAGTCATTCAGCGTACAGGCGGCGCATGGCTTTAATCGCATCTGCTGCTGTTTCACCTCAAATTTCCGATTAATCAAGCGCACGATTTTTTCAAAAAAAGGCAGAGTCAGCTTCCTTACACCCCCAAGTGTACTGAAACTGACTCCATAACCTCTTGACTTTATTATATACTTTTAACCCTCAAACAGCATGCCACTATTTTACGACAATGTTGTAGATTTTACCTGGAATGTAAATTTCTTTTACGACGCGCTTGCCTTCCGTAAACTGCAGTACTTTTTCATCGGCAAACGCCAGCTCGTGTGCTGTTTCCTGTGATGCATCTATTGCAAGTGTAATGAGGCTTCTCACTTTGCCATTAACTTGAACGGCCATTTCAATGACATCGTCAATGACCTTTGCTTCATCATATGTCGGCCATGTTTGATCCGCAACCATATTGTCATAGCCTAAAAGCTGCCAGAGCTCTTCTGTGATATGCGGTGCCACCGGATTTAACAAAATGAGGAATGTCTTCATTTCACCTTCAGTTATGGCTGTTTGCTTTTTAAAATCGTTTAAGAGTGCCATAAGCGTTGCAATTGCCGTATTGAATTTTAAATTTTCGTAATCTTCAGATACTTTTTTAATGGCCTTGTGCATGGCAACTTCAAGTGTCTTGGAATAACCAGCATCATCGGTTACATTTTCTTGAAGCGTCCAGATGCGGTCCAAGAAACGTCGGCAGCCTTTGACACTGTTGTCAGACCACGGTACACTTTTCTCAAAATCACCAATAAACATTTCATAAAGTCTAAGCGTATCCGCACCAAATTCTTGAATGATGTCATCTGGGTTGACAACATTGCCGCGAGACTTGGACATTTTTTCATTGTTCTCACCCATGATCATACCATGTGACGTACGTTTCATATAAGGCTCTTTGGTGTTGACCACACCGATATCAAACAAGAATTTGTGCCAGAAGCGTGAGTAAAGGAGGTGAAGTGTTGTATGCTCCATTCCGCCATTGTACCAGTCAACCGGCATCCAATAGTTAAGCGCTTCCATGCTGGCAAACATATCATCATTATCCGGATCACAATATCTTAAGAAATACCAGCTTGATCCAGCCCACTGCGGCATGGTATCTGTCTCACGATGAGCATGACCGCCGCATTTCGGACAAGTCGTATCAATCCATTCATGCATTGCTGCAAGCGGTGATTCGCCGTTGTCTGTCGGTTCATAGCTTTCAACCTCAGGCAGCGTCAATGGCAATTCTGATTCAGGAAGCGCAACCCAGCCGCAGGTTGGACAGTTGACCAATGGAATAGGCTCACCCCAATAGCGCTGTCTTGAAAAGACCCAGTCTCTAAGCTTATAATTGACTTTGCGTTCGCCAAGTCCTTTTGCCGTTAAGTAATCGGCTATTTTTGCAATGGCATCCTGAACATTTAAGCCGTTGAGGATATCTGAATTGACCATAATCCCTTTATCGGTATCTGTATAAACAGCTTCTTGTACATTGCCGCCCTGAACGACTTCGATAATTGGGAGCTCAAATTTCTTTGCAAATTCCCAGTCTCTTGAATCGTGTGCCGGTACAGCCATAATCGCACCTGTGCCGTATGACATGAGGACATAATCACTGATCCAAATTGGAATCTCTTCATCGTTTGCCGGATTGACGGCACGAATGCCTTTGATCTCAACGCCTGTCTTTTCTTTGTTGAGTTCAGTTCGTTCGAAATCAGATTTTCGGCGTGCCTCATCACGGTATGCCTGGAGCGCTTCGAGATTTTCGATAAGGTCTGCTCGCTCCTCAAGCATTGGGTGTTCAGGGCTAAGTACCATATACGTTGCGCCGTAAATCGTATCCGGCCTCGTCGTATAAACTCTGAGGTTATCGCCGGATGTCGTTCTAAAATCGACTTCCATCCCCTCTGATCTGCCAATCCAATTCTTTTGCTGCGTCTTCACGCGTTCAATGTAATCGAGATCATCGAGATCGTTAATCAAACGTTCAGCATATTCCGTAATTTTAAGCATCCACTGCGATTTTGCCTTTTTGACAACTGCGCCGCCGCAGCGTTCACAGACGCCGCCTACAACTTCTTCATTGGCCAGACCAACTTTACAAGAGGTACACCAGTTGATGTCCATTTCCTTTTTATAGGCGAGCCCTTTTTCAAATAATTTGAGGAAAATCCACTGTGTCCATTTATAATATTTAGGGTCTGTTGAATTGATTTCTCGAGACCAGTCAAATGAGAGGCCAAGGCTCTTGAGCTGACCTTTGAATCGTTTGATATTTTGTTCGGTTACAACAGCCGGATGTATTTTGTTCTTGATTGCATAGTTTTCTGTTGGAAGGCCAAATGCATCCCAGCCCATTGGATATAAAACGTTATAGCCTTCCATCCGTCTCTTTCTCGCCACGATATCAAGCGCGGTATAAGGTCTTGGATGCCCGACGTGAAGTCCTTGTCCCGATGGATACGGGAATTCGACAAGTGGGTAGTACTTTGGCTTTGTATAATCATTGTAAGCTTTAAAGGTCTCTTTTTCATCCCAAATGTCCTGCCACTTTTTCTCAATCTGTAAGTGTAAATAATCTTGCATGCTGTCTGTTCTCCTCCCAACAACAAAAAATAAGAGCCCTTCGTTTAGAGACGAAGGGCTCGCGTTACCACTCTAATTGACACAATATTCGTGTCCACTCAATACGTATAACGGCGCTACCCGGTGTATGAATCAGCTCCTAGACGAGTTCGAGCCTTTGCAAGGCCTTTTTACACCAACCAAAGGCTCTCTCCTCTTACTACGGCACTACTACTTCTAATCTTCGCTTTTACGCACTTTACAATTGATAGTATTATAATACAAAAGCTACAGATTATCAAGCATTGCCTTGAAAAGTTATGACGGACGTGAGAATTTTTCTACATGTGTTAAAACTTGATCGACGCTCATCTGTGATGCATTGAGAATCATCACTTCGTTTTCTCCTGCACCTATGTAGGAGACTGGTTCCATTTCTTCGTATTCAGCATCGATATTATTGATAATATTGACTTTTGCCCCAGATCCGCTTTGACGATACGGAACAACATCATGGCCTTTGAGGATAAGCGCTTGTTCAAGTGCCGCCATCCCTTTTTGAATTGAAATTTTCAAAATACCACCCCCTTCGTTTTATTAATACCCGTTCTCAATAAAATATGTACAGTTTTTTGAACAAGATTGACGTTTATCTTTTAACAAACAATATTGCTGTTTTGGCCACATGATTTTTTTCTCATGCAGCGTCGCATGGGATTTCATTTATAGGGTGACCTATGATATAATTTAGCATATCGAAATATTAGGAGCTGCCATGTCAAAACTACATTGGAAACCCGGCACGATGCTCTATCCTGTGCCGCCTGTCATGGTTACCTGTGGTGACCAGACAAAGGCAAACATCATCACTGTCGCATGGGCGGGCACTGTTTGCACAAACCCAGCGATGGTTTCAATTGCCATACGCAAAGAGCGATATTCTTATCCAATGATTTTAGAAACCGGCGAATTTGTGATTAATCTAACAACCGATACGCTTACAAAAGCAGCTGACTTTTGCGGCGTCAAGTCCGGCCGCGATCTTGACAAGTTTAAGGAGACCGGTTTGACACCATTGCCAGCGGTAAACGTAAAGACGCCACTCATTGCCGAGTCACCTGTAAATATCGAATGCCGGGTGCATACCGTAACACCGCTGGGATCACATGATCTCATTCTCGCCAATGTTCTCGGGGTGAATGTCGATGAAGCACTGCTCAGTCCATCCGGAAAACTTGAATTAAATCGAGCTGGGCTCGTTGCTTATAGCCACGGAGCGTATTATACGCTTGGCAATGCGATTGGCACGTTTGGCTTTTCCGTCAAAAAACCACCTAAAAAGAGACGTCGATCATCACGATAGGATGACGAATTGGAGATTCACATGCTACGAAATTATCAACTTTTTATTGATTGTATCTGCTCAAACGAGTGTCTCTCAGAATTAGCGACAATCAACCGATCCGAAGCATCATTTTATACATTTAGAATCAGACATCTTGAAAAACTTCAGTTGCCGGATTGCAGGCATGATCTCGTCATCTACGATCTTGAGGGCGCTGCACTTGCAGATGATATCATGCAAATACTGGTGGAACATTATGAAGAAGTCCTGTTTATCAACGCACCTGCTGACCATGCTTTTTATGAAGCAGCCGCATCATTAAATATCCATTATATATTGCGGGAACCTTACTGGCCATTTGATTTTGAAAGCCTTTTTATGACCTATTTAAAGTTTAAAACGGCTGAACTTGAACACAGTATTTATATGGAGCTCTTCAGCAGTGCTCAAAATTCAATTGTGATGACGGACGTCAATGGTCACATTCTCTTTGCCAATCCATATTTCGAAGAAATATCCGGCTATGTGCTTGCTGAACTCATAAATAAATCACCGGGCATGCTCAAGAGTCACTACCATGACATCGAATTTTATACACGTCTCTGGGACACGATACAAAGCGGCAATGTCTGGGAAGGAATCTTCATCAACCGCAGTAAAGACGGTGAACTCTTCTATGAAGAGGCTACGATCACACCCGTACACAACGGCCACGGCGACGTGGAACACTATCTTAAAATCGGCAAGAACATCACCCGCGAACGCTTGCTTTTGGATCAGCTTTCTGAAGAAGTAAAACTTGCACGTTCCGTGATTGATACGTTGCTGCCAAAATTCTATCAAGATGAAAAAATTGATTTCAGTTACGATATGATGCATTACAATGAAATTGGCGGCGACTTTATTTACTTCAGCAACGCGTCTTCAACACAATATCACTTTGCATTAATTGACGTCATCGGCCACGGCGTCTCCTCTGCTTTGGTTGCACTGACCCTGACCCAGATGTTCAGAGATTATATTCGATTTTTGGATCTCAATCAAACCGTTCGATCCATTAATCAATTGCTGACCCGATTGAATGCAGAAAATGGTGATCGCGGCATCTACGTGACAGGGGTTTTTATTGAAATTGATTTCAAACTGCATAACTATCAAATCATCAATGCCGGTCATCCGGATGTCTTGCTGTTAATGGAAGATCAATCTATTCGACATGCAGAATCAACCAATGTTCTTCTCGGTGTCGAAGACCAACGCGAATACCATATACACACGGGTTCTCTTTATGAGGTTTCAAAGTTTTTATGCTATACGGACGGCCTCTACGAATCCAATCATATTTCTTATGATACCGCCCTTACAATTTTAGAAGAATCGCTGTCCCATTTGAGTAATCAATATTTCTTCGAAAGTGTTTTACACGCTTTTCTCAAACAGGCTCAGGTAGAAGATGATATCACAATCTGTAAAATTGAAATAAAAAAATAACACGTATTCACGTGTTATTTTTTTAGCTTCTCTTATGATATGAGAAAATTGCATCTTTCTTAAAAGATCGTGTCTTAGCAAATTATGTTTTGATGAATTATGCTTTGACGAATTACGCCTTGAAAATCATGTCCTGAAGTCTTATCTCCCAATATACTCATGTTCAAATGGCTGTGATGATGCGAATACACCGTTATGCAAATATGCCGCTTCGCACAGCTATTTTAATTCTTTTTCAGTTTCCAGTTCCTTTTTAAACGCGAGAATATCTCGAATCCCTACCGAGGCGTCAATGAGATCACCAATCGAAATGTCAAAATTCAGTCGATTAATCATTTTGGCAATATATTCGGACATATCGACAATGGTTAGCCAAGGCGCCTTTTTGGCATCTTCTTGAAGGTAAGATAAATTCGTTGTATAAACGCGATCAATTAATCCCTCATCGTAGAATTTCGTAAATTTCGAAATGCCGTCTGTAAACAGTGCAAACGTCGTTGCAATAAAGATTTTGCCTGCTTTTCGTTTTTTCAGTTCAAGCGCAATGTCAAAGACGGATTCTCCTGAGGCAATCATATCATCGACGATAAGAATATTTTTGCCCGTAACGTCCTGTCCAATGTATTCGTGCTGAACAATTGGATTGCGGCCATGCACGACGCGGCTGTGATCCCTTCGCTTATAAAAGAGCCCAATATCAATGCTGAGTACGCTGGAGTAATAAATCGCACGATCCATTGCACCTGTATCAGGGCTGACGATAAGCATGTTTGACGGATCATCCAAAACCGCCTTTTCATGACAGAGAATTGATTTGACAATTTCAAATGTAGGGTAAAGATTTTCAAAAGAAATGAGTGGTATCGCATTCTGAATCGTCGGATCATGTGCATCAAATGTAATAATATCATCAATGCCAAGCTTTTCAAGCTCTTGCAATGCCATGGCGCAGTCAAGCGATTCCCGTCCCTTGCGACTGTGCTGCCTAGATGCATAAAGAAGGGGCATCATCAGCGTTATCCTTCTGGCTTTTCCCGCCATCGCCGAAAGAACGCGCTTTAAATCCTGTAGATGGTCATCTGGACTCTTGTGATTAATAAAGCCGTGCATTTTGTACGTTAAGCTATAGTTCCCAATATCCGTTAAAATGTAGATATCTTTTCCACGGACAGTTTCCTCAATAAAAACTTTTCCCTCACCATTTGAAAAACGCACTTCATCATGTTTGATGATAAAGGTTTCTGGCAATACCTCGGCATCCAATCCGCACCTCAGCCGTTCATCCAATAAATACCGATCAATCGCATCGCCAAAATCCTTGCAATTTTCCATAACGATCAATCCGGGATCCCCAAACGGAATGTGCAGCTTAAAATTAATATCTTCCATCGCTTCTTCCTTTCCCAAACTCCAAAGATATTACTATTATACCGCATTTTCCGTCAATAGACATGTAAGGAAATTGAACAATAGCCTCTAGTTGAACCACCCATACAATATGTTGAATTCACGTCTTTCGCAAGTTATATATATTGTAGAAAGTGGCTAAAAATTTGAATAATGCAATTACCTTATTTAAGCTAATCCCCCTTAAAATACACAACGATGGCATTGTGGACGTAGAGAGCGTCATATGCCATCGTTCTATGGAGTTCATTGTTTCATCCAACGATCATTGATGCTGTATTTCGTTCAATGATCGTTCAATGATCGTTCAATGATTATTTGATGATTGTTCGGTGATGAACGTTTAAATACTACGCTTTAGCGAATGCACTTTTTGCAGAATATTCGATGATGGGCAGTTCACCTTCCACTACTGATAAAAAATCTAAAATGCGATCGTAGTCCTGTCGACTGCCATATAAATTGCTGCTGAGTGTCAGCGTCTCCTGAAAACCGCTCAAAGCGACTTGAAAATGAGGCCGATATTTAATAGAACCGCAGACAAAAGCATTTTCTACTACAGCACCTCTAAATATCAGTTTTGAATCATCAATGGCACCAACATTTGTCATGCAAATCGGTGGATTGTTTAAATGGTTCTTGACCGTCCTAAATCCTTGTTTTTCCCCAAGCATTTTAAAAATCAATTGGAGTTTTACAAGACCGTTGACGCCAATATCCGTTGCCTTTTTTCGCATCATTTCACGATTGATTTTGAAAACGGTCTCATCAAAGCTTTCATTGGCATCAACTGCAATGTCCATGATTACCGTTGAGGAGAAGTTGCTAAGTGCAACGAACTCTTTATGGCCTAAATACCTTCGCATATCCACCATAATTGGCATCTGAAAGAATTCAGTCTTCACTTGAAGTATTTTGACAAGTGCCCGATAATATGCAGCGAGAACGACATCATTGACTGTTACAGCATTTGTCTTGCAATATGCTTTGATTTGACTGTATTTTTCAGAATCCAGCTCCCTCGTCAAAATAAAGGGAAAAACATGTGGATCATCACTTAGGGGAAAACTTGCCATATTGACGCGATTGCTCTCTTTGTTTTGAAACAGCAAAGATTTGATACGCTTTCTGATCGGTATGCACTTCATGATGTCGCGTAAGCTTCGATCACCATAAATTTTATCGTTAGGACGATAATAAGGTGATACCATAAGGTTTGAATAGTATTGCGCCAGTAAATAAAGGCATTGTTTAAATCCAGCTGCATCACTCACCATGTGATTCATAATAATGCCAATTGTATCATTCTCAGCTGCATACAGACACACATTGATCTGAGGGGCATTCAGTGCATTGAGTTTCGAAGTCGAAAAATAGTCAAACGTTCGTTGATCGTGCACGACGAGAAATGCATCTCGATCATCGACAATCTTCACTTTTTTCCAATAATCTCTGCCATTATCATGTCGATACGCACAAGATAAAATTGGTACTGTATCCAGCAGCAGCATCACTGCTTTTCGAAGAATAGCTTCATTGATCTTGCCCTTAAATCGTATGGTACTGTGGAGCTGATGATCATTAAATCCAGTTTCTTGATATAAATGCTGTACTTTATCAAAATTTTCCGCTTTGTACTTCATAATATTTTCATCTCATTTCTATTGGGTATTTGAAAATATTATAATTGAGGTGAAAACGGCTGTCATTGATCTACATCAATTAGCTTTTTCCGTATTCTACTGAGCGCTTCAGGTGTTATGCCCAAATACGAAGCAATATGGTATTGCGAAATTCGTCCTGACAAATTGGGATATTTACGAATAAACAACTGGTAGCGCTGCTGGGCATCAGCACTGAGAAAAGCAACTTCTCGCTCTTCTTTTTCAACAAAAAGCATTTGGAAGTATTTAGAAATCACACGTTGCCAGCATTCATCGCCCTCCAACAGGATTGCATAATCTGCCAACGATATATATAAGAGAATACTGTCTTCAAGCGCTTGAAATGAATATCTTGAAACGGCATTGTCCAACAGTGAATTGTAGGCAGATAGAAAGCGCCCACCCTCTCTAAAAACCAGACAGTTTTCTTTGCCGGAATCCGATAAATAATAAACACGAAAAAGCCCTTCCGCGATAAACGCCACTTTATCCGTTCGCTCTCCAACGGCAATAAAATGTTCGTTTTTCGCCACGCTGGCAACCTTGAGCTTGCACACAAATCGTTCGACTTCAGCTTCTGGTATCTCGGCGAGTTCTTGGAGCACGTTTAACAGTATTTCAATCCATTCCGATTTTATCACAGTATTTTTCATCTTATATACGTGTCCTTTCTCTGCGTCTATTTTGCCAGTTAGCCTATTTCTTTTATATTATTTATCTCTTTATTGTTCTTCTTTTATTTCTTCTTTTATCTTGTTTTTATAATTCTTTTTTCTTTTGCGCTTATTTTTTACTTCTTTTTCCATTGAGAAAATTGCATCATTCATATTATAATCCTTTCACGACCATATTGATATTTTCATCATCCGAAAATTCAACCGATTGTCATGAATGATCAACTAAATGTAATGCTGCAATTTTCTTACTTAATTATACCCAAAGTTATGTGGTAAATCAAAATCAGCATTTTCTCGGCAGAAAGAATTGTATCCGATAATCAACCGTTTTTCGCCTTCACATTTTCGCGGCAGAATCATCCGCAAAAACGCTTAAAGCTCAAAACTTCTTACTTCAATAAGATTTGCGGCATTAAAAAACAGCCAAATTTCTAATTGAAATTTGGCTGTTTTAAATGGTGCGAGATAAGGGACTCGAACCCCTGACTTTTTCCACGTCAAGGAAACACTCTACCAACTGAGTTAATCTCGCGCATTGGGTACTTGTCTATTATGCCATAGAATTTTCTTTTTGTGTAGTCTTTTTTTTGGTTATTACAAAAAATCAAAGACCCCAAATTTTCTGAAAATAATTTAGGCAGCAGCAAGCGATCCTGTATAGGCGGTTTCCATAAAAAGAGTCACGCCATCTGTTGTCCATAAGCAGCAAATGGCGTGATCTTCTTCATTGATACAGTTATACGCTATTAATTTTTACACCGTGAATTGACTTACTTCCTCAAGCAATTTCTGAGCAATCTCAGCAAGGTGTTCCGATGAAGCTGCAATTTCCTCGGATACCGCGGTTTGCTCTTCTGTTGATGCCGAAACTTCTTGAATAAAATTACCTGATTCCAGCATTACTTCTGTAATGCGATCAATGGAATCTTTCACCCCGTCTCCCAAATGATCTGCATTGGCAATTTCATTTTGCAGTTTTAAAGCGCCTTCTGCGGTTTGTCTGATATTGTAAATGATGTCTTCAAACGCTTTGCCAGCTTCTTGAATTGCATGTTCACCCTCATTAATGGCCATTCGTTCACGCTCTGTGTATCGGTTTGCTTCCGAAATTTCCACCTGAATATCATTGATTAATGCGGTTATGCCATTGGCCGAGTTTTGTGAATCCGTTGCCAGCTTGCGGATCTCCTCAGCAACAACAGCAAATCCTCTACCTGCCTCACCAGCTCTGGCAGCCTCAATTGCGGCGTTTAGAGCAAGTAAATTGGTTTGATCGGCTATTGCCGAAATCATCGCCGTAATTTCATTAATCTGATCCGATTGTGCATTGAGATTGTTAATGACTTGATTTGTCATTTGACTGCTCTCTTTAATTGTCGCCATTTTATCAATCGTCATCTGCATGGATGTATGACTTTCTTCTGCTACTTCTCTGACGCGATTTGCCTCATCGCTCATTTTAATACTGTCATCACTTGCGACATTTAATGTCGTTTTCATATTGTCAACCAGTTGCTGCGTTTTCTGAATATCTGCCGCCTGCTGGTCAGAACCACACGAAATTTGCTGAATTGATGCCGTTACTTCTGTAGCAGATTTTCCCCCTTCTTCTGCAGAAGCCGCCAGTTGCTGACTTGATGTGGAAACAATTTCTGTCGAATAGATAATTTCTGTCACGAGCTTGCGAAACGCTTCGGTCATTTGCATCAGAGATGCCGCTATCTGGTGCAGCTCATCGCCATCTTTGTCATAACTGAGTTCAATGGTTAAATCGCCATTACCAATTAGCGCCATTTTATCATTGACATGATTGATGCGCTTTGTAATATAGCGCGAAATAATATACGCAAAGAGACCGCCAATGATAAACATGACAACACCCGATAAAATAATACGTTTTTGCATCGTCGCTACAGGGGCAAGGTATTCCGATTTCACAGCATTCACATTCACGGCAAAGGTATCAAAACCTCGATAGATATCCAATTTTGATATACCATCATAAGTATAGGATACGCGGTTTGCGTTCCCCATGAGCATATCTGGCGCCGCCGCTGTTAATTCAGGTATTCCAAAGTCATAAATGGTCTTATTCATCACATAATCAGCGTTTGGATGTGCAATAATCAGCCCATCGCTGTCGACGAGATAAGCATAGCCGGATTCGCCTATCTTCACGCTATCGACTAAATTGGTCATCGAATCCAATTTAACAGAAGCGCCTAAAAGTGCCGTCATGCGGCCATCGGTGTCATATATTGGATAAATATAGGCGCGTACAGGTTTCCCAGTTAACTTTGAGGATAATATTTCCGACCACGTTGCCCTGCCTTCAAGGGCTTTCTTGTAGTATTCTCTATCTGCAATGCTCACGCCAACACTTTGCCCCCCAGAAGCATCGACACGTACGATCCCATCTTTCGATGCGATAAAGAGCGTTTCAATCAACGCTTGATTGGCTTCTAAGTAATTGCTTAAATATGCGCCGGCTTCATTCAATGAATCATTATATGTAAGATCAAGATTTTCAATCACTGGAAAAGTTCCCAGTACCTGCAACATTGATTCGACATTACGCTGATCCTTTTCCAGCAGTGTCACCAAGCTATCAATTTGAGCGATTAGCTTTCCTTCAACTTCGTTTTCAATCGCAGTGGCTGCACTAAAATAACTAATAATGCTCACAGTTGCTACAATCACGAGCACCAAGCTTATCGTCAGCGAGACAAGCTTTGCCGATAAGCGCCTTTTAAGAATATTCATTTCTCCCTCCATCAACTGCCGCATCGTTGGACACGATTTGTGTACAGTTGTTCGATAATTTAATATTGTTCACATTTTGTGTTCGCCCTCTCAATTATACAAAATACAGCATCTAACCACAACCATTCACGTTATAATTTTTCAATATATTTATTCAATAGGTTTCATGCGCTGGCAATTAAGGAAATTGCCTCAATTCTTTGATTCAGTTTATTACCTCCACTTTGGAGTGATTTGATTTAATATGAAAAACAGTGGTATTTCATGGTTTTTCATTGTAAATTATCGTTTACATAAAGCAATTCGTCAATAGTCTGATATAATGATAGAAAGACGTCACCGAGTGTTCTAACACAGCACACGTCCCATCTGGCCACCACGATGACGTGCAATTATATAATGAAGGAAGTGAAACATGCTCGGTACGCTCATTAAAGAATTGCGTCAAGGCAAATACAGCCAGAGAGAACTCGCGGCACTTCTCGGGGTAAGCCATTCCTACATCAGCAAAATTGAAAATGCCGAAGAAATCAACATTAGCGATGAACTCATGTCAAAGCTTTCTGAAGTATTGAACTGTGAACTCGAAATCCTTTATGTGGCGGCACAACGCATTCCACCAGAGTGGCTAAATTGCTATGACTTTACAAAGGGTTCCGTATACAGTACCATTCGCAGCAAGCTCAATACACATGCACAAATTCCAATGCGTTTCAACGAATACAACCTCATTTACGACGCTTTCGAACAGTCGAAGTTCGGTTATGCTATCGTCGCAATAGCTGAGGAAAAAACGGTATTCGCTTCAAAGTCTTTCTTAAAGTTTCTAGAAAACCGAAGCCAATCCATGCCAGAAATTTTCCATCTTCTTCCGGGACTCTCCAACATTTTGAATCAGTACGCATTTAACGGCGAATATCGCCATTGTATACTGCCAATGGAGCCGGAAACCTCGCTTCGCTTTATTGAATTCTTTGCACATCGCTTTGAAAGCAATTCTGAAAAATATGCATTGCTTGAAGTCATTGCGGTTCATTCAGATATTGAGAGCCTCAATTACATGGTTGGCTCTGATTACTGCCTGAGTCAAGCCTTTGAGAATATGAAGCTTGGAATCCTGATCATGAAAGCAAGACCTGAGAACAATACACACAGAATATTAAACTGCAATAAGTATGTTTGTGAATTGCTGGATTATTCACTGGATGAAATGATTAAACAAAAGATGGTGCTGGCAGATATTGAATACCAGACAGAAGCGCAGCTCGTTCGCCAAAGCCTTATTCATGAAAATAAAAGTCTTCATTTCACATCAATCTTTTTAAAACGTAATGGTGACATCGTTCCCGTTGAAATTTTTGCACATATTTTTGAAACAAGACATGCAAAAGGCCTTATTTATATCATTCGAACTTTCCAAGACCCACAATAACAGTCTGATAACAAACCGATTTTCGCCTTCACATTTTCGCGGTTAAACTATCCGCAAAAACGCTTAAAGCTCAAATCTTCTTATTTCAATAAGATTCGTGGTATTGCTTCAATCCCACAAACCGATTTTCGCCTTCACATTTTCGCGGT
>JASUSA010000060.1 GCA_030446305.1 Clostridiales bacterium | reverse complement strand
TATCACCGGTAATGTCCTCGTCACCAGTACCAATCAGCAAATTTCAAGTCTTGATGTCAGTGGCTTATCTGACGGCACGTTGACACTATCCGTCTTCTTAAGCGATACAGCTCAAAACGACGGCAGTACCATAACGGATACCACTGAAAAGGATACAGTAATGCCTAGCGGTCATACAGTTGCAATTGATGAGGCCCAAATCAATACGGGGAATCAAGATGCCTTCTCCTTCACTTTCACAAGCGCAGAAGTCAGTACACAATATGCCTATACCATCAGCAGTGACGGCGGTGCCGGAACCGTTACAGGCACTGGTGCGGTTGTGAGTGCCAATCAGCAGATAGCAGGGATTGACGTCACTGCTTTGCCGGACGGCCTTCTAGCCCTTTCCGTCACACTGACTGATGATGCTCTTAACACCAGCATGGCTGTTTCAGATCAGGTTACAAAAGATACGACAATACCGAGCGGTTACAGCGCTGCTTTTGATGCACCTGTCAATGCAGACAACCAAACGAACATTGCATTCACTTTCGCAAATGCCGAGGTAGGTACACAATACGAATATACCATCGTCAGTGATGGCGGCGGTAGCACCATTACCAATACGGGCACGGTTACCAGTATCGGTCAACAAATCACCGGGATCAACGTCAGCACACTACCTGACGGCATCTTAACACTTGCCGTTAAACTGACAGACGCATTCGGCAATATTGGCAGCAACGTTACCAATACGACTCAGAAAGACGTTATCGCACCTGCCGGCTACACCGTGAACATTGATATTCCGAGCATTGATGTCACTAACCACACGAATTTCACCTTTACATTAAGCAGTGCTGAAATTGGCACGACCTGTTTCTTCACCGTCAGCAGCAGTGGCGGCGGAACAGATGTCACCGGCAATATAACAGTATCAAATGCAACGGAGCAAATTTCCGGTATTGACGTCAGTTCGCTGCCGGATGGTGATTTAACCTTATCTGTCATACTCAGAGATCCCGCTCAAAATGACGGATCAATAACATCGGATATTGTTACAAAAGACACGACTGCACCTAACGGTTACAGCGTTGCCATTGACCCTACAGCCATTAATACCGGCAACCAAAATACACTGTCCTTCACCTTTGCAAGTGCTGAGGTCGGCACACAGTATGCCTATACCATCATCAGTGACGGCGGTGCAGGAACCGTTACAAATACGGGAACAATTGCAACGGCTACCGACCAGTTGACAAATATTGACGTCAGTGCTTTACCGGATGGGATTTTAACCCTTTCCGTTACACTCACCGATGCTTCCGGCAACGTCGGCAGTGAGGCAACAGATACTATTCTTAAGGATATCGTCGCGCCGTCCGGCTATGGTATCAGTATTGACCTTGCCTATGTAAACCTCACTAATGAAGCATCATTCGCCTTCACATTCGATCATGCAGAAGTCGACGCCACTTGTTTCTATACCATCAGCAGCAGTGGCGGCGGTACACCTGTCACAGGCAACGCACTGATCACAAGCAGCGATCAGCAAATGACAAGTCTCAATGTGAGTGGTCTATCTGATGGCACATTAACACTATCCGTCTTCTTAAGCGATACAGCTCAAAACAACGGCAGTACCATAACGGATACCACTGAAAAGGATACAGTGATGCCTAGCGGTCATATAGTTGCAATTGATGAGGCCCAAATTAATACGGGGAATCAAGATGCCTTCTCCTTCACTTTCACAAGCGCAGAAGTCGGTACACAATATGCCTATACCATCACCAGTGACGGCGGTGCAGGAACGGTTACAGGCACTGGTGCGGTTGTGAGTGCCAATCAACAAATAACAGAGATTGACGTCACTACTTTGCCGGACGGCCTTCTAGCCCTTTCCGTCACACTGACCGATGACGCTCTAAACACCAGCACGGCTGTTTCAGATCAGGTTACGAAAGATACGACAATACCGAGCGGTTATAGCGCTGCTTTTGATGCACCTGTCAATGCAGACAACCAAACGAACATTGCATTCACTTTCACTAATGCCGAAGTAGGTACACAATACGAATACACCATCGTCAGTGATGGCGGCGGTGGCACCATTACCGATACAGGTACGGTTACCAGTACCGATCAACAAATCACCGGGATCAACGTCAGCACACTGCCTGACGGTATCTTAACACTTGCTGTTAAACTGAGTGACGCATTCGGCAATATCGGCAGCAACGTTACCAATACGACTCAGAAAGACGTTATCGCACCAGTCGGTTATGGTGTATCGATTGACCTTGCGAATGTCGACGATACAAATCATACAAATTTCACCTTTACACTCAATGGGGCCGAAGTCGGCGCAACTTGTACCTATACCATCAGCAGTGATGGCGGCGGAACAGATGTCACCGGCAGCATACTGATCACAAGCAGCGATCAGCAGATCAGCGGCATTAACGTCAGCACTTTGCCAGACGGTATTCTGACACTCGACATCGCTCTGAAAGATACTGCCTTAAACACTGGGAATACGATAACGGACACCGTCACGAAAGATGCAGAGCCACCATCTGGTTACAGTATTCAATTTGATCAAAATTACGTTAACAACACCAATAAAAATGCTGTTTCCTTAAGCTTTGCCAGTGCTGAAATTGGGGCTACTTATACCTATACGATTATCAGTGACAGCGGTGTTGAGACCATTACAGATTCCGGAACCATTACTGCCGAAGATCAACAAGTTGCTTCGATTGATGTCTCAACACTTTCAGACGGAACATTGACCGTTACAGCAGCACTCACCGATGCGGTTGGCCACGTTGGCAGTGATGTCACGGCCAATGTCGATAAAGATGTCGTATTGCCAACAGGCTATGGCGTCAGCATTGATCAAACCCGTATCAATACAACTAATCTCAATCAGTTTAGCTTTGCGCTAAGCAATGCAGAGCTTGGAACGACCTGTCACTATACGATCAACAGTGACGGCGGTGGTACAGATCTCACTGACAGCATGACCATTACCAGTGAAAATCAACTGACATCAAATATTGATGTCAGTACACTGCCGGATGGTACTTTAACCCTTTCAGTGACCCTCACGGATGCCGCATTAAACGAAGGTTCGCTGAGCACAGATACCGTTGTAAAAGATACAACCGCCCCAAGCGGTTACAGTGTTTCATTTTATCAAAGCAATATTCATCCGCAGAACCGCAGCGCCATCGCGTTTGACTTTACAAGTGCCGAGGTCGGTACAACGTATGCATACACGGTGTCCAGCAATCAAGGCGGAACACCTATCACCGGTAACGGAACTGTTTCAGCATCAAGCGAGCGAATTGGAAACATAGATACCAGTGGTTTATCAGATGGTACCATTACAATAAGCTGTTTCTTAACCGATCAAGATAACAACGTCGGTGATACGGTTACGGATACCATCCGTAAATCGCCTTATGCTGACATCGAAGTCGTCGGATACGACATTTTCTATAATGGCGACGGCACACCATCCAATGTCCCGGGGAACGGCATTTATACTTACGATGGTATGGATAATGGAAAGCCAAGTTACATTTTCGTCAAATCCGCAGATGATACCTATCTCATTCATTGGTACGACGATGGATGGGGTGATGAATGGAATATCACCAATATCTCCGAAGGAACAGATTATATTTACTATTTCAATCAGACAGATAATCCAACACCGCCAACCGGCAACTGGTATTATACAACGGCAACATCAACAACAGACCCAGACCTGACCGTCACGGTTGTTGAGCCATAGCCGCCTGAGCTAATACACATTAAAAACACAAAGCCCCCTAAGTGCTTTCTGAGCAGTTGCTCATGCTCGATGCACACTTAGGGGGCTTTTCCTTTATTAATGACGAATGGTTTGTGTTTCATTTGATACCATACTTGTATCATCTAAATTTAGCATTTCTTCGGTCATAATCAAATGGTTAATCTAAATTAATCTGAGATCACACCGATCTCTTTTGCCTTTATGACCGCTTGAATGCGACTGTCTACACCCAATTTACTATAAATATTGCTCAAATGATTTTTAACGGTTCCCAGGGTTATATAGAGTTTTTGACTGATTTCTGAATTCGATAACCCCGCCACAAGTAATGCCAGCACCTCTTGTTCCCTTCCCGTTAGTAATTGTTTTGATTTGCTTTGAGACAACAGTGTTGGTGCGGCGTTGAGTTTCACCATATTTTTAAGCATGAGTAAGGATACCATCATATTGATCTGTTTTATAAAATTCGGATCGAAATCATCTTTCAATTTTTCAAAATAGCATAATCCCACGAGTACGCCTTCGTGCTTAATCGGTACGCAAACGATATCAATCGCTTCAAAAGACATGATGTATGGGTCAAAAGCGACAATACTGCTAAGTCTGTTTTCACTTAAGATAAATGTCTCATCTGTTCGAGCAGCATAGCGAATAATCTTTCGAGACAAATGACTCACGTGATTAATGTTTACCGAAACTTTATGAATCATAACCGCTTTATCGAACTTACATTCATATTTCAAATACATCATATCTGATTTTTCCAGTAAAATCGCCGCATATTCGGCACGACTGTATTGCGACAAGTAATTGAGTAAATGAATAAGACTTTGTTCATCATCCTTTTGTTCCAGCTGAACAAGAACTTGTTCATTCGTAAGGCGAATTGCATGTGCTGATTTTTCCGGTGTGGCAAAACGTTGTTTTTCCCCTTGCTGAATGCCAACATCTTCTAATAAAAATTCCTTTCGAACCCGTTCAGCAATCTTCTTGGCACCCCATTTGCGAAAACAGTGCGCCGCTTCTTGAGCATAAAAGTTTGAGCGTTTATGCCCCTTCTCATGATACCGTGCTGCAAGTAAATTGCTTAAAGCCAGCATATGAATTTGACCATTGCGTTCACTGCTTTCAATCGCCTCATTGTACCATTGATCCAAGCGAGCATCGGGCTGCAAGCACTTTTGATAGGCTGCTTTTGCCAAACACATCCGCGCATAATGGTTTTCTGCATAGTGAACGTTCCATTCTTCAAATTCGTCTATCAGCATTTTCATCGTGCTCAAATTTTGCTGTTGCACATCTTCCGGATAGTCCGCATGTACAGCAGCTCTTGTTAAAACGCGATACAAGAGAATATCCGGATACAAAACCGTACCGTTCAGCAGTTTATCTGCCGCTTCAATTTGCTTTGTTACATGAATAGCCGCAGACCAATTGCCTTCAAGATAGAGTCTTTGAAGTTTAAATAATGCTTTCGTCAGCAATTTTGTTCTGCTCGGCACTGGCTCGTTTATAACCGCCTGCTCTTCATCCGCATCTGACAGATCCTTTAATAAACAATCAATATGAAGTTCATGGGTTTCACAAATATAATTCAGCGTGATGCGATCCATCCATGTCATTTTTTCCTTAAATTGCGCTATTTCTTTACGCAATAAAGTCAATGGCGTTCCCATCACATACTTCGCATTGAGAAGCCCCGTCACACTATAGCCGCAATAAACATAATATCCCGAAAGCAGTCCCTCATCAATCGAACTCATGGAATCCGCTATTGTATCAGCAATTGGAGCAGAACGGTGCTTTAGAAATGAACCGCTTAAAAAATGAACAATGGATTTTGTCCATATTGCCGTTGTATTTTCCAGCATATCAAGCGCGATCTGCATCAAGCGTTTGCCATTATGATAATCTTTCCAAAAATTATATTGGATAAAGCTTATACCGGCATAGCCGATTGGCGCATAGTCAGAACGCCCATTAACGGCAGATATTTCTCCAATTTTGAGTAGGATAAAGAGAAAGAGTTTACTGTCCGTCACATAGGAAACGGGCGCCAGCTTTGTAAGAATATTGAGCGTATAGAGTATTCGTGCATCTTCAATTGCTGGCGATCTATGAAGTGTCTCAATCATATCTTTTGAAAAAAGCTGCTTTATACGCACCGTTTCTGAAACAAAATCCCTCGTTGTTAAGTCAAAATCTAAATCCTTAAGGACGTCTCGCCCCATATCAATCACTTCGTGTGATCGCCCACTGTGAATAAGCAGATCCATATATTTACACTTTACGTCAATTAACGCCTCCTCTGATTGACATGTCCTCATCAAATTTTGAAACCGCTTATCTGCCTGCTCGTATTTTTCTAAAAGGAATTCACATTCTCCAAGTTCAAACTGAATCTTTGTCGCCAGATGATCTTCTTTAAAGCGACTGCAGGGCAATAATGTTTCACTCATCTGAAAGAGTTTTAAAGCATCCTCAATTAACGTAATTTTTTTGACGGCTATGCCTATTTGATAGAGTTCAACAACCCATACATTAGGATCTTTAAATAATGTTTTCGGATCTGCTCGCATTATTTGAGATGTCAATGCGAGCTGACCACTATTAAAATCGAATTTCGATCGATCTGCAATGATATGCTCAGTTATCTCAGTATGTATCTTAGCCCTTTTCACTCGAGGCAATCCCCGGTATATGTGGTCAACAATAATGTCATGCATGTGGATTGATAGCTCGGCATTCTCAACAACTTCATCGGAATCAACGATCGTTATAAGGCCGTTTTCACACAACCTATGGGTTTTCACACGCATTTCAGTTTCTTCAAGACCAACGATTTTCATCAGAAATGCATCTGAGGCAATCCCATCCAGACAGGCAAGTGTATTCAGCAGGATCCAGTCATCAGCATTCAAATGTTCAAGCTTTCTAACCAGCAACGTGCGAACGTCGGGCAACAGCTCACCGCTTTCAATTATTTCAATATTGACAGACCAGCCTTCTCGTTCATCATCATACAACACCCATTCTTTATCAATAAAAGCCAACAGCATTTCTTTAATAAAAAACGGATTGCCTAAAGTTGCACCGTATAGATAGCGTCCAAGTTTTTTCTTGTTTTGAATAGACTTTCCCAACACTGCTGATAAAAACATTTCAATATGATGAATACTAAGTGGTTTGATCCCGATTTGATGCTTCGAAAAATCTGAAAAGCACGCTTCCAGCAAATTTAATTGTGCCGTCTCATAAGACCTATTGGTAATGAGCAGTAAGCAATTCGCCTTTTGATAATTTTGACAAAAATACTCTAGGACATTTAATGAAGCACGGTCTCCCCACTGTAAATCATCAATAAAAATGATCATTGGGAAAAGATAGTCTGAAACGGCTATCATAAAATCAAACAACACTTTTTCAACTTGATTGACCTGTATCACATAAGCCCTATTCGGCTCAAACGGTGTATTGACTAGGAGTTTCTGTAAATATGGCGTTAACGAAGCAATAAAGGCAATATCTGATCCGACAGTATCGATTAGTGTCTTACGTACCGAATCCAATTGTGCGAGCGGCAGTGTCAGTAATCGTTTCACCATATTCTCAACGACTTCAGAAATTGCTGAAAACGGTTTGCTTTCATGTTTTCTAAATTTGCCGTAAATGCAATTCACATCGCTCATAACCATTGATTTTACAACATTTTCAACAAATGTCGTCTTTCCAATTCCAGCGTCACCGCTCACAAAGCAAACATCGCCATTCCCTTCTAAGATATGGTCAAAATGCTTCATTAACAATTCCGCTTCAATCGGTCTCTCCAAGACGTATTGCTGTATGTGCTCAATTACTTGAATTTTCACGTCTGAGCTGCTGATTTGTTTCATTTCACAATCTCCAACTTTTCAATTTGGTCAAAAGTATCTGTTACAATAACTTAACATGCTGTTTTGCTTATCATATCATGTTGCCATTTAGATGGGAATGCCATTATAAGTAATTCATCCATTTTTTCCAGTTATTGAACGAACGGTTAATGTTTATATCAACAGGCAGAATCAGGCTTATGCAACCATTAACGCCTCGCCGTACACCATCCGCTTCTGATCTGCGAAATTAATTGTTTATTGTATACTCCCGCCGCTTAAGTCAAACGCCGATGAGATATCGCGCTCGTCAGCATCAAAGAGGCTTAACTTGTCCAGCATAATCGGCGTCGTTTCGGCATCGTCCGCTACACCTGCATAGACTAAGAAGACCGGTTGGGCAGGTATTTCAAGTTCGACTGTATGGTTAGCATCCAGTACAAATGCTGCTTTTGCAATTTCACCAAATGTATTACGCCCCATAAAGAGCAAGTAACGTTCACCGCCAATCTCGACAACACCATTTTGAAAATCACCCGTGCCATAAGCTGTATGAACGATTTTATATTGGCCTGCCAAGCTCTTGTTTAAACGTACGTACCCCAATGATTCATCAACCGTCATCGGCACGTAAACAGCATTGCCAAGCTTCACCATTAGCTCATCATATATTGTAATCTGCCGAGAAGTACCCGCACGACTCCCCCGATTGAGCCAATCACTTGTTTTCGTATGTAAGTTGTTAAACGCGTTATCTATCGGATATTGGAGCTGATAACCCACATATCCCATCCCGATGACCAAGAGTGCCACCAGTACGATCATCCATTTTTTCATCCTGTTTCCTCCTGAACATTTAAGAAGCGGTAATATTTGTTTCGTAATGATGTCTGTGCTTCCATTCCAGACGCCACGCTTTTTCATCCAATTGCATTATAACACAAATAAATGATGCCTCCAGCGATACGGAAAGCATCATTGATCAGGGTGTCCTCTCCATGGAAAAATCAAGCCTAAAATTGCCTTTGAAGTTGAAGAATGTAATTCTGCGATCGGTTTTGTATCAAACGGGCTCGGCATCACAATCGTCGCTAAAAATCCATTTTTAACACATAAAAATTGCGCCATTATCTCTTTTGTCGATAAACCCTATACACTTTCTGTACACATGGTTTGGCTTAAAAACAAACTGCTTTCACCGGCTGCCTGCAAATTTAGAGATTATATGCAAACACTGGTGGATCATCAAGTGCCTACAAAAGTTTTTAATGCCGAACAGGCGAATCTATCGGATATCGTGCTCATGGAATAGCAATGCCATTTGGATTTTGACGTTTATATTCTGACGTTTTCTATTTTGATCCTAAAAATAACATAAAACCACTAAAAAAAAGGCCCCAAGTATTAGCTTTAAATTGCTAACAGCTTGGCGGCCGTTTTTAATGCTTCCTAAAATGCATTTTTTCTTTAAGACTATTATATTGCAATGATTTAGAAAAGCACACCCACGAATCGTAAAACATGTTCCTCTCACTTGTCAAGCACTCAATTGGTATGGTGGTTCATATGTGTCTATCGAAAACGCATTAAACCCAAATCAGAAACTTTTGCTGTCTTTCTTCTTAGCATGATTTTTTTATTCTCATGCTCTTTTTGACAGACGTCACAATATAAACCATCAGATAAACACTTGCCGCAAGAATGACAATCACTGCGCCCGATGCAATATTGATGATATAAGATGCAAATAAGCCCATCAAACAAAAGACACTGCCAATCATAACAGAAAATATCATCCTAAGTTTTAAACTTTTCGTCAATCGTTCCGCTATGGCAGGGGGTGCTGTAAACAAGGCAAGGACGAGAATGATCCCAACAACCCTTATGAGTACGACAACGGACATCGCAATGAGTATAAAGAGCAGGTATTCAAGCCATGCTGTTTTAATGCCAAGGAGATATGCAAACTCCTCATCAAACATATATGCTTTCCAATAATGAAAGAGTATCGATATGACGAGTACAACAATCAGTGTGACACCTGCCATCAAGTAAAGATCTGCCCGCGTCACTGACAGAATGCTTCCAAATAAATAGGAAGATAAATCCGGTGGGTATCCCGGCATTAAGGCAATAAATAAAATCCCCAGTGCCATTCCCAATGACCAAAAGAGACCAATCACAACATCTGATCGCGTACCGCCCCTTCTTTTGATAAAACAGATGCCCAGCGCCGCTAGCATAGAGATAAGAAACGCACCAATGATCGGTTCAAAACCTAGAAAATAGCCCAATCCTACACCGCCATAAGAAGTATGGGCAATACCACCGCTCATCATCACCAATTTTTTTTCAACGATGATGACCCCGATGATCCCACATACGATACTGGCAAAAATGCTGGCAATGATTGCATTTTGGATAAATTGATATTGCAATATGGATAGCAGCATTTTATTCACTCTCCTCATGCATTTTCAATACCCTATGCGGTACACCATGTGCTATGAGATCTATCGGACAGCCATATAAGGCGTTTACAACTGCTTCATTTAGCTCTGTTACACCATGATAGACCAGTTTACCATTGAGGCACGCCAGCGTTTTGACATGGGAAGAAACCGCTGACAGATCATGTGTTACCAAGATAATCGTCATATGCCGATTCAGTTCATTAAGCAATGAAAAGATCTGGTCTCTGGCATTCGCATCGACACTTGCTGTCGGTTCATCGAGCAGCATCAGTTTAGGATTGACAGCAAGCGCCCTTGCAATTAGCATTTTTTGAAACTCGCCGCCTGACAATTCAGATATCATTCGCTCTTTCAGTTTATAGATCCCAACGGTATGCAACAATTCATCTGCTTTTTCTTTATCGCTTTTCGTGTACTGATGAAATGGTTTGAAAGCCGCATTAAGCGTTCCCGTCAAAACCACTTCGCTAACGGTAATCGGGAACGTTCTTTCCAGCGTCGTCATTTGAGGCACATAACTGATCAAACGTCCTAGCTTTCCGGGCTTTTTGCCATAAACGGTTATATTGCCGGATGCATAGGGGATTAACCCAATGATCGCCTTTAATAAAGTCGTTTTGCCACCGCCATTTGGGCCAATAATCCCTAGGTAGTCCCCAGATTCAACATTGAGCGAAACACCTGAAATAACAGGTGTTTCGTTATACTTAACCATTAAGTTTTCAATACAGACTGCTTTGTTGTGGTCAGTATGATTTAATGCATTCATTGCATTACCTCTGACATGTGTTCAACCATATTTTTCAGATTGTCTATGTAGTTCGCTTCAAGCGGTTCCAATTGAATGGTTTCACCGCCGATTTCTTCAGCAAATGCCTCTGATTGTTTACTGGAGATTTCAGCTTGATAAAAAATGATTTTGATCTTTTCTTGTTTTGCCAAGTCAACCATTTCTTCCAATCGCTGAGGCGTCGCTTCTTTGCCATCCTGCTCGAGCGCATACATCTGAAGGCCATAGTCATCTGCTAAATAACCAAATGCCGGATGAAACACGATAAATTTTCTGTTTTCAACCGTTTTAAGCGTATCGCTAATTTGTTCATCCAGCGCCTCTAATTCTGTAATGTATGCATCAGCATTTGCTTCATACTGTTCTTTGTGATCGGGATCTAATGTCCCCATTTCACGCGCAATCGCCTGAACCATTACAATCGCTCTCTTAGGTGAAAGCCAAATATGAGGGTCTCTTTTACCGGGTGCCAACTCTCTATCGTCGTATGCATTAGAGACTTCATCTTGAAGCTTAACGATTTTCATCCCCTCTATTTCATTAGCTTTGGGAATGATGTTCGCTTCTTCAGTGGGAACGCCAATTGTAAAGTAAATTTTCGCTTTGCTAAACTGCGTCATTTCTTTTGGCGTCGGCTCATAATTCGCCGGGCTGTTTCCTGGAGGAACCATTGCAATCACCTCTACGGCGTCCCCGCAAACTGCTTCAACAAACGTCTTTTGAGGAATGATGGACACTGCAACAACCGGCTTAGCTTCAGTTTCTGCTGCCGCTTCATTACTGGCACAGCCTGTCATCATCACGAATGAAGCAATGATTATGAGGACTGCTATACCTAAAAAACTTTTTTTCATCATTATTCTATTCTCCTTATTTCAGCAAAGATATCAAATTTCCATCGCATCAAATGCAAATAATTCGCATTTGCAATAATGATTATATTGTACTTTACAGAATTTGTCAAGCGTCAGATGTGTTTATTAGGCGTAATAGAAGGCTTTCTTCAAATGATGATTAAATTGACGTTCGATTTTAGGTGGATGATCCACGAAAGGCAATGATGCAATTGCCTTCATTACAGAAATATTTGACTCTTCATTTGATCAATGGCTTTTTTCGTCGTCTGGTGCATGTTTAGTTTATTTTCCCATGCAGCAGCAATATCATTCGTATGCAAAACGCTGTCCGGGCAGTTGGCAATACACCTAAAACAAGCAATACAGGCTTCTGCATCAGCAGTGCCCTTTAGCGCATTCATTGCATTCGTTGGACAAAGCGTTTCACACAGCATGCACATTGTACACGCTTTATCATCACGCGTCGGCAATTGTTTTATTAGGTGAAAACGAAACTGCTCTGCCTGATCAAGCTGTTCAGACGTATACTTGACTTTTTCGAAATCACAAACTGTTTTGACATCTCTAGCTCTAAATTTTTGCAGCGTTTGAACGGCATAATCGTCGGTCATCTCAAAATCTGATTGGTTCGGTCTACCTTCTGCCGCCTGCCATCCGCTGTAATTAAACGTATGCGCCCCTAAAAATTCTGCCGTTGAAACGAGTACAAACCGACGCTCCGTCAGCAGTTCTTTTATATAATAATGGGCTGGTTCCTTGCCAAATCCGCCATATGTAAAGAAGACAGAGCATAGCTTATCATTGCCCTCTTGGCGCTCAAGCCATTCTCGGCACACACGCGGCGCTCGCAGTGAATAGATCGGAAATCCAAAAAAGATCGCATCATATTCATCGAGAGACAACACCTTATTTCTTTCTTGGTATGATGTAATGTCATACTTTGTCACTTTTACTTCCATGCCTTCGAGTTTTTGCTGAATCCTGTCTGCGATTTTCTTTGTATTCCCTGTTGCTGAAAAGAAAACCATCAATACCTTGTTTACCTCTTTGTCGGTTGCATTTTTCATTATAAGTTTCTCCCTTCTAACTAATCATATCGTGGGTTGCGCATTAGGTCCCGGCATTCGCTCATCAACGCAGCAGCGTTGGTGAATGATCTCGTGCCGAAGAAAATGGTTCCTGAAAATCTGTTAAATGAAGCTTGTTCGCTTTATCTCATATGATTATTGAATAAGCATTCAATATTTCGCTAAAAAAAAAGCTGCTTACCAAAAATGACACTTTTGCCATTGAAAAACTTCACCGTATCTGAGCTTTCTCCAATCACAATTCATTCACATGGGTTATAAAGCGTTAACACCTTCAAAATACGCTTTACTTACTAAATACAGCATATCCTGTGCCCATTCCTTGCTCTTGTAGTGCCTTGCAATTTCAAGAATACTCTCTGCAAAGTTACTTGCTAATATGTGCATAAACGCACTTTCATAATCCTCTTGACAGCGTTTTGAAAAACTTGTACGAATATGTTCCTCAATGATTGCTACGAGTTCATCTCGTGCCTGTTCATGTTTTGTTCCCTTGCTCTTATCCATGAGAATGACAATTCTTTTATGGTCACCAAACCATTTGAGCAGTGTACTTTCACCAACTTTTTCAAAGTTATCAGAAGGTTTGCCGGTTTCACGTTCTTCTTCTCTTAAAATGTCCGTAATATCAATTAAAACTGTATCAACGATCTCATCAAACAGAGCCGCTTTGTTTTTATAATAGGAATATACTAAACCAACCGGAATATTTGCTTTCGATGCAATTGCTTTCATGGTGGCACTTAAAAAATCTTTTTCGTAGAACGCCTCGAGCGCAGCATCATAAATATTTTGTCTTATTTCCGCTTTAAGAACCTGTGCCAATTCAACCTCCAGAATTCAATAAATTTTGATTAATCCTTCATTATTGTAATTACTTTTTTGGTAGGCCAAAGACGGTGAAAACCTCTGCTCACCACGTAAGCAGAGGTGAAAATCAAAAACGTCAATGCCTTTTCTAATCCCTTGATTAAAATTATGCCATTATTTTAGAAACGTCCTGCAATTGCGTCCTGAGCATCCCTGCAAAAATGCCATTTTGTCTTTTCAAGTCGCTTGGCGAGCCAATTTCCTTAATCCGACCGTCTTTAATAACAATTACTTTATCCGCTCCTGACACGGTTCGCATGCGATGCGCGATAATCAAAACCGTTTTATTTTTTACCAATTCGCTGAGCGCACTTTGTATCTTACTCTCGTTCTCTGCATCTAATGAGGCGGTTGCTTCATCAAGCAGAATAATCGGTGCATCTTTCAACATCGCTCTTGCAATTGAAATTCGTTGTCTTTCGCCGCCTGAAAGCCGTTCGCCATTTTCGCCAATCAGCGTATTGTATCCATCCGGCAATTTGTTGATAAATTCATCACATCTTGCTAATCTGGCAGCATCTTTAACCGCTTCGTCAGTTGCATCTTTTTTCCCCAGCCGTATGTTTTCCATGACACTGGTATTAAATAGCGTTACATCCTGAAAAACAATCGAATAATATTGCATCAGCGTTTCAGGATCAATGCCCGCAATATTTTCTCCGCCAAGTGTTATTTTACCTTTGTCAATGTCCCAAAATCTTGCCGCTAACTTCGCAACTGTCGATTTCCCGCCGCCTGACGGTCCTACCAGCGCCGTCACTTCACCTTGTTTTGCTGTAAAGCTTACTTTATTCAAGGTTTGGATTCCATCAATATATGAAAAATCCACATTTTTAAACACGATATCATAATCTTTTGGCGAAAATTCTGTTCGGCCTTCTTGACGAGGCATGTTATCCATTTCTTTCATCCGATTAATCCGAACATTCAAGAAGAGCAACAGGGCTAAATTATCGACGATCTCCATGATCGGATTATAAACCCTCGCCGTGATCACAAGAAACACTAAGTACGTGAAAACACTAACGTCACCTCTAATCAGAAGGGCTCCTCCAACCAGCATGACACTGGGCAGACCGAGTTTTAAAATGGTATAAGCAAAATTGACAAAAGCGCCGAGCAGCAGTTCTGATTTAATGAGATACGCTTCATAACTGTCCAACTTATTGTTTAAAATTTGACGATAATCGTCTTCCCTGTTGTAGGATTTGATCTCATGAATAGAATCCAAGGTTTCTTGAATGTTATCCGATATATCGCGCTTGATATCGTAAATTTCTTTATGCGCTTTATTCTGAAACTTTCTAGAAAGATAAAAAACTAAAAATGCAACAGGTACCACCCAAAAAACAGCAAGCGATAAGCGCCAATTGTAAATAAACATCATTACTGCCATCATCACCAGTGTTATACCAGCCGCAAAAATTTGGGGTACGGCATGTGAAAACAGTTGTTCAATCTGCGTCGCATCTTCCATAATCGTCGCGCTTAAGTCGGCAATGTCCTTTTTACCGAAAAACGCTAACGGCAATTTTTTCAATGTTTCTGCCAGACTGATGCGTCGTTTAGCGCTTTCTTCATAAATTCTCGTGTAAGTTGAATCATACTGAAAATAGGCGATGACAAACATCACCAGCAGCGAAACAACACTCATTACTGCGTAATAACGGATTGACCCTATGCCACTTGCTGAATCATTGAGCATCACGCGCATGCTTTGATCTAAAAACTGAAATCCGAAGATCACCGGCAGCATAAAACTGATGTTCATAATCGTTGATAATATAATGGCATTCATTAAATTTTTAGCGCCTTTTTCCGACATGGCAAAAGCGTTTTGAAAATAATTAAGCATATTGGACCTCCTCGCGCACGACATCTTCCACAGCACTGTCAACATGCCCTATTTTCCATGCTACTGATTGCCGATACTCATGCCACATCCTGCTGTATAGACCATTCTCAGCAACTAATGCGTCATGCGTACCCTGCTCGACAATCCGTCCTTCGTCAATGACCAATATCCGATCTACATTTTTTACACTGGTCAAACGGTGTGCAATCATTAATGTGGTTTTACCTTTGCTAAGTTCATGCAGTGCTTTCTGAATCAAGTGCTCATTTTCCGGATCTGCAAAAGCCGTCGCTTCATCGAGCAGCACAATCGGCGCATCTTTGACAATGGCTCTCGCCAGTGCGATTCTCTGTTGCTCACCACCTGAAAGATAAGTGCCCTTTGAACCGATGACCGTTTCTAAGCCGTTCTTTTGCGCATCAATGATTGTTCTGGACTGCGAAAGATCCACGGCTTTTTGTACCGCTTCTTCGGTGACACCTTCTTTACCAAATACAATATTTTCTCTCAAAGTTCCCTTATACAGATGTGTATTTTGAAAGACAAAGGAAATCTGATTCATTAAGTCTTGCTTGCTTATTGCTTTAACATTCACACCACCAATAAGCACTTCGCCTCTATCGACATCGAAAAATCGGGCCGCTAATCTGGCGATTGTCGTCTTGCCACCGCCTGATGCGCCTACAAGTGCAACGGTCTCACCCTCCTGCAATTTAAAGCTGATGCCGTCAACGGCATTTTTGTCAGCGCCATTGTAGGCAAAAGCAACATTCCGAAATTCAACGGTATGACTGGTTACAGACATTGGCGATGAAGGGTAAACCATTTCGGGATATTCGAACAGATTGTCAATACGATCAATCGCCTGTTTGGCAATCATACTATTCTGTTGAAAATACATAGACTTCATCAACAACATCGTGAAAATTGGCGAGATCATTAAATAAAAAATATAATCGGCCAATATCAAGGCAATATTACCGCCGCTGCCAATTAAAAGAATGCCCATCGGAATTAGAAAAAATGCCGCTGACTGCATAATAATGGTGTAAAAGGACATCGGTGATCGCCATAATAAAGTATACGCATGTACCATTTCCTTATAATGCATAATGCTGTTGTAAAACTTCCTGAATGAATAAATGGATTGTCCGAATGTTTTAACAACCGGAATCCCTCTCACATACTCAACTGATTCGGAGCTCATTTCTTCTAATGCATCATAATACTGTTTCTGAAATTCTTGTCCTTTACTATTCATCATAAATCGCATCGTAATAAAGCCTAGTATAATTGGTATTAATGAAGCCACGCCCATTCGCCAATTCATTGTAAAAATTAAGACGAGCAATATGATCGGCGACAACACCGTTCCCGCCATATCCGGCAATTGATGGGCTAAGAAGGTATGTGTGGTTCCGGCACTGTCATTGACAATTTTACGAAGTTTCCCGCTGGCATGTTGATCAAAAAAGCCAATGGGCATATTCATAATCTTTGCCATCCCCACTTTTTGAAGCCCCACCTCAACTCTAAATGCCGCTAAATGAGAACACATCAATGCTAAAAAGTAAACCACGACGCCTGCAATCGCAGTCCCAAACGCCAACCATGCATAGAGTCCAATATTGGTGAGTTCACTTGTTGCGGGATTTAACAGTATTTGTCTTGCAATATACCATACCATGACAAATGGTATCATGTTTAATATCGCAGATGCCCCTGACAGCACCAGTGCCAATGGCAATAAAGTCTTTTTGTTCCCCATATAAGGGATGAAACGTTTTAAAATTGATTTTTCTTTCATTTTCTTCACAATCCCTCCAATAAAATAATTGTCTTATGCGTTTACTCGATTCACTGCGGCAGCCACCTTGCCTCGCCTCAATCTTCCAAACTCTTTCGTAACAAGATAGACCACCCATAGTGTCATTGTTGTATCAATCAGACAGGAACCGAGATAAACCCATCGAACGCCGTAAAACCTTGGCAAAATCAACATCACCGGAACATAGAAGACCAGTTGTCTCGCAATCCCCATCATTGTCGCCGGCTTACTATTATTAATCGCCGGGAAAAACGTCATTGCCATAAAAATAACCGGCATAATCGGCAGCAGCGCCATAAATATTCTAAAATTCCCTAAATCCCAAGCCGTAAAAACTTTTGCAGGCAACATCAAGTTTAGGACAAATTCAGGCATTGTCATGCCAACGAGCCAGAATGGCAGCATCAACGCTGTCGCCGCTACAGCAAACACCTTGAAGGCACTGATAACCCGCTCATACTGCCTTGCACCAAAATTAATGCCGATGGCTGGCTGCAATGCACGCATCAACCCAAAAATCGGGGTTAGCATAAACGTGAACAGTCTGTATACAATCCCATAAAATGCCACATCTGCCGTTGTCCCAAACTTTGTAAGCGCATTCATAACGACAACTGCCTGTATCAATGTCATTACCGTCATAATGAAAGACGGCATGCCCATGGATAGAATATCTTTCGTGATCGTCCGGTCACGTCTAAAACTAAAAACTTTCGCATCAAATGAAGCGCGTCCGCTTTTAAAATAGATAAATGATGAAAGCGTATAGACAATCATCCCAATATTGGTGCCAATCGCCGCCCCTACAACACCCATATCCATCAGCACAATTAAAATGTAATTGATAATTACATTAACGATAAGCCCGGAAGCCATCATCACAGCGGCTGATTTCATCTTTCCTTCAGCGCGAACGACCATATTGCCCGCGAGTCCTGCAATCCAAAATATCGCCCCAATCTGTGTCACTCTGAAATATGTAACGCCAAATGTCAATGCATCACCAGAACCGCCCATCATCCGAACCAAGGCACCCGCAAACGCGTAGCCAATAACAGAAAACACCAATCCAATCACAACGTTCAAATAATTCACATTACCAAGTACTTTCTTTTGCGTATCGTGGTCTCCGGCACCAATTGCAATACTAAGCGCGGAACCGGCCCCAACGCCGATCAGCGACCCAAAACCCAAAGCGATTTGCGTCAGTGGATATGCTAGTGATATCCCCGCAAGTGCCGTCTCACCTACGAACCGACCGACAAACAAGGCATCAAATACGGTATTCATGCCATAGAGCACCATTGCTAAAACCGCCGGCCACGACAGCCGCCACATGACTTGCCACATATTGCCTTCGAGGATCATTAGCTTTCTACTCGTCTGCTCCATTTCTTTTACCTCCCTTAATTATTCTTTTGATCACTTTTGGCGTATCTTTGTCAACATCATTTGCATGATTTCATTTAGCCGTCATTTCAGAATAGGCCTCGGCATCCTTTAATTGTTTTGCCTTTGACAGCGCGTCTCTTAGCAGCGGTTTGAAAAACTGTCTAAATGTTTCTTCCCTATTGATAAACAGCGTTTTATCCTCAAAGAGATTTTGCCCCATCAACAGAATGTTGACCATCCTGCTAATAAGCCGCAGCGGTTCATTGTCACCACACATGTCTCTTTTCGTCATGTTTGACAGCTTTTTAAAGAAATCATTTTCTAGTCTGTTGTACGCTTCTCTAATGGACGAATCATACATCACTTCTGTGCAGAACATCAGGTATAGCTTGCGGCTGTCTGTTGCCACGCTGAATTTTTCAATAATAGCTGAAAGCATAATTTCTAAAGCCGCCTCGTAATCTTCTTCTTTTGCAAGTGCTTTAAAATAGGCGCTGGTTTCCACAAAGGTGACATTGCCTCGATCCATAATGTCAATAAGGATTTCGGAAGTGTTTTTGTAATAATAGTATAGGCCTCCCTTTGACAGTCCCGTTGCTTGGACAATATCTTCCATCGTTGTGAATCGGTAACCTTTTTTTAGAAAAACATCTGCAGCAATTTGGCGTATTGCAACCAATCTATCTTCCCTGCTCATACGTTCTTTTATCATTCGCCCTCCCCGCTACCGACGCAAGCGTCGGTTCCTATAAACAGCGAAAGACGCCAAAGGACGTCTTTCAAGGGTTGATTTAATTGATGTTGATTATCATTCTCATTATAACATAGCAAAAATGCCTGTCAATAGCTTAACAAGGTCATTGTCAATACTATTATGGCCCCAAAAATCAGACTGATGTAAAAAAGAGATCTACAAACACATCGCGCTGACTCAAGCCATTAAAATTAACCTATAAAATACTTTTTAATTTTCTCGACGCCTTCATTATCGACTGGATATGAATCAAACACTTGGCCATTCTTGAGATGAATTACGCGATCACAAGTCTTAAAGATCAGTTCGGGATCGTGTGTGATAATCATCGTACACAATGTGTTCTTCTCAGTGTCCCGTATCAACTCACTCATTCGATTCATATTATCCCAATCCAGACCACTGGTTGGTTCATCATAAATGAGCATGTCCTTTCCGGCCATCATCGCACTTGCAATGGCGACGCGCTGTTTTTGACCGCCTGAGAGCGCCATGGGATGCCTTTCTCTATGTGCCTCTAGATTTAATGCCTTCAGCAGTTTGTCGACCTTTTCTTTGTCGGGCTCTTCGATGTTTAACAGCAGCTCTTCCGCCACGCTTTCTGTAAACAATTGCGCATTAACATCTTGCATAACCATAAAACTTCTAGCCGTCAGGTCTTTATTTTTTTGAACTTTTCCGTCAATCTCAATCACACCTTTGAACTTTTCAAGACCGCAGAGACAATGTGCCAAAGTCGTCTTTCCGGCACCGTTATCACCGATTAAAGCAACTATTTCATGCTGAAACAGTGCCAGTGATTCAATGTTTAATATTTCTCTTTTACCTCGGCTGAAAGATAAATGCTTGATCGTGATACTCGGTTTTTTATCATGATGAGTAATCGGCAGCGCTTTCAAAGAATTTAAGTCAAGTGTCCTCAATCCTTTTGACGTTAAAGCGTCAAGACTAAGTTTTAGAAAATCCTCTCTGTCGTATACAGACTTAATTTCCCCTTCTTGCATATACACAAAACGATCCGCCACATCTCTCAGGTAGTGAAGACGATGCTCAGCAATAATGACTGTTTTACCCATTTTTTTGAGCGTTTCAATCACGCCTTTCAACTGAATAATAGAGCTTTTATCAAGGCTTGATGAAGGCTCATCCATAACAAATATATCCGGATGGGTGGCATAAACGGAACCGCAGGCAATCCGTTGTTTCTCGCCGCCGGACAATTCGAAAATGCTCCGATCCATTAAATGTTTCAAATTCAGTTTTTCGCTAGCCTCTTCAATTCTTGCACCAATTTCATTAACCGCCACACCGAGATTCTCACAGCCAAAGGCCAGCTCACTGGTTGTATCAACATTAAAAAACTGCGTCCTTGGGTTTTGAAAGACCGAGCCAACCTTTTCTGCGGTTTTGGCAATGGCCTGTTGGGACATGTTCACCTCATTCGCCAGTACTTCACCTTCCAAACTGCCATGATAAAAATGAGGAATCAGTCCGTTAATCATCCTACTTAAGCTCGTTTTGCCACATCCACTGACACCACACAGAACAAGACACTCGCCCTCTTTTATATGAAGATTGATATTTTTAATGCCCGTGGCCGCTCGGTACTCTTTTTCGCCGACTTCGCTTATTTCTTCATACATAAAACTGGCATTGATGAATTTAATCATTGTTCCCCCTTTCATTAAAGAAATGCGTCAAGCAATCACTACACGCCGTTCAGTATTGTAAAAATCATAAAGATCGACGATAGGATTACCACACCATAATCTAAGATCCCAAATCGTATTTGCTTAAAGCATGTTCTTTCTTTAGGCCCGCCCAATCCTCTGGAAATTGATGCCGCTGAAAGGTCGCCGGATATTTTAACGGTCGACATAAGCAGGGGGACAATGACATACTCCAATGTTTTTATCGGTGACAACATGATGGATTGCCAGTCAAACCGTATGCCTCTAAATCGCATTGCATTGCGTATATTCCGCCATTCTTCCCCTAAGGTCGGAAAGAACCGGAACATCACACTAAAGGGAATAATAATCTTATCCGACAATCCCATTCTTTTAAACGCGGCGACGAACTCACTGACCGTGGTCGTGCGAATCAAGAGAATCGCCGCGCAAATAACCGGCATGTAAAGCCTGGTAACGCGAAATATCGTCAATAAAAGAATGCTTAACGTTCCAGATAATTTAGATATCAACACAACATCAATCGCTAAAAACGCAAAATAAATAACGAAAGCCGTCATCGCCATCCGCGTTTGTTTGCCATTTATGAGTAGGAGAACAATAAAAACGAAAAAAAGATTGCTCGCGAAATAGTTCGTTCCCCCCCACAAGGCAAAATTAGCTGCTAAAAAAAGTAAAGCTTTACTTCTCGGATCCATCCATAAATAAGGACTATTGGTATAGCCGAAATTGAAATTTTCCATTATACGATGCCCGCTTTTCTAAAATGTTTTTTGAGTATGCGCTCACCGAGCAAAGCGCCAAAGAAGGCGGCTACAATCGTTCCACCCATTAAAGGCAGCAATACCCACGGCGGTAAAAGCTTCGCCAGTGCATCGGCGTATTCCGCACCATAATACGCTTCCGTTTTGGCCAAATAGACATCTTTCATCAACACGACACCAAAATAAGGGCCAACTGTTGTCAAACTATAAATCAAGTAGCTGAGTTTCACTCTTTTCAGCGATTGATATCCTCCATTCAGTAATATCACTTCTGTGACAACGCCCACCAGCAACACCCATATCGAAGCATAGTAGCTCGCTCCCATGAACACAAAAGCCATCAGCACCGACATCACAAAGACAGCACCCGTCTTGGGTGCACGCATTACGAACAGCATATAAATTGTTGCACATATTAAGGCAACAAAAACCGGCGCAATCGCATAGAGCAGCGGCACCATCCCCAATGCCGTAACAACAGCCATCATCACAATAATATACA
>JASUSA010000059.1 GCA_030446305.1 Clostridiales bacterium | reverse complement strand
CTAAGAATGAGCATTTGTTTCATGCGACACCTCCCAAATGATTTTATCCAGCAATCCTTTGAAAAATAATTGATAGTAAGTCAATTGACGCACGGCAATTTTTCCCTCTGAACCCAGTTTTCCCAGTATTGGATCGTAAGCAATTTTGCCGAGAATGGCAATGGCTTCGCTTTGACAAAATGTCTCGGCAGGGTTATGATCCGATGTACATTTATTGAGAACAACACCAAATGGTTTCCCGAGTCCTTTAACCAATTCGTAAACCATCTTAAAATTATGAACGCCAAAAGTCGTCGGTTCGGCAACTAAAATGCAGTAGTCAGCATCTTCAATACTTTCAATAACACTGCATGCACTTCCGGGCGGACAGTCCACAATCGTGAGATCAGAATGAAATGTATTCAGTGCTTTAATAATGGGAACACCTGAAATTTTGCCGATGTCCATCATCCCCGTTACAACGGTAACATTTTCAGAGTGCCCAATGGTATAGAAACCAAGTCGATCATCTCTTTCGGTAATGGCATGTTGTGGGCAAACCATCGCACAGCCGCCGCAGCTGTGACAAATATCGTCAAAGACCATGACACCCTTTTTCACATATGCAAGGGCATTGAAATTACAAAATTCAACGCATGCCTGGCAGCCAATACACTTGTCATTGTCCACGACAGGCCGCTTAACGTTGACGACATGGGTTTCTTCTTCAATTGGGTTAAAAAATAAGTGGCCATTAGGCGCCTCGACATCACAGTCGATATACTGTGCGCGAGAGGCTGCAGATGAGAGATTAACAGCGACAAATGTTTTGCCAGTGCCGCCCTTTCCGCTTAAAACAGCGATCTTCATGCTTATTTGCCCCCGTGGTTATGAAAGCCTTCGTGAATAGCGCTTAACGGCGATAATTCGTTATTTAAATACAAGGTGACATTGTCTTTGCCAAGTCCTTTTTTTGACTGAAACATTTGGATATCGGCAGCTTTGAGGACATCTGCAGCATTTTCGCCGCATCTAGGTGTGATTAAAATTTCGACGCCTTGGTTAACAATTGACTGAGACGCTTTAATCCCTGCACCGCCAGAACTAGCGGCAGCGCTGTTATCGAGAAAGTCATATGCTTTAGATGCTGTATCGTAAATCATAAAAAATGGCGCGCGGCCAAATGAAACACAAACAGTTGTGTTGAGATCTTTTTCATCAACGGGTATAGCAATTTTCATTTCTACCTCCATAAAGATATACGTTTTTGACAATTAAGGGAATTACACCATTGCTTTTTTGATCCTTCACTAACAGCTCATGAATGCTCGCATGATGAAAATCGTACACAGATAAGTGAAAAGATTTAAAACGGCATAATGTAATTTTTAATTAACAGGCAAATGCCCTTTATAATACTATCATACGCTATTATGGGTATATGTCAATTAAAAAGTAATATTAATTTCTTTATCATAATGAAAAAAACGCCCAATGGGCGAACTTGCTGTTGTCACAGTACATTCACTCATAAAGGCGTTAATTATCATCAAATTTAAGAACGGTTAAAAATGCTTGCTGCGGTACTTCAACATTGCCGAATTGCCGCATGCGCTTCTTCCCTTCTTTTTGTTTTTCAAGCAGTTTCTTCTTACGTGAAATATCACCGCCGTAGCATTTTGCCAAGACGTCTTTTCGAAGAGCACTGATTGATTCGCGTGCAATAATTTTATTGCCGATAGCCGCTTGAATAGGAATCATAAACATCTGTCGCGGAATGACGTCCTTGAGGCGTTCACAGATTTGTCTGCCCCTCGATTCAGCTTTTGTTCGGTGCACAATCATCGAAAATGCATCGATGAGTTCCTTGTTCAATAAGATATCCATTTTTACCAAATCCGATTCACGGTATTCTTTAAACTCATAGTCTAATGAGCCGTAGCCTCTTGTTTTTGATTTAATGGCATCGAAGAAGTCGTAAATAACTTCATTCAGCGGCATATCGTAATGCAGAATAACCCGTCTTGGATCAAGATAATCCATATGCAGCATGACGCCTCGCCTGTTTTGGCAAAGCTCCATAATATTGCCGACATAATCGTTGGGCACGATGATACGCGCTTCTACGATCGGTTCTTCAAACATTTGAATTTCTGTTGGATCCGGTAAGTTAGAAGGATTTTGAATCATCTGGACTTCATCGGAAGTGGTCGTAACGCGATAGATAACACTTGGTGCCGTTGCAATGATATCGAGATCAAATTCACGTTCCAAACGCTGCTCAATGATTTCAAGATGCAAAAGCCCCAAGAAACCGCATCGGAAGCCAAATCCCAAAGCAACAGATGTCTCCGGTTCAAAGGAGAGTGCCGCATCGTTAAGCTGTAACTTTTCAAGTGCATCACGCACTTCATCATAGCTTTCACCCTCTGCAGGATAGATACCGCAGAAAACCATTGAGGTCGCTTTTTTATAACCAGGTAGTGCTTTAGCAGTTGGCTGCCCCGCAAAAGTAATGGTATCACCCACGCGGCAGTCCTTGACGTTTTTGATACTGGCAGTGACATAGCCAACATCACCAGCGCTTAACTTATCCAACGGCATGGTGCCTGGTACAAAGACGCCGACTTCTGTTACTTCAAAACGTTTATTGGCAGCCATCATCAAGATTTTATCGCCCTTTTTAACACTTCCCTCTACAACGCGAACATAGGCGACTGCACCTTTATAACTGTCGTAATAAGAATCAAAAATCAATGCTTTAAGCGGTGCATCTTCATCACCGTTAGGTGCGGGAATCGTTTTGACGATCTTTTCGAGGACATCTTCAATATTGATGCCGTCTCTTGCAGAAATACGCGGCGCATCCTCTGCTACGATACCAATGACATCTTCTATTTCTTCGATGATTTCTTCAGGCCTTGCACTTGGTAAGTCAATTTTATTGAGTACCGGAACGATTTCAAGGCCCTGTTCGTCGGCCAAATGGACGTTGGCCAGTGTTTGCGCCTCTACCCCCTGTGTCGCATCGACAACGAGAACGGCACCTTCACAAGCTGCAAGCGATCTCGAAACTTCATAGGTAAAGTCGACGTGTCCCGGTGTGTCAATGAGGTTAAGCATATATTCATGGCCATCTGATGCCTTGTAAATGAGCCGTGTTGTCTGCAGTTTTATCGTAATGCCCCGTTCACGTTCTAAATCCATGCTGTCGAGGATCTGATCCTTCATCTCGCGCTGTGTTAAAAGACCGGTCTTTTCTATCAGACGATCTGCCAGAGTCGATTTGCCGTGATCAATATGGGCGATAATTGAAAAATTTCTAATATATTTCTGTCTGTCGCTGGACATAAAATGCCTCCTCCAAAATTACTCATCAATTATAACACAGTCTTTATGCCGACTCAAATACTTCCTTATCCAGATGAAAAAAAACTTGATTAACGCAATCTATCATGATAAAATTAGTCTGTTGAAAATCTACCGGGGAGGTGAATCACAATTGGCTAATATTAAATCTGCTAAAAAAAGAATTAATGTCATCAACAAAAAGACTGCAGTTAATAAATCTAGAAAGTCAGCTATCAAAACTGCTGAAAAGAGATTTTTAGAAGCTTTAGCGGCTGGAGATGTACAAACTGCAACGCAAAGAATGGTATTCTTTGAAAAGAAAATGGCACAAGCTGCTGCAAAAGGCACTTACCATGCAAATGCAGCATCAAGAAAAATTTCAAGATTGAAAAAGAAATTAAACGCTGCGGCTGAATAATCGTTTAATTTTGGATTTAACTTGAATCCCCGATATGAGACCGTGTTCATTTAATATTTGATCAAATATTAAAAGCGTGCAATGAGAATTGCACGCTTTCGTCTTTTTGACTTCACTGCTTTATTAAGCATACCATCAACCCTTTTGTTTTTCAGATCTTTTCCCATTTCTTATGCTTGCTTCATTTTTCTTTTCATACTTTCTTAAAAAAGTCCACCGTTATATCTTTTCTGTGCCATCAGGATCATTGTAAATCCTACAACGAAACATACGACAAAACAAAGCCACCCATAGACAGTTCCCGTAATCATATTGATGATGCCATTGAGAACCATTCCGATTCCAATTACGATACAGGCCTTCCCCATCTTTTCTGTATAAGCTTTTCGATCCTTTTTAGAAACCTTCTTATAGTGATAGCGATGAATTAAAGTGATTTGCTCAAATTTCCAAATACGCCATCCTATGATGCAAAATGCTATTCCTAAAACTAAAAATATAATAAAATCAAACATAAAAACCTCTTTCAGTTGAGAAAATTGCATCCTATAAATTTTATTTCCTTCACGTCAATAGCAACTATTTTCATAGCACGAAAATTCAATATATTATCGTGAAGATATTATCGTGACGGCTTGATGAAGGGCATGGATGCAATTACCTTCGTTAAAAATGTGGCAATAAAAACCGTTTATGATATCGTCCTTGAATGATGATTATATTCATGATTGCGAATGATTATCAACATTTGTTTGGTTGTCCTAAAGATTTAGCCATTTGTTTGCTGAAATAAGAACACCGCCAATGCCTAGAGCTGCTATGATCGAAGCAATGCCTCTGTAAAAAGCTTCTGTCTGCCTCGCAACTGTTTCAAGGATTTGCGTTCCAATCACGCCGCCGTTCTCTACCAATGCCTTATGCTGTGCAGCTTCTGATAATGGCGTGACACAGGCGAGCAGCACAATGGCTGCAACAATGAGCAACAGTGATGTTATGCCGACTGTTTTTACTTTTTTCATGTTATTCACCCCTTGATGTATTTTGATTAAAATGCTTGTGATTGCAAATAAGCAGTCAATGCGTTTGAAAAGTCTGCCTCGTGCTCATACCCTAGCATCGCATAATCATTTGGGCTTGTCATGTATGTCTTATATTTTAAATAGTCCATATCGAGGCATTCTTCAATGATGAACTTAGCCTTATAACCAGCTAAGTTATACTGCATTCTTATCTGATCGCCCTCACCTTGATAAGTGACGATATTGACAACGTTTTCTGGGATATCGTCAGTCGAAAAATCTTTTAACTGATCGGCTAAGTAATATGCCAAGCCTTCTCTGATATCCAGTGTATTACTTGGCAGTAAAACATGAACGAGTTCATGAACAGGCACTTTTAGCATCTCTGCTTCTGATTTTATACTGGTATCCTTCGGGGATGTCAAATGGACAATCTTTTCAACATGATTTGCAAATCCCGTTGTGATGCCGTTATTTTCACCGCCAAAAACGCGCTCCCAAAACTCTTTTTGATCTTTATAGATCTTAAAAGTTATAGCATCGCTAAAATCAAGCTTAAAATCATTTGTCAGTTTTTGATAAGCTTGATTAACTGTTTTTTCAATTCGCTCGTCCCTTTCGGTGTCGATATATTCAAAATTTAAATTGGAAAAGGCCACCTCATCAGTTTCTTCAGTCTCAGTAACTGCAATTGCATCATTTTCATTGTGATCATTTGTTGTTTCAGATGCAATCGGTGACGCTTTTAACGAATCATCTTGTTCAGCAGTCATATTGGTTGAGGGTTTGTCGGATTCTAAATCTGTCGATACTTGATTATTGTCAGTTACTGGGTCAACTGCTTCGATTATGTCGGCGTCTTTCGTGCAGCCTGTGAATAGCAAAAAGACAAGCAGCAGTATTGTTGCGCTTCTATGCATCATCAGTTTAACCTTCTTTCTAGCGCATTTTAAGAAATGAGACAATATCCTTTAATGAAATAGTTTCAATAAATTGTGTTAATAAATAAATTAGCTTTTATACGTCGACAGTGGATCTTTCAATAGCGCGAATCCTATCCTTTTTAGTAGGGATGCCATTAATGACTTTTACCCAATGTTCGTCTTTAAAAATTTCATATGCCGTAAAAGAACAGTGTATACCATTAGCTTGTGCGATCTCACTGCTATCCATAAGCTGAAAATGCAGATGCGGCATATATGAATTACCGGAATGCCCCACTTTTCCAATGAGATCGCCCGCTTTGATGTGCTCACCGACGGATACTTTTAAAGATATTGTATCAAGTTCCCGACATAGGCAGAGCGCTGCCTTTTTTAGCCATATAGATTTCCAGTATCCCCTTTTCGATAATCAATTGCGGTCTAACGCCGCTTGACTTTAAATCACGATCCATCTTTTCTAAAATAGACATAATTTTTGTCAACGTTTCATTGCTGAATTGTCCTGCAAAATGAGATGCTTTTTTGGCAACGAAGGGATGAATGCCAAGCTTTGAAGCAATACTGGCACTGGAATGCCCTGCGGCCATTAATTGTTTGCATTTGTAGATATTACGGAATTGAGAACTCATCATAAAAAAGATTTTTATTTCTGCCTCGCCGTTTTCGACAAGGTGATTAAAAATAAAGAGAACTTCTTTCATCTTATTTGAACTGAGTGCATCCATCATTTTGAAAATGTTATTTTCAATGGGAATTTCTACGTACTTGTCAACCAATGCCTGTGTAATTGGTTCTTTCAAATTGGACAGTGCATTAATATATTGCTCTACTTCATATAGATTTCTCGGTGATTCCGGATTGAGGTAATTCACCATTTCAATAAAGTAATTCAGTGTATGCGAATCAATTGTCCCGTGATATTCCTTAAACTTTTTAACGGTCCATTTTTGAAACTCTTTCTGCGACAGTTTTTCAAAATTGACAACACAGCCGATCTTATCAATGATCTTATAGAGTTTCTTGCGCTTATCCACTTCTTTTTCAATAAAAAGGATGTAAACGCCATCCGGGATATCGTCTAGGAGATCAAAGAGCTTTTTATCGACTTCCTGCTTAAAGCACTGTGCATTTCGGATGATGATTAGGCGTGTACGATCAAAAAAAGGCAATGCTGAAATCAGTGATGCCAGTTCATCGACGTTAAGATTACCTTCCATAACAGAAAGATTCATCTCTTTATAAATCGGGTTTAAATAATTTGACTCAATGTATTTAACAGAATTGTCCAGAAGATAGCGTTCAAAACCATATAGTAAATTGATCTTGGGCAATTGCTGCGATGAAATTTGTTTATAATAGCTAAAAAAATCCATAAAGCTCCTTTAAATAATAGATGACTTCATTAACTGTGGCATATAAAAGTTCGTCAAAGTATCCGTAAGGCACAATCGGTTTAATCGTCGAAAACGCGTGAATCGCGATTGCCTAAATATGTTTTGATGTGCATTTTATGATCACTGACCGTAAACTGGATATTGCCATCGTTATAGGTTGAATAGAGAGTGGTGCCGCCGCGCTGGTAGGCTTCAATCACTTCACTGGAGGGCATGTTGTAACGTCTGTTTTGAGAGACGACCGCGACATCAATATGATGATTTTCAAAAAAAGATTTATCGTAGCCCGTTGCAGAACCATGATGTGGTACTTTCAAGAGGTCAATATCATTTGGCAGATCAAACTGATTTAGCGTATTTCCGGAAAGATCACCTGTAAATACAGCATTAAAATCGCCCTGTGTCAGCAGCATCAATGTGCCGTTATTGTTGGGATCTGAACTTGACAGTGCGTAATCATATGTCAAAGTGAGATCTTTATAGACGATTTTACCGGATGACGGCAGTATACGGCAAAGCATCCCTTCCGATTCTATCATATCTTGCACATCAGATAAACAAATGACTGCATCAATCTTTAAATTTTTTGCAATCATCGCTACCCCTCCAATATGATCATCGTGTCGATGAGAGATCACCAGATAATCAATGTGACTGATATGATTTGACAGCAAATAGGTGTATACATTTGCATATGCAGTCCCAGAGTCAACTAAAACCGTTAACCCCTTATATTCAATTAATGAAGAATCGCCGTGTCCAACGTCTATGGTTGTTATTTTTAGGGAATCGTCAAGTCGATGATGCCACTCAGCGGTTAATGAAGCTAAAAGGAGTATTTGTATCAGTAAATACAAAACGCGATTTCGATGATGGCGGTACTGCTTTAAAGCCGTTACAGCAGTAAAAATAAAAAACAACATCAATAAACAGAAGATGTCAATGCTCTGAATCCCATAAAATGTGACGGTTTTAATGGGAAGATGCGCAACAATTGCTTCCATGAACCCGAGCACCGCATTGAGCATTTTGCCAATCCATAAGACGATCGCAGTATTTGGAAATGCTGCAAACATAAAAAAATATGCAGTTAAAATCGGCATTAGAAAACCGTATACAGGGATTAGCAGCGCATTGGCAATAAAGCTATAGAGGTTAAATGTCTGAAAGACATAAAGTGTAATGGGAATCAAATAAATTTGAACGGCAATATACTGAATAAAAAAGTTAACGACTTTGTTTTTAACCATTTTTTCGGCATATGGCGACATAAAACGGTTAAATTTTGGCAAAATATAGGCAACGCCAATATAGGCATAAAATGAGAGTGCATATGCTGCCGTCAAGATTACGCGCGGCATCAACAGCATGATGATCATATTGATGAAAATCATCATATTTAATCGATCGACAGGACGTTTTACGAATCCTGCGACGACAGTATAGCCAGCCATTAACAGCGCTCTAAGGCTTGCAACACCCCCGCCAATCAGTAAATAGAAAAGCAGCATGACGATTGCTGTAAGCAGTCTTCTTATGCGTATATCGCCAATGCAAAACAGGCGATTAAACATGATATAGAGTACGCCAAAGTGTAGTCCGGAAATTGTAAAGAGATGTAGGACACCCAGTGCACGGTAAGTTTCATAGGTTGAGAGTGCCGTTGCTTCACCAAAGAAGAGTGCTGTTAAAATGCTGCTTAACTGTGGCAATTCTAAATTGTGCAAAGCAATGTAAACGCGATTTCGAAAACCAAGTACGCCGTGTGCTTTTTGCGTGTCAGGTATAAAAGCTTCATATGTATAACGGCCTTCAAAGTGATTGGCATACAAATAGCGATCATAATCAAATACGTTGGGATTTTTCGTTGCCGTCCACTGTGCTTCATTGATATCAATTGTGACAGTTCCTTCATTGTCCGTGCACATCATTTTTTCAAAATCAGATGCCGGTATTTTTACAATCAGCCAGTGCTCACCGCCGTCAGTTTTAAATTGTATCGTCTCTTTTGCATAGTCATAACGGGTTATTTGCCCGTGTACGGCTTTTATCGCCACATCTCTTTGAAGGTTTGAAGGATAAGCGGTGCGACTGTCTTCAATCATTTGACCATACTGATTTTGGAGCAAAAACCACAATAAAATCCATAGAACGTGATGTAGCCAGACTAATTTTCGAGACATAAAACCTCCCAGATATTACCAATATTTTAACATGAAATGGCAATTAATGGGAGGCTGTAATATTGATTTAATAAACTTCAGATATTTTATCGCTGAAAATTATTTTATCGCCTTCAATATAAGCGGCAATCGTCATATAATCAGGTGATAAAACAATTTTTGACAATGTCCCATCAAAGTCCATGAGTTTCATTGTGCCAAGGTGATCATATCGGTAGACGGCATTACCATAAGCGATGATAAACCCCTTTTCATAAGGCAAATAGTACTGCTGCTGTGCTTTTGCAGTATCGAAAGGCTGTAGACCGGTCAAGGTGGTAAGGTTTTGATCGTCAAGGTGGTAAAAAAGTGTATCCCCTTCTGGTGTCGCCAACAGCATTAAACGGTCTCTTACAATTACTGGCGAGTCAATTTTAATATGTGTGCCGAGCATGGAAACGGCTTTTTCTTTTTCTTTCGTAGAAGGATCATAAACCTCTATTGAATCAATGACAAATGTCAAATCATCGACGATACCATTCATATAGAGGACGGCATCCGAATCGGGAATTGTGGTAACGCTGACGTGGTATTGCTCATCGTCTTCAGCCGTATCGTACTGTATATTGCCATTGCTGAGATCGACGATACCAAATTGACGACCGGCAAAATCGCCTGACATGGCCCCTTCGTAAAAATAATAAAGATACCCGTCATTGGCAGAAAATGTTGGATTGATGCCCATGACGCCGTCGACATACGCTTTTGCACTGTCAGCACCGTAAACGTAAATAAGTTTTTCATCATCCTCAAAGAGAACAAAACCGCCGTGCGGCGAAACCATCAGATGTTCCGGTAAATGATCTAGCTGTTCGGCCGTTAGTGAACGCTGTATAATTTTCTTTTTATTGGTAAGAAAATCATAAGTGACAATGCGGTTTGTACCCGTTTCAAAATAGATGAGCTTTGTGCCGCTGTCAGACACCATGGTGTAAGGTTGATCCGCTTCGCTGACTGCCATTCGTTTGGAGATTTGATAAACATTGCCTTCAACATCAATCTTGTAAATGCCGCGAAGTGATTCATCTGCAATATAGTACATACTGTAAGCATCATTATCATATAAAAGCGTTGCTTTTTCAGGGGATTGATCCTGAATGGTCAGCACGGCATTTGATATGGGTTCATCACCGTCTAAATCGGCTCTAATCGTTAGATTTTGCAGATCAACTTCGTAGAGTGCATCACCTTTATTGGCATGCGTTCCCTTAAAGATAAAAGTTTGATCGTCAACGAAACGAAATTGCCCATCGACAGCTTTGATATCGTTTACGTCAATAATTGCGCCATCGCGCTCCACTTCTTCCGGGATAAATGGTGTTATTGTCACCTCCTGCGGCGTTACTTCCATATCGGGTTTAAGCTGCCAGTATGCAAAGACGATAAGCAAGAGGACAGCGGCAATTTGTGCTGGCTTATGCCATTTTGGCGTCTTTTTTTTAATGATGATTTTCATATGCGCTCTCCTGAATATAAATGATTTCATCGTCAGTTAATGCCAGCAAGTCAAATAAAATATGATCGACAGCACGAATAATGTCGTTAACCTGTTCTGTGTCAGCCTTCTTAGCATGACCTTTAAGCTGCTCCAGCTTTAACAAGGCTTGCGGTGCTAGATTGAATATGGGAATGGCTTTTAACGGTGTTGCGTAAAGTTCCAGCTGTGACCCCTTTCGCTTGCCCTGAAGGTATAGCCAAAATCTGATAACACTTGAATTTAAAACGAGCATCAGTATATCCAACGGCATGATGCTGCGTTCATCACTGTTCAAATTACCCTCATACAGACTCTCAGAAGACTTCATCTTTATATAGTAAACATCAGCAGATGCATAAAAATCATCCTCAATATAGGCAAAAGTATTGGTATCTCGCCGCTGCGGCACAACGATTTTAGGCCCTTTAAAGACATCTTCGCTTCTTGGCCAAGTCAGCTGATACCATGCGCGTACGCCATTCTGAACCTCACGGCGTTTCTCAAGCAGTTCACGATAAGGCATTAGGTGTTCGATAATCCCGGCGGGAACTGTATCATCAGTGGCCTTTTCATCGAGATAGTAAATCATGTAATCTGCTTTGCATTCCGTGTTAAAGTGATGAATCTGGCTGTTTTTATAAAACGGCCGAAGCCATGTTTGCATTGATTCAGTAGCCTCACCAGCCTCTTGATGAGAGAGTACAAAAATGCCGCTGCGAGACTTAGAACGGTCGGCACCGCTGACAATCCCTTGTCTGACAACATATTGACTGGCAAGATCGCAAATCTGACAGTTTTTGATTTTAGCAAGAATGGCATTCGCCGTATCAGATGCAATAAACTGGAGTTGCCCGCGGTCATTAAAGGCCAAATCATAAGGAATCTCAACGGGATCTTCCCGAATATCACGGTAAACGTCAATACTCACCGGCTTTACTTTGCCAATGGCGTAGAGGCACGCGTGAAGCTTCCTTGACTGAAAAACGGCCTTCTCTTCAAAGTTTAGCATATTTTGAATGTAAAACCTAGTTTTCAGAAAATGTCTTAGCTTCTTAGCACCGTCTGCTGTAAAAAAGTAATTGGAAGTAAGATAGCAGAGTGTGCCCCCTTCTTTTAAACACGTATAGCCGTGATAGATAAAAAAGTAAAAGTAATCCATTTTGCCTTCATAGTAAAGACGGCCGAAGTCTGTTTGTTTAATGGGTTCAAACAATGGCAGATGGCCTTTTTCACCAATATACGGCGGATTGCCCACGATGAAATCCATTGGTTCAATCGTCATCAAAAGACTGTTGCCGACAAAAGCTTTTAATGCTGTTGGCATTTCCAGGTCAAAAGACTGCAAAAACAGCTTCAATAAATGACGATAAGCCATTATCGCATCTTCATTGATATCGACAACATAAATGTTAAGGCTGATGTAGTCTGTCAAAGCACTGAGGTTTGAACACTGCTTTAATAAATAAGCAAGCCATTCCAAATAGGCAAGAATCAGCATCCCAGAACCACAGCAGGGATCTAAAATACTTTTCTTCAATAGCCAGTCAGCAAGTATTTGAATTTCATCTATATCTGCTGGCAAAACTGTCAGTATTTCATGTTCAATACGTTTTGCCTTTTGATTATTTCTCTTTTTATTATTTCTCTTTTTATTATTTATTTCATTATTAATTGTGCTGTTATTATTTATATTGTTATCGGTTATATTCTTATTGTCTATGTCGTTACTGTTTGTCTCGATCTGCTGCATTTGATTTACTGTATCCGTCTTTGCTTGTTGAAAACATGCGCCGGTATCATCATGGGCATGTAGACAATAGGCATTCCAGATGCGTTTGAAGGATGCCATCATATCGGGTCTGTTTTGCTTTAGATGTGCTGACAGAAGCAAGTAGACCATCTCCTGCTGCTGCTCCGCGGGTGTATAAACGGTGCCTGCCTCACCTTCTGGGACAATAGCAGATTCATGCGCATATTTTACTTTAAGCATTTTGTACATCTCAGAAAGCATCTCAGTATGACCCCCAAATTTATATTTTTTTACGGTAAAACCGTTCACACTGGAACATAATGTTCAAATCATTCATGTTGTAAGATAGTGAAAACGAAAATAATAATAGGTAATAATAATAATGATAACGATACTATTTTATTTCTTTCTATTTCATTTTATTCCTTATTAAATATTCCTTATTAAAAAAAAAATTTTAGTACAGCGTACTAAAATTTTTGTCTTCTATATTTACCGTAGCCGATTTTCTCTACGCCGTCAATGCTTAAAATAATATTATCAACCAAAAGGTCAAAATCGGGGATGGTGATGTCGACACCTTTCTTTTTCAGATACTTCATGATTGTAATCAATCGGATGTGATAAGACGAAGGATTTTTAAAATACGGATGTTTTTCGATCAAGACTTTAACGGTATCCTGATCAATATTAGCGAGTGCCTGTCTGTTCTCATCATTGATTTTTGATGAAACCTCATCTAAATAACGCTGAAGCTCTTCTGTTGGGTTATCGTGTTTGTCCAATAAGTGTTTAATCTCATTAAGAACATCATTCATCTCCAACTTTTTACTGGGGGGAAGCTCCTGGGCGGGAAGTTCCGATGTAGCATTAAGCATAGTAAGTTAACGACTCCTTTCTTAAGCAAAGTGCACTAAGTCAAATTATATAAACACATTTTACACTTATCTGAGCGCAATTGTCAAATATTTCTACAATAATTCATCAATTGTTAAAATTTCAGATTTGATAAAAACGAATTGTTCATTTTCAAATGGCTTCAACAAAGACTGTAAAAAAGCGCGATCCGCTTCGTTATTACATAGCACATAAAGAAATGCACCTTCAAATTCGAGTTCGGCAATAATCCGTTCATCCTGTATGACGCGAAGGATGGCATCATCGTCTTCGTCGGCTGCAATCGTGATGTTATCCACTGCCAAAAGGTCATCAATCAAAGAATCGTGAGAACCTTTCAGCGCATAAGTTGCCTGATACAACAAGTATGTTTCATCAATGCTATTTTCCTCATAGATCTCAGACATAATACTGGACATTTTAAAAATCAGCATGCTCTGTTTTGATAAGAAAGCCTTTAAATCGATTGGACCATATGCCGTACAGTGCTGATTGTACTGATCCAAAATATGTTTCGTTATGATATCCTTATAGGCTTGGTCATAATAGAGCACATCGCCAACGAAAAACACACTTTCGGACATATCAATAATACGAAGGCTCATAAGCCCTGTATCAAGTGGCTGTGAACCATCCAAACGATACGAATCACGTGTAAAGATATCCTTTAACAGAAAGCCGTTTTCATCATAAGCGACTTCATACACACTTCGATGTGAACCGGCAATGGCATCAGCATGAGCTGTCTTGCGCAGCTTCGCATATTGATTTGCCAAAGGCAATTGCGCATTTGAAGGAATATAACTAAAGATAAACCACTCATTGAATCCGGCAATATCACTGCCATCCTCGTTGGTTATATATTGCAGTTTTGCCTCTTCTACAAAGGCGCTGTTATGCGCCTGCATGGCAAAGTCATATAGAGCTTCATAAGTCATTTCAATTTCGTTTAATTGCATAACTTTCCTTTCTGAGCATCATTCGTTTTTCTTATCTTATGATAACACCTTATGCCTTGAAAGTCACCTGTACATTCATTATCCCCCATGTGTTGAACACGCACTGACTGTCAATAAACACAGTAGACAACCCCTCTGTCATACGATATCATAATGATAGCTAAATTTACAGAATCAACCGATTGTCAGACGATGGGCTGCAAATAATCGGTTACAGGAGTTATGCGAACATGCCAACTAAAAAAATGAATCAGACCATTGTCGTTACAAGCGGCATTGTTTTATTGCTCATCATGGAATTCTTTGCGAGAATTCCGGATGCAAACAGCTTAAATGATTGGTGTACAACCCCGTATGCGTTTAATTATCATTTTGGCTTGCATTCAAGATTTTTAATGGGCAGCATCTTTAAGTGGTTGCTCAGTCCCATATCACTGCATAGGCTATATCTGTTCATCTTGCTGTCAACGCTGATTCTCATCGGGCTATTTGCCTATTTTTACGGCAAAGTAATTGCCTCATCTTCTGACAACACATCACTTGGGATTACGTATTGGACGATCCTCTTAATGGCCAGTCCGGCCTCTATAGCATTTCTCTTTTACTGGGGAAACTACGGCAGAATGGATCTTTATTTAATCGGCATTCTACTGATTGCCCTATTGATTGCCGATAAAAAGCCGTTTAATCATTTAGTGCCCTTGCTGCTATTTATCGGCATGGCTGTACACCAGGTCTTTCTCTTTACCTACGCCGCTGTTATACTCGGCGCACTGCTTTATGAGTGTTACCGCAGTCAGTTTGAAAAAAGTGATGTCATACGTCTCATCATAGGCGTCTTTATTACAGTGCTTTCATTTTTGTATTTTCAGTTTGGAACCTCACCGCTTGAGTATGAGCATGCCGCCGATGTCGTCAATGCTTTGCATCAGCAGTCCAATATTCCAGTCAATGAAAAAATGATTGATTATGAATATTTTAGAGCACTTTCTGAACATATGGATGCCTTTGTAATCGTTGGCTTAAAAGATCGCGTGATTCGCGGTATAATTGTAATGTTGCTGTTTTCGCCAATTAATATTTTGATCTGGCGTTTTTGGCATTCTGCCGTCAAAGTACATCCCGCGTATCGTTTGCTTAGTCTGACGCCGCTGGCAATTATCCCTGCTTTTATCCTGACGATAGACTGGGGACGATGGTTTGCAGCTGTTTACATTGCGGCATTCAGCCTGATCGCCTATCTCTTTAAAAGAAAGGATCCCGTTGCACTTGCATACTTTGAAAACCTTTCGGACTGGGTAAAAAATCGCCCTTTAACCGCGCTGGGCTTGCTCCTTTACATGATGGCGCTAAATAAGTTTGAGGCGGCGGCTATTTTAACATTTGCGACGCAGATCCATGTATTTCTGCAAAAATTATTTTAGGAGGTCGTTTTGTGAAGACGATCCATATTTTATTCCCTGTTTTAAATGAAGAAAAGCGTCTAGAGCACGGTATACTGACGACGCATGCCTATATGGAAACGCTGGTAAAAACCTATGCGCAATGGGACTTTCTTTTGACGATTGTTGACAATGGCTCTACGGATCAGACACAGGCACTTAGCGAGGCGCTTGCGGCCTCCCATGATAACATCCATTACCTGCGCATCGACACAAGAGGGGTTGGCGCTGCTTTCAGAGCGGGACTCGCTGCCAATACAGCGGATGTCATCGGTTATATGGATATTGATTTATCAACAGATATCAATCATCTCGAAGATGTCCTGCGCGCTTTTGACCAATCCCCTACTTTGATGTTGGTCAATGGTTCCAGACTAAGTAAAAAAGCAAAAATGGACGGGCGCAAATGGTATCGCGCACTTTCTTCCAGAGGCTTGGTTTATTTGCTGAAATTATTTTTGGATTTGAAAGCCTCTGATGCCATATGCGGCTTTAAATTTTTTAAAGCGGAAGCAGCATACCAGCTTGCCGAGCGTACGAGCAAAGAAAACGGATGGTTTTACATTATCGAAATGCTGCTTCGAGCCGAACGCCTCCATATGCATATTGATGAACTGCCTGTAAGATGGGATGATGACCATCAGACAACCGTTCATTTTTTTAAACAAACGGCCAATTACCTTAAGCATATTTTTAGACTTTATATTGAATTTCATTTTAGGAGCAGACAGTGATCCCCATGAAATGTGATACGCTTAGCGAAACAGAACAAAATAAATTTGAACAGAACGAAACGGACGCTTTCGAAAAGCATTATGACAAAATTATTATTGGCGCTGGATTATACGGCCTTTATGCTGCTGAATATGCCGGAAAAAAAGGCGAAAGCGTCCTTGTGCTAGAGTATGATGAAGAACCTTTTACACGGGCTACATATGCCAATCAGGCGCGTGTTCATCTGGGTTACCACTACCCGCGTTCTTTTGCAACGGCTAGAAAATCAGCAGGCTATTTTGACCGTTTTAATACGGCATATGCGGCGTGCATCAATCATTCATTTGAAAAGATATATGCGACTTCCAAACAATTCTCATGGACTGAAGCAAATCAATTTGAACAATTCTGTCATGCAGTAGACATTCCCTGCACCCCTATTTCACCGCTGCGCATCTTTAATGAAGGCATGTGTGACGGTGCCTTTGACACAAGAGAATACACGTATGATGCCAGCATGCTAAAGAACATACTGATGCAATCGATTCAGCATTTGGAACATGTGACTATTCAATACAGTGCGCGCATTGATAAAATTGAACCGTGTGAAGCAAATTATCACCTAACACTACAGAATGGCAATGTACTGACGACGCCATTTCTATTAAATGCGACGTATGCATCCATTAATCAGATCATTGCAAAACTTAATTTTCAGCCATTTAAGATCAAATATGAATTATGTGAAATCATTCTTGTCAATCCAAATGATGCCTTGAAGTCGCTCGGTATAACTGTAATGGACGGCCCATTTTTTTCTATTATGCCCTTTGGCAAAACGGGTCTTCACTCTTTGACATCTGTTACTTTTACACCACATAAGACTTCATTTGACATTTTGCCGACATTTCCATGTCAATCAAAAAGTGAGGGTTATTGTACACCGGATCAGCTGGGCAACTGTAACAGCTGTCCGGCAAAACCTGAAAGCGCGTGGCCGTATATGAGCAGCCTTGCCAAAAAATATTTAAAGCCCATTTTTGATTTTCAATATGTCGGATCGCTCTATGCCATCAAACCGATATTGACCGTATCTGAGATTGACGATTCACGTCCAACACTTGTAAAAATCTTTTCAGAATCACCGACTTTTGTCAGTGTGCTCTCAGGCAAAATTAATGCCGTTTATGATCTAGAGGAGGTACTCGACCAGTATGGAAGCGCAAAAAAATAACTTTATTAGAGAAAAACAGTTTGTTTCAGCTGTGATTTATCTGCATGATGTGGAAACAACCGTACTGACATTCTTAGAAACAGTTGACCATACCATGGCAAGTCTATTTGAACGTTACGAAATTATCTGTGTCAACGATGCCTCCAAAGATCAAACTGCCGATCTTGTAAAAAGCTATGAATGTAGTGATAAAACGGCAGCGTTAACGCTTTTGAACATGAGCTATTATCAAGGCCTTGAACGCTCCATGACAGCAGGTGTCGATCTCGCCATTGGCGATTTTGTCTTTGAATTCGATCAGACGCATTTACGCTTCGCGCCGGAGTCCGTAAATGCAGTATACCAGCGTGCCGTTGATGGTTTTGATATTGTGAGCGCGACACCAAATATAAAGCAGGCGATTACGTCAAAATGGTTTTACAGTGTTTTCAATCGCTTTGCAGCCTTTAGCTATGCACTGGGGACAGAATCGTTTCGCATGCTCTCGAGAAGAGCAATCAATCGCGTTAGGAGCATGAGTGAAACATCGCCTTATCGTAAGGCACTTTATGCCAATTGCGGTTTGAAGATGTCGACCATTTCCTTTGATGTTACGGAACAGCTCGGCGCCCCGAGCGGCAATGATTTAAAAAATCGCAGCCAGCTTGCCATTGATGCGTTAATCCTCTTTACAGATGTCGGCTACCGTTTCGCCATCACCATGACGCTGATCATGATGATGATTACCACCATTGTCGCTGTATATGCTGTAATCGTTTATTGTTTTCAAAATCCTGTTGAAGGCTGGACGCCGACGATTTTATTTCTATCATTTGCCTTTTTTGGGGTCTTTGGCATTTTGGCCATTGTCATAAAATATTTGTCAATTATTGTGGAACTCATTTTTAAAAAGCGTCAGTACGTGTATGAATCCATTCAGAAAATATCAAAATAGCAACTAATCTGCTGCCGTTGTTTTGCTGTTTCAAGCAATTGCAGATGCAAATAATGGCAGATGAATGAGCCAACGCCTAGGTATCTATGATTTTTATATAAGGAGCCTTTCATGAAAGCACTTGTCGGCTACACTGGTTTTGTCGGGAGCAATCTCAATATACAAACTGATTTTAATGCACATTTTAACAGCAAAAACATACGCGATGCCTTTGGCCTTGAGCCCGAACTACTTGTTTATTGCGGCGTTAAAGCTGAAAAATACATGGCTAATCAGAATCCCGAAGCAGATCTCGCACATATTAAAGACACAATGGCAAACATAAGCGCCATTGCACCAAAGAAAATCGTTTTAATATCGACAATTGATGTCTACCCTGAACCCAGAGATGCAGACGAATTCACAACGCCTGAGCTTAATGCTTTTGATAAAAACACATATGGTAAGCATCGTCTCATGCTTGAAACATACGTGCAGGAACACTTTGATGCATTGATTGTCAGACTGCCTGCGCTCTTTGGACGCGGCCTGAAAAAAAACTTCGTCTATGATCTCAGCCATCCCGTACCGCAGAAATTATCAGCTTCTCTATTTAAGTCATTATCAGAAAGAGAAACCGTTATTGAAAACGCATACACACTTGATGATGCGACACATTTTTACCTGTTAAACGGCACTTATGAATATGTACTGCTGTTGGAAGCTTTTGAACGTCAGCATTTCACATCCCTTTACTTTACCGACAGCAGAGCAGTTTTTCAATTCTATCCGCTTGAACGGTTATGGCAAGATATTGAAATCGCGCTGAAAAATCATTTAAAAATTATCAATCTGGCAACTGAGCCCGTGTGCGTTTCGGAAATACACACACGCATCATGAAAAAGCCATACCATCATGAAAAGGATCTTTATTTTCCGCAGTATGACCTGCGAACGAGATTTGCAGCATATTATCATTCAGAAAAGCCGGAAGTAAAGATTAAAAAAGATGATTTTCCATATTTAATGTCAAAAGAAGCAGTGCTGGATTCAATTGAAGCTTTTTTGAGAGGTGGCCGATGAAACTGTCTATTTCCAATATCGCTTGGTCTGAAAATGATGAGGCCGTCTACGCGCTGCTTAAAGCGTCGGGTTTTCAAGGCCTAGAAATAGCACCGACACGGCTGTTTCCCAACAGGCCCTATGAATCGCTTGATTCTGCAGCTGCGTTTGGCATGCGATTGAGAGAAGATTATGGTCTCTCTATACCATCTATGCAGTCTATCTGGTATGGCCGCAGTGAACGCATTTTTGAAAACGAACACGCGCAACAGCAGCTGATTGCCTATACGCAATCGGCTATAGATTTTGCAGCGGCTATAAACTGTGGAAGCCTCGTCTTTGGCAATCCGAAGCAGCGAAATCGTATGCCCGGTGATCTCAATAATGCAGTCTATTTTTTTGAGACAATTGCAGATGCTGCCCTTAAAAGAGATGTCGTCATTGCACTTGAAGCAAATCCTGCTATTTATGGGACAAATTTTATGAATACAACAGAGGCTGTTATTGATTTTGTTCGAGCATGCAACCACCCTGCCCTTAAAGTTAATTTGGATGTGGGCACGATGATTGTAAATGACGAACACGTCGATTTACTCGCAAACCATATTGACATCATACAGCATGTTCACATCAGTGAACCCTACTTAGCCCCCATTGAGAAGCGCCCGCTGCATGCCGCACTTATCCAATTGCTGTGTGACGGCGGGTATAATGGCTACTTTTCAATAGAAATGAAAACGCCGTCAGCGTTTGACGACGTTTTAAAGAGCATTGCCTATCTTTCTTCATGCAAAGAAAACTATTTCGCATCAATGATCGTTTAGCCAATTGACAATATCATTGAAGACATCACTTCGATTAATCTCATTCAACATTTCATGGCGGCCGTTTTCATAGAGTTTCAGGTTGACTAAAAAGCCTGCATCTTGATAGAAATCGGCGCTTTTTTTTACGCCCTTGCCAAAATCGCCTACGGGGTCCATGCTGCCGGACATGAGTAGCATTGGTTTTGGCAATACGGACGTTTTGAAATACTCATCATATAAAATGCGCTTTAAGTTTTCAGAAAAAGCCGTAAAGAAACCAACAGGATGAAGTGCACCGCAATAAGGGTCATTTACATATTTCTGTACTTCTGATTCATCGCTCGAAACCCAGTCAAAACGCGTTTTGGGGTGATCGTATTTTTTCGTATAGGCGCCAAACGTCAAATGATCAATCAGTTTAGAATGATAATGCGGCCCTTTAAACGTTTGGATTAGCGATGCGATGCGATAACCGGATAATATCAGTGATTTTGATGGGTATCCTGTTCCGGAAAGTATTACGCCATCAATTAAATGTTGAAAGTCAAATAGAAAATCGCGCGTTACAAATGAGCCCATACTGTGGCCAAAGACAAAAACCGGTGTATCCGGATAGGCTTCCCGCGCCATGGCGACAACTTTGCGAAGCTCATGTTTCATGCGATTCCATCCGTCATCACCAAGTTCACCAAGCATTTCAATATTGCCTGCCGTCTTGCCGTGTCCCCTTTGATCGTAAGCAAAAACTGCAAAGTCATGTTCACTTAAATAGGATGCAAAAGCATCATATCTTGCAATGGTCTCTGCCATACCGTGCACGAGGATGACAACTTTTTTGGGTTGTTTCGTCTGCGATAATTGATAGCCGTATAATGTGATATCACCAAATGCATTGAGTGTAAAATTATCTTTCATAAGTCCTCCTCGGTATGGCATCTCTTTGAATTCATGATAATGATGCAATTTCCCTACATAATCATTTTAACACAGCACATTCTGTGTTAGAATAAAGACGGTGAATAAAGTTTGGAATTATATCTTCATACAATTGGGGGAAAGTTATGCACTATATCATCGTGATTGTGTTAAGTTATTTTATTGGGAGTATTCCCTTCTCTTATATCGTCCCGAAAGTCTTTGGTAAAATAGACATTCGAGCGGTTGGAAGCGGCAATACCGGCACAACCAATGTCGTTAGAACGCTTGGTTTGAAAATAGGCGCTCTCGCCTTTTTCGGCGACTATATCAAAGGTGTCATACCGGCATTTCTCGGTTTGCAAATACTCGGTTTTAACGGTGCTTTGATCGCGGGAACAGTGTGTGTCTTAGGGCACTGCTACCCTGTATGGCTTAATTTTAAAGGCGGCAAGGGCATTGCGACATCCGTTGGCGTCTTAACTGTAACATTTCCATATATGGCGCTAGGGCTCCTCATATGGCAGTTTGCCGTAATCTTTGCAACAAAGTACATGTCACTTGCTTCGATTACCAGCGCACTTTTTTTTCCAATAAGCGTGTTGATTTTCAGAGATGACATGCCTTCAAAGATCTTTGCTGTTTTCTTGGGTGGCTTTGTCATCTACCGGCATCGGGCTAATTTAAAACGTCTGCTGAATGGAACTGAAAAAAAATTGACAATTGGTAAAAAAGACGCATAGCGAGACGCCTCTTGTCATTAATTCTGAGGGTAGATGGGTGCTGGTGTGTCCTCCGGTCTTCAAAACCGGCGAGAGTAGTTAAGAGCTGCTTTGGTGGGTTCGATTCCCACGTACCCTCGCCATGAAAAAATACGTATTTAACAGATCTGGCATCTGATAAATGCGTTTTTTTATGTTCAGCAATAAGTCGGCATTAAGGGTGCATCAATATTTCAATGATGCAACTGCATCACTTTAAGAAATGAAATACGTCAATAAGGGCCAAAACGCCCGTTTTAAATTGATGTCTTGCCTTTGTCCACCACTTGCCGTCCTTTGGATAAAAATCGTAAATAAAAGGGTCACAGGCTATTGGCAGCTTATTGATGCGGATGCCATTTTCAATCATTAAATGCTTCATTGACAGAAAGGT
>JASUSA010000003.1 GCA_030446305.1 Clostridiales bacterium | reverse complement strand
AGCATGTCTAAGATTCATCTGAACAATAAAGTTTAAGTTATCAAAGAACATTCGGGTGGGTTTTGAAACCCTAACCCTATATTTATCTTACAAGGAGGTATTTATGACAGCAGTTTTTAATTTTATTGTCTTTGTTGTACTTGTCATTTTCTTCATTATTCTATTGGCATCCAATATCAAAATCGTGCCGCAGGCAGCCGCTTATGTAGTCGAGAGACTTGGTGCTTATCACGGTACGTGGGAAACGGGGCTTCATTTTAAAATTCCGCTGCTCGATCGCGTTGCCATGCGGGTGACGCTCAAGGAACTCGTTGTGGATTTTCCGCCGCAGCCAGTTATTACAAAAGATAATGTCACGATGAAAATTGACACCGTTATTTATTATCAAATTACAGATGCAAAACTTTATGCCTATGGTGTGGCACAGCCAATTGTTGCCATTGAAAATTTAACGGCGACAACACTTAGAAATATCATCGGTCAGTTAGAGCTCGACGAAACGCTGACGTCACGTGATTTAATCAATACGCAGATGCGCTCTATCTTGGATGAAGCGACCGATCCATGGGGTATTAAAGTGAATCGTGTTGAAGTGAAAAACATTCTGCCGCCAACGGACATTCAAGAGGCGATGGAAAAACAGATGCGTGCAGAGCGTGAACGAAGAGAGCAAATTCTCAGAGCTGAAGGCGAGAAGAAATCAGCTATACTCAATGCAGAAGCAGAAAAACAATCGGCTATTCTCAAAGCCGAAGCGCGTAAGGAAGCACAAATTCGCGAAGCAGAAGGTGAAGCTGAAGCAATTCTAAAAGTTCAGGAAGCGACTGCCCAAGGGCTTGAAATGCTTAAGAGAGCGAATGCCGACCAAAACGTTCTAATGCTCAAGAGTTTCGAGGCCCTTGAAAAAGTAGCCAACGGTCAAGCGACAAAACTGATTATCCCATCAGAACTTGCAGGGACGGCGAACTTAGTGGCGGCGATAAAAGAGGCATCTGATCTTAAGGTAATGCCTGAGGTAAAGAATCCGGAAGCCTAGCAAATCGCTTTCGACAAAGGACGTTCGCTAGAAATATGAAACACTTAAATGAACAACGTTAAATAAAACAGGAAATAAAACAGAAAAAAACAGGCAGCCCCCCGCGCATTATCGGCAGGGGGCTTTTTGGTTGCAGTAAAAGATGGCGGGACAAAGGCTAACCAAATATTAATCTATTTTAGGGCAATAGGCGCTGCGCATTATGGTTTGGTTAAAATGCCATTAGAAATAGCAGGGCGCAATTGACTTTTTTAAAGGGGTTGTGTATGTTGAGATTAAGGCAACACAAATGATAAATGGAGGTAGACACATGGGCGACAAGCTTGAAATATTGAAAATGATTGAAGCGGGAAATTTATCTGCCGAAGAAGCGCTGTCTATGATTGAAGCGATAGATCAAACAGAACGCATTGAACGATATGAAGAAGATGAGGTAAAAACAGAGGTTGAGATGGTGACAGGCGGTGATGCATCAAGTTATAAAGATTTTGACATCGCGCTGATAGCAAGCCGATTAAATGTTGAAAAATCAAATGTTGATGATGTAACCATTGAAATTATGGATTCGCAAACAAGGGAGCTGGTACCGAAGCCGGATTGGCTAATCTTTAAAGAAGAGGGGAAGTGCATCAGTATACAAGAGCACCGTCCCCAGACGCTTAATGACCTTATCAGCTTTGTAAAAAACTCGGAACAGATTTTTAAACAGACACTCTTTATCAATATAAAATTGCCGATGCATACAGTTGTGGACCATGCGGATATTTCCAGCGTTTCAGGCAATTTGTCAATGATTGGCTTAAAAGGGCTCGATCTCAATTTGAAATCCGTCAGCGGCAATATTCATTTAATGCAAATCAAGTCGTCGAAAATTAGCGCAAAGACGACATCTGGCGCAGTGATCATTGAAGATATAAAGTGCGCAGCCGGCATATACAGCTCAACATCCGGTAAAGTAAAAGTCAATGGAGAGCACAGTCGTATAAAATTAAAGAACGTGTCCGGCAATATTCGCTATGATGATTCCGGTGACGTCAGAGAAGTGATTGGCAATGCCGTTTCAGGGAAAATAGAAGTGCGTGTCAAATCGCCTGAGCGGTATAATCTAAAATTGGACAGCATTTCCGGGAGCATTGATACGAGCGGGTTTGCGGTTGTGGAAAAAGAGAGCACCGGACGTAAGCGCGTCAGTATTACAGATCGATCCACGGCATATGCGATTACACTGGGGATAGTCTCTGGGAAAATCGTTCTGGACAGCATTGTCTAATGGCTTAATAATCAATCGTCGCTATGGTATAATGTAGCTTAGAGCATATAGAAAAACCGAACGACGGAGGCAAAATGAAGGGTAGATTAGCCATATGGATGCTGTGTGTTGCACTTATACTGTCTGCTTGTCAAGGCAGTGTTTCGGAGCAGACGACAGGATCTGAAACTGATTCGACAGCGGAAACAGAAAAAGGCGTTGAAACAGGAGGAGAAACAGGAACAGGTATTTATGCAAATGATGAAGTGTTTGAACTGCCGGGTGATTTGATCAGATCAAATTCAACGGTTGTTGATGACAATAAGACTCAGTCAATCATTACGTCTCAAGAGAGCTATCAAATCGGCACCTATATAAAAATAAGCATTTATGCTGATGAACAGGCACCTGATAAGCTCTTTGATGAGATCTTTTACACCATAGATGACTATGAGAAGCGGATTTCAAAGAATATTGAAACCTCAGAAGTTGATGCCATTAATGCTGCCGCAGGCATTGAACCCGTCGCGGTATCAGATGATTTATGGGCGCTAATTCTGCAGGGGCTGACCTATTCGGAATTGTCGGATGGCAAGTTTGACATTACCATTGGGCCACTGGTGGATCTTTGGGGAATTGGCACCGATGCAGCACGCATTCCGGCTCAGACAGAAATTGATGCGGCGATGGCAATGATCGGCTACCATGATATTGAACTTGATGCAGCAAATCACAGTGTGTATTTGAAGCGCGAGGGAATGAAACTGGATCTTGGTGCGATTGCGAAAGGCTATATTGCAGATGCCATTAAACAAGTTATCTTAAATCGCGGGTATGCACATGCCATTATAAATTTAGGCGGCAATGTTCTGACCGTTGGCACAAAGCCAAACAGTGATTATTGGTCAGTTGGCGTCAGAGATCCAAACGGCGGACAAAGTGATATTGTTGGTATTTTAAAGCTTAGAGACAATTCGATTGTATCTTCTGGCATTTATGAACGCTTTTTTATTGAAAATGGCGTTCGTTATCACCATATCCTCAATCCGTATACAGGCTATCCTGAACAAAATCACTTGGTGTCCATTTCAATTGTCTCTGAGAAATCAGTTGACGGTGACGGTCTTTCAACTTCGTTGTTTGTAATGGGACTTGATGAGGCATATGCCTATGCTGAAACACGAGATGATATTGAAGTACTGTTTATAACAGATGAGAATAAGATTTACTATACAGATGGTTTGGCAGAGGTGTTTGTACCAACCAATACACTTTACGAGGTGGTTGGCGCTTACACGAAATCAGAATAAAAGACGCATTGATAATGCCGTGTCGGACAAATCGTTAGGCATACGAGAGATTTCATAATTTATTGAGAAAACACCATAAAAAACAACGTAAAACAGCGAAGTCAATATCATATTGGCTTCGCTGTCTTTGTATCAATTAATCAAAAAGCAGTGCGGAAATAGGTTTTGAGATTAAATCGCAAAAAATTGCGACTAATTCAGGATCAAACTGACTTCCGGCATTTTTTTTGATTTCCTCAATGGCTTCTTCATGTGTAAGTGCATTTCGATATGGGCGGTCGTTAGTCATGGCATCATAGGAATCGACAATACTCAAAATTCGGCACTCAATTGGGATATCTGTACGGCTTAATCCCTCTGGATAGCCATTGCCATCCCATCGCTCGTGATGGTGATAAATGAGCTCTGCAATGTCCTGAAGATCAATGGATTCAAGCGCGATCCGCATGCCGATATGCGTATGGGTTTTCATGACTTTAAATTCATTGACATCTAGCCTACCGGGTTTATTTAAGATATTATCTGGAATACCGACTTTTCCAATATCGTGAAATTTGGCCAATAGATGCAGTCTATCAATGATATGTCGGCTTAAATTTACTCTTTCTCCTAATGCAGTTGCCAAAGATGCCATTCGATCGGCATGGCCTTCTGTAATAAAGTCTTTCGCCTGCAGTGTTTTCATAAGCGTCTTGACGATGCTGGAGCGTGCGCTGGTGGCTTTAAACATTTTGTTCTGATACATATGGTTGTCGGCAATGCTGTAAAAGCTGTCGACATCAACATAGCCATTTTCGGCAACGGCATAGCCAAAGGAAATGGAGATGATGACACTATCACTGCGTTCGTTGACGGCATCGACATTTTCGATCACTTTTTTTACCAACTGATCGAGTTCGCTTTCAGAAACGCCTTCAATGAGTACGCCGAATTCATCACCGCTTAACCGTGATAAAAATCCACGGTTTTCAAAAACGGCTTCAATTTGCTCGGCGACGATTTTTATAACTTGATCGCCAATAAAATGGCCAAGGGTATCATTAATCATCTTCAAACCGTCAATATCAAATACCACGATTCCAAGCTGATCGATTAGACGATCGCGATAGCTGAGAAGCTTTTTGACAAAGAGGTTGCGCGTCAGCAGCCCTGTAAGGCTGTCGTGATCGGCCATATGTCTTAAACGATTTTCCAGTGTCTTTGTTTCCGTTATATCTCTTATCATGATTAGAAATTCATCAAATTCTGTGTCATTAATCCGTGCTTCCATGTAGTGTGTACTGCCGTTGAAATCAATGTTGAAAAAGAGCTGGACAAGTTTTTTGTCGCGCTGGCATTTTTTAACACTCTCTCGAATCGTTGCCATTGTTTTGACTTCTGCCATTAAGGCAATGAAAAAAGGATTGTGCGTATTGCGGTTTGTGGTAAACGGCGTTAGATTGCCATTGGCATCACTAAGCATCAGCACGTCTGGGATCGTATTTAAAATAGCGCGATTACGCGCATTAATACGCTCTAGATCGATGATTTTTCCTTGAAGTTCAGAATAATAATTCTTACGAACCGAAGCTTCACCTAAGCCGATAATGGCATCTCGCGTTAATTTTTGATCAGGATTCTGAGATGATTTTTTCAAAGAGTACCTCCAACTCGGATTCGGTAAACATTTTAGGATTTGTAATGATACAAGGGTCGCGAAGCGTTGTCGAAACCAATTGCTTGATGAGTTCGGGCGTTTTGGATTCGACGGTGATATGATCGGGGACTTCAAGATTTTGCCGCATTGTTTCAATGCGCGATAAAAGCTGGTCTAAAACTTGATCATCAGAGGCATCTAATACAGGCAGTTGAAAAGCAACGGCAATTTGTCGATAGCGATCCGGTGCGTCATAAAAGTTGGCTTCAATGATATAACTTAGAAGAATACTATTGCATTGTCCATGTGGCAAGTTTAATAATGCGCCCAGGCTGTGAGCCATTGCATGGACGGCACCAAGGCTTGCATTTGAAAAAGCGAATCCTGCGTGCGTTGAAGCAAGTGACAACTGATAGAGATCAGACAGTGCAGGTGTCTTATAATAAGCAGCTTCAAGGACTTTATGGATAAGGCGAACAGCTTCCAATGCGTGTACGTCTGTAATTGGAGACTGTGCATTTGAAACATAAGCTTCAATGGCGTGTGTCAAAGCATCCATTCCCGTATAGGCAAGTAAATGCTTATCCATCGTCTTTAAAGGTTCGGGATCGATGAGCGCAAGATCAGGCACTATTTTTTTACTGATAATGGCTTTCTTCGCATGTGTTTTACTGTCGGTGATAATGGCGAACTGCGAAACATCAGCGGCACTTCCAGATGTTGAAGGAATGCAGATTAGCGGTGGGCCTGGCAGTGCGATTTCATCGACGCCTTCATAGTCAAGAATATGTCCGCCATTTGTTGAAACGATACTAATACACTTGGCGCAGTCAATAGGGCTGCCGCCACCAACAGCAATAATTAAATCGCAATTATGGGTTAAGAAAAGCTCGGCACCGAGCATGGCTTCATAATCTTTAGGATTTTCAGTAACGTCGTCAAAGATGATAACCGTTTCCACGAGATCGGCAATAACTTCAGTGATGTCGCTAAACCAAGGCAAACGACGAACGGTTTTATCCGTGACGATCATTGGCCTTTTGGCTGCAAAATGCCCGATATACCGATTGATGAGCAAACTCGATCCGTCTCCGATTATAATCTCTGGGACCACAAATTTTCTTAACTCCAGCATTTGATTCATTGTATCACCCCCGAATACTACATTTATATCCCGTTTATGCGAGATAAAACAATTGTGATTTAAGCTCATTTAAGCCAATTGATTAATTTCCTTTTGTTGCGCCTTTACTTCGATATGTCGGGTTTATATCTTATGCTAATAGCATATATTGTAGGGAAGGGTGCAAAATTTGAATGATGTCATTACATCGTTTATAAAAATACGCCTTTGCCCGTTCTCAAAAAAATAAAAAAGCAAGCGATAAGCTTGCTTTTGTTTGCCTGTATGTTGTTGTTTGCGACGTTATTCATTTCCCTTTATATTGAAATGCTTTATCTTTTAAGCTTTTATCTCTAAAAGTCTATTGAAGCGCTTCCTTAACAAGTTTCACAAAGTTTGATACGTGAATGGTAGCACCTGTGATGGCATCTGTTTTGCCTTCTGCATTGATTGTAATGGCATCAACATCTTGTGTTTGAATTAAGAAATTCTCAACAGTTGCTGCTTGCACATCCCATTCAGCGGAAGCGCCGCCGTTGGCAACCATGCCGTATTCACCATCTTTGGCATAAGTTTTCTTATCTTTGTCAGTTGCTTCACTTGTGCCGTTCCAGCTAGCTGCAACGATATAACCGTTGATAACCGTGATGGATACATTTTCTTTCCAGCCATTAGAAGGATCGAAATCAGCATCTTCTGCAAAATAAGAACCGTCTGTGAACGGGCCTTTGCCAGCAGGACCGTTTGCCAATGCTTCATTTACGAGATTGACAAAATCGCTGACATGGATCGAAACGCCTGCGATGGTATCTGTATGGCCTTCGTCATCAGTAAAGTTGATGCCGTCAAATGATTGATTATCAATGAGATATTGTTCAGCTTTTGCAGCTTGTTCATGCCATTCTGCTTGTGCGCCAGCTTTTGCGACCATGCCGTAATTGCCTTCAGAAGAGAATGTTTTTTTATCGACACCACCAGCTACATTGGCGCCATTCCAGTCAGCAGACACGATTTTGCCGTCTTTGACTTCAAATGTGACAACTGATTTCCAGCCTGATTCAGGGAATGCAGCGTCTTGTGCAAAGTAAATACCGTCAGCATAACCTTCAGCGGTTGCAGCCGGTGTTTCAGTTGCAGCCGGCGTCTCAGTCGCTGCTGGTGTTTCAGTAGCCGCTGGTGTTTCATTGCTTGTCGTATTTTCAGCTGGTGCTGCACTTTGACCGCCGCAGCCGATTAAAAGCGCCGCTGTCATGGCAACTACCATTATTAAACTCAATAATTTCCTCATAATATTTACACCTCCAAAAGTGTTCATGCAAACAACATATAGATATTATACCTCAAACTGGCTAAAAATAACATTCTGCAAAATAAAAATTGATATTAATTTCACGAAATAATTGGCTGGGGAATCACTTGTGGGAAACATTAAGCAAACCGAGATGGCGGCTCTGGTATTGGCAGACGGATGGGGTTGTGAAATAAGGGGACATGCGATAAAATGATACTGAAATCATTTATACAATAGAAGTAGGTGATGTGCATGTGCGGCCGGTTTTTACTGGATGCCGACTATGAGGCGCTAATTGAACGCTACAAGATTTTTGAGGATATCCAGGGAATTTATGAAAAGAAAATTGAGATTTTTCCAAGCGAGCGCATATGGGCTATTGCCAAAACAGGACAGCGGCAAAAATTATTATCGCTGCTTTGGGGCATTACGACAACCATTCGGCAACAGGAAAAGCTGATTATCAATGGCCGATCTGAAACCATTGACACAAAACCGTTTTTTAAGCATTTTGCGCCTTGTTTAATTCCCGCTTCCGGTTACTACGAATGGCACCAAGTAACAAAGGCAAAATACCTGATAACAAGTGAAAAAGCGCTCTTTGCATTTGCCGGGCTGTACGATCCAAAGCGAGGGAGCGCGCTTATTTTAACACGTGATGCAGCGGATGAGATTGCCGGTATTCATTCACGAATGCCCGTCATTTTGCCACAGGAAGCATCTGATCAATGGTTGACTGAACGAAGACTTCCCCAGGATTCACAGGCGAATTTACCGCCATTGCATGCAACAAATACATCGGGTATTGAGCAATTGAGTTTTTTCAATTAAATGTAAAAAAGACGCGTATTAGCGTCTTTTAATGTGTAAAATCTAATCAGTTCAGTAAGGCAATTGCCTCAAGTTAAATCTAACTAATAGGTAAAGTCTATGACAAAATTGAAACCGCGATCATCGTAATTGATTTGCACATCGCCAACTGTAATGGTTTTATCATCGAGTTTTTTGAAGTCGTAATAAGACCACTGCTGTTTTTCATTGGTGACAAGTGTCCCTTCAATATCCGAGAGCGCGCGCTGGACAGCCTCATCCATATCGGTGTCCAAATCTTTAAAGGCATATTTTAGGAAATCGACCATCATCGCATTGCCTTCATCGAATACGCCATAGAAGGTAACAAAGACTTCGTTCTGAAAGCCCATGGCGATTGTGAGATCGGGATATTGCTGTGCAACGTAGCCCTTTTCATAATAATTGACTTCATTGTCATGAGAGTAGACGACGCGAGAGGAACCATCGCCAGAGCCGTGAAGCACATAGACGCCGCCATACTGCTTGAGCATATCGGTTAGCACCGTATCTGCGGAATAGTCATAGCTGGCTGGGTTGACAATGTGTGATTTGTAATAGTGTGTGAGATCAATGATTCTCTGATCGGTAGCAATATCAATGATTTTGTTCACGATGACAATGGCGGCTTCTGTGGTCGCATGACCATCGGGATTAAAAAGATCATAGCCGACACCATTGATAACATTATTTGATTTTGCCAGATAAATGCTCTGTGTTGCCCATGGGCTAAAGATTTTTTCATCTGAGTAAGTGTAGGAACCTATTGCAGAAGGTTCAAGCTCAATGCCGGCCAGTCTCATTGTTTTAATAACCAGTACGGCGAGTTCTTCACGTGTAATCGTCGCATCAGGTGCGAACATGCCGTTGCCAATACCGCCGGCAATGCCTGCGGTTGCGCTCTTTAACACATAAAGATCGTCTGTATCCGAGAAGTGGATATTGGGATCGACTTCGATCTCATGGCCTTTAATAATTTCATAGAGTCGTACGGCGAAATAGACAAAATCTTTTCGCGTAATATCTTCTCGATAGTGATCAAAGCTTTCATCGCGAAAAAGTTTATACGATTGCAGTGTTTCAATGCTTTTTTGAGACCAATTAGATGGTGCAATGTCATCGGCGTAATTTAGTGTTCCGCCAATTGTCAGCATCAATATCATCAGGATTATTATCTTTTTCATGGAAACCTCCTATTAAATGACCCATCTTCATTGTATCCTGATGCAGTGGGTTATTCAATAGCTAGATCTTTACAATCCGATTAAGCTTTTTGCAGTTAGATGGTTTGGGCAGATACGATGCAATCGAGAAATAACGATATTCTGACAAATGACGATGTGGAAGCAGTCGTTTAGCATATAAAGGAGAAAAAATGTCAAAAACAGTTGTGTTAGCAGAAAAACCCTCAGTAGGAAGAGATATCGCAAGGGTACTCAATTGTCATCGTAAAGGCAACCAGTGTCTGGAAGGTGATCAATATATTGTGACTTGGGCGCTTGGTCATCTTGTAACGCTGGCTGATCCCGAGTATTATGATCAGAAACTTGCCAATTGGCGTTTGGAAGATTTGCCAATGCTGCCAAGTCCGCTGGCACTTGTCGTCATAAAGCAAACGAGCGGTCATTTTAAAGCAGTTCGTGGAACACTGCTTCGAAAAGATGTGAAAGAAGTGATTATTGCAACGGATGCAGGTAGAGAAGGCGAATTGGTTGCGCGCTGGATTATTGAAAAAACGGGGGTAAAAAAACCGTTAAAGCGCCTTTGGATATCCTCTGTAACAGACAAGGCTATTCGTGAAGGCTTTTCAAAACTGAAAGATGGCAGTGCTTATAATGCGTTGTACGATTCGGCCAAAGCGCGTTCAGAAGCGGATTGGTACGTGGGGATGAATGCAACGCGGGCGTTGACATGCAAATTCAATGCACAGTTATCCTGTGGCCGTGTACAGACGCCGACACTTGCAATGATTGCGCAGCGTGAAGCTGATATTCAGCAATTTAAGCCAAAAGACTATTATGGTATGGCGGCGCACGCCAAGGATTTTAAACTGACTTGGGTTGATTCACTCAATCATGCGCGCACCTTCAATGAAGCCGCTGTTGAAGGGATGTTAAAAGATCTTCGCGGTGAAAAAGGCATTGTTGCCAAAATAGAAAGCAAACGTAAAAATCAGTCAGCGCTGGGACTCTATGATTTGACAGAATTGCAGCGCGATGCCAATAAGCGGTTTGGCTTCTCTGCAAAACAAACGCTAAACATCATGCAGCGCCTTTATGAAGTCCATAAGCTATTAACGTATCCGAGGACGGATTCGCGCTATTTGACAACGGATATTGTTCCGACGTTAAAGGATCGGCTCAAAGCCTGCGGTATTGGTGAATACGCAAAGACAGCTTTTCAACTGATTAAGTCTCCGATAAAAGCGACGAAGGCGTTTGTCGATGATGCGAAAGTATCTGATCATCATGCAATTATTCCGACAGAGCAAACGGTGTTTTTGAATGATCTAAACAGCGATGAACGCAAAGTATATGATCTGGTGGTGAAACGCTTCCTCGCCGTGCTCATGCCGCCTTACAGCTATGACCAGACGACGGTGGAAATTCATATAAAGAATCAGCGGTTTACAGCAAAGGGCAAAGCGGTGCACAGTTTAGGCTGGCGCGCTGTCTATCAAGCCGCATACGAACTGGACGCCGATGAGGACGAAGAGGATGATATGCGCGATCAGCAATTGCCGATACTTCAAAAGGGTCAAACCATTGAAATAAAAAAACTTGAAAAAACAAAGGGGCGCACCATGCCGCCACCGCCATTTACAGAGGGAACGCTGCTCACGGCAATGGAGCATCCGCTTAAAAATATGCCCTATGGCATTGGAACGGTTGCAACACGTGCCGACATCATTGAAAAACTGCTCAATACATTTCTCGTCGAAAAACGCGGCAACCATCTGCACATGACTGGCAAGGGCAAGCAGTTGCTCGAACTGGTGCCGGAAGATTTAAAATCGGCTGAACTCACAGCAGACTGGGAACAGCAACTGGAGCGGATTGCAAATGGCAAACTCAGCAAGAAGCAGTTTATTGAGGAGATAAAACAGTTTTCAAAAACCAATGTGAAGATGATTAAAGACAGTGATGCGACATTTAAACATCAGAATTTGACACGTGAAAAGTGTCCGGACTGTGGGAAATACTTGCTTGAAGTAAATGGGAAAAAAGGGAAAATGCTCGTTTGCCAAGACCGTACATGCGGCTATCGAAAAGGTGTTGCCAGAGTTACCAATGCACGTTGCCCAAATTGTCACAAGAAAATGATGATGCGCGGCGAAGGCGATCAGAAAATCTTTACGTGTCAATGTGGTTACCGTGAGAAGCTCTCGTCATTTAACGATCGCAAGAAAGCAGCGGATAAACAGGGCTCTCGCCGTGATGTTGAAAAATTCATGCGCGAACAGGCATCTGAGCAAACACAATCGGCATCGCCTTTTGCAGAGGCACTGGCAAAACTGAATTTGAAAGAGAAATAATGAGAGCGGCAACAATCGTAAACGGAAAAGAGATGTGATGTAATGTCGAATAAATGATCAAGGACGTATAATGATCAAGGCCGTATAAGGTATAAAAATAAGCCCTATAAACGCAGATACTTTTCAGGATCTGGTTCATAGGGCACTTTTATATGGTATCGATTTGGGATCAATACGCGATGAACGTGTTTAGAGCAAGTTCTTGTCGACGTATTTTGTCAGCTTGCCAAGGGCATTGACATAACTGCCGAATTCATTGTCATACCAGCCGAATATTTTGGCGTGTGTTACAGGCAAATTGAGATCGCTGTGAATTTCACCATGATAGCGGCTAAGCGTTTCGGCATCCAGTGATAAGAAGCCTGTTCTCGTGTGGTTTTCACGTCCTTCAATAACGATTGTCGCCATTTCACCCTTGAGGTCTGACGAGACGTTTTGATTGGTGCTGAAATAGAGCAGTCCCTTTTGAGGACCTTCAGCAGCACGCATGTAGATATCGTTGATGAACTCACGGTCAATCACGGGCTGGCCCTGTTTGTTAAGTTCTGTTCGGAACGTGAGGTTCAGCGATATCAGGGAGACGGTCTGCGTTGGAATGCGGATGGAGTCTGCCATAAAACCGACTTTTTTGATTTCAGGCAATATTTCTTCCAGCGCAATCGCAGCGCCTGTACTGCTTGGAATAATATTGCTTAGTGCTGAACGATTTTTCCGAAGGTCTTTTGCATTGGCAGAAGGTGCAGAATCGAGAATACTCTGCGTATTGGTGGCCGCATGAACAGTCGTCATGGAAGCCGTGACAATTCGCGATGTTTCTTCTGTTTCAAGCAGCGGTTTCATCATATGAGCAAGACCGGTGGTGGTACAGCTTGCAGCTGATAAAATATGATGTTTCATTGGATCGTAGAGAAAATGGTTGACGCCGTAAACGAAGAGGCCGCTGTCTTCAGGTCTTTTTTGAACGCCTGCTCCCAATTTAAAAGGTGCACTGACGATCACTTTTTCTGCACCTGCTTCAATGTGGCCGCGAAGGCTTCCCTTTGGATGGTCTGCAGGGAGGCTCGGGTCTAAAAAGACGCCTGTACAGTCGACGACGAGGCGAACGCCTTCTTTGCCCCATTCAATATCACGAGGATTCCGGGCAGTCATCAGCAGCTTGACTTCAATGCCGTCGATTTCGACTAGGTTTTCAGCAGCATCAATAATTTTGATATTGAGACTTTGGCCGGAATAACCATAGCGGAAGCGTTCCAGCGTACCATAAGTGGAATCGGTTGTCAAATAGTGAATGGCATCGTCAAGGCTTTTGCCAATGGTTCGACCGGAGTTAATGACGATACGGTCAAAATGTCGCTGATTTAAGTGATTCCATAGTGTGAGTTTCCCAATTCGGCCAATGCCGTTTATGCCCAAAATGCGTTTGTTTCTAAGATTCATGTTCGACCTCCCTCAATATTTCAAATGGGCTTTCCACCGTTTTATAAGCGCCTAGGAATATTTGCCCTTTTTCACCATCTAATGTGATTGCGTCACCGACATGAAGCACGTTGCCGTCAAAACGGCATGCTTTCTTGATTTCATCCACTGAAAGGCCGTTGCAGCCGACAATGCAAACTTTGCCGAGACTGGCTGCAGTAACCGCAGCATGTGATGTGGCGCCGCCGCGTGCTGTAATGAGACCGTCACATTGAAAGATCAGTGGTATATCATCCGGTACGGTGTCAGGACGTGCCAATACAATTTTTTGATCCGGATTTTCAGCTCTGATCCGCGTCATGTCTTCCAAATCAAATGCGAGAACACCTGACAGTATTTCAGGACTGATTCCAATCCCCTTGCCAAGCAGGGATGATGGCGGCGGCGGATTTTCAAAGCGCGTTTGCGTCTTTTGATTTTTTAAATTCTGATTCCTAATCTGCAAAATGTACAAGTCTTCAACAGCATCGGATTCAAAGGTGAATTCAATGTCCTGATGGGCAAAACCGTAAGTTTCAATGAGCAGTTCTGCGTCTTTTTTTATTTGTTCATATATTTCAGGAAAGCCTGATTCAAGTGACATAGGGCTTTCTTTATAATGTGCCTTTCGCTGCTTTTCCGTTATCGGCAGTGTATGCACGAGACCTGAAACAACGTCTTCACCTTGACTGCACAAGACAAAATCGCCATAAAGCGTAATACCGGCAGACGGATTTTTAACAAATGGACTGCTGGTAAAGACGACCCCAGTACCCGAACGATTGGAACGGTTGCCCAAAATCATTTTTTGAACCAGTACGGCAGTGCCCCAACCGCCAGCGATTTGCATGTGTTTTCGGTACTCATCGGCACTTTTGGAGAACCATGAATCGACCACAGAGGCGATAGCCTGTTTCATTTGCTTAAACGGATCTTCTTCAAAGGCTAGTCCGTGATCTGAAAGAATTTTTTTATAGGCCATTGCAATGCTTCGCATCTCATTGGGTGAAAATTGTATTTTGGTTTCAACGCCATAGCGTGTTTTATGCGTTAACATAGCGTGATCGAATTCATCGCGGTTGATGCCAAAGGCCATGCCCCAACTCTGTAAAAACCGACGGTAACTATCCCATGCAGTCCATCCCATACCGGGCTGTTTGCTGAAATGCTCAGCGATTTCATCGTTCATGCCGACATTTAAGAACGTCTTCATAGCGCCGGGCAATGACAGACTCGATCCCGAACGGACAGAAAAGAACAGCGGGTTATCCGGATCGCCATAGCGCGTTCCGGTTTGATTTTCTATTCTCGTGATTTCATCTTTAATATGGTTGTTGAGTTCCTGCATCATCAGCGGATGCTTTCTAAGGATGTCCTTATGTCTGAAAACTTCTGTCGTTAAAATGAAACCTGGCGGTACGTTAAAACCGTAATCGGTGAGTTTCTTTAAAAAGTATGCTTTGGCACCGAGAAAAACAGGATTGTCAATTGGCGGTGTCGCATAGTTCAGCGCGCTGTAAGCTAAATCTGGATCATAGGTCATCATGCTCTCAATTGCTTCGGGCGCGTATTCAGATTTTACAGCCAGCAGTGCTTCGTGGATACGCATAATAAACTGGTCAAGATCCTGAACGAGAAACGCGGCAGAGAGATGTTCTCTGAAAAAGCCTTCCGATATTTTAAAAAACTGCTGCTTTGCTTCAATGGAGCCATCAAGGCATGCGGGTTCGTTGCATGGCAGCTGAGGAATAATGGCCTCAAGCGGTCCGTCAAACACACTGATAAAGTACTCATCCATAATGCGATTGATATCACGTGCCATAAATTCAAAAAGGTTAAAGTACTGTTCAAAAGAGAATGACGGTGAGGACATGGCGTATTTCAGCATGTCGAGATGCGAGTTAAAACCTTGATTCGAAATGCCGTCCAGTTCGAGTCCCCTTTGAAAGGCGATTAAAACTTCATAAATATGTCGAATCGTCCGTGCCGAGACATAATCCAGATTGACACCTGCAACGATTTGCATCATGAGCCTTGCAGCGGTGCGTTCAAGCCGATACATCAGCCCCAAGGCGTCAAATTTACTTTCGATATACTGGCCATACATAGATGGAATGCCGACGGCAACATGGCGTTTATAGTAAATTTGCTCCAATGCTTCAGAGACTTCAGGATTTAAGATGATGTGCTTGAGCCGGCTCATAAAATCATAGATTTTATTGAGGGCTTCTTTATGGGCATCGGATTCCAGCAAGTGCTGCAAGGTATCGAGTTCTTCGCCGATAAAGAAGTGATAGCCCTTCATGAATGCGACGATATCATCTGATTCCAGCGAGTACTTTTCTAACAGAAGCGCGTGAATTTCAAAGAGATCTGCAACGCGTCTGCGATCGCGGTCGTTGCCGGCATCTAAGGATAGTACGTTCTCAATCGTCTGTTCCCATGCGTCGAGACAACCCGGAAGCGATTGTGCCGATTCGCCGCAAAGTGCAATTAAAATGCTGTGAACGCCTTCAAACCATGTTGCGTCATCGCCAATGTGTTCATAAACATCTTCTGGAACCACTGGTTTTAAGATCGTTTTGTCACCGGAATGCCAATAGCTTAAAATTTTTCGCGTTAATTGAATATGCGTGTTGTTACTTTCGGTATGCACTTGTTTCCTTAAAAAGTGTATCAGCCGATCCTTGCGCATGGAAGCTTCGTCTACCTCGGTCGTCACTTCACGAAGGCGGCCTTCAGCGCCAATATCTCTAAAGTAGACTGGAAATATCCGTGCGAGTTGTTTGATTTCACGGTATACTGGCGCAATGTCTGCATTGAGCATTTTTGTGACATCGCGTTGAAAGAGATCGGTATCCGAGATAAAAATACCGCCAAGCTTGAGATTGACAATCAGTGCAGCCAGCAAATTGCGCATTGCCAGTGGTGCATGTTCAATCAATTCGAGCCAAACGCGAATATTTTTGACATGGCTGGTGTTGATTTTTATCTGCCAGTCTTCATTGAGTTCCATTTCGCCAGGATATTGGAATCCGAGGGCGATAAGACGATAGACAAAATAGGTAATATGGTCTTCGCGCCCAGCGTCAATAACTTCTTTGCCCAGCGTGAGAATACAATCCAGCACAATGCCGCTGTGATCAATGGCGAGTGTTTTAAATTCCGCCATGATGACATCAATAAAAGCGGTGACGTCTTCATCGCCAAGTTCTTTAAAGACGCTTCGAAGATTGCGATTGACATCATAAAGAAGATGATCGCTCAAATGCAGCATGCCTTCTATCCGAAGCAAATAATATAAATAGTAAATACTGTCGAGATGTGATCGGATTTGTTCCGTAAAGCTCCGATAATAATTGGAGAGATCATTATAAAACATAAGTTTTGAAACGGTTTTCCAGTCATTTGCGACAGTGAGTTCTTCATGCAGATGCGTGTAGAACTGATGGCCAATCGGATCGAGATCGCTTGCTTTAAGGCTTTGGAAATGTGTTTGTTTTTCCTGATACCATGCCAGCACGTTTGTAGCAGTTTCCCAATCGGTATAGCATCGGGTTAAAAGACGTTTTGTAATGTCTACGAGCTGTGGTTCAAGTTCGGGCAATGCGCCGATTCTGGCGAGATAAGTTTTGAAATAACCGGTATTTTTGACATAAAGCGCTTCGTGACGCTGCGAATCCTCATTTAAGAGGTCGAGTGAACGATGGATAATGCCCTCCGGATAGGTTTTTAATGCCGTCAGGCGATCCATAAATTTGATAAACGTTTTAATCAGTAGATCGCGCTGTGATTCTGCCAGCTGTGCGGTCATCAGTGTTTTAAAAATGCTCAAAAAAACGTCAAAGGCGCGTTCGGCATCTTCGAGCCCATTGTAGAACCATAGTTCCGTCAGGCAGATGCTGTGCAGCGATTCAATGACGTATTGGCTATTTCTAAATTTGTGATTGAGTTCCAGCAGAAAATCCTGTGTGCGCTTATGCGTACCCCATTTTGATTCAGACAGCGATAACAGCCATACCTGTTCTTCCGGTATCTGAATACTCAGGTCACGTGTATTTTCAAGATTGACTTCAAGTGCTTTTGAAACAATATGATCGGACATGATTACCTCCCAAATAAAATGTCCAATTAGGAAGCTGGACGTTTTTCATCCCTAGTCAGTATATCACATTGTGCATCCGCTAGATGAACCTTTTTTTAAAAAAAGATGTTTTTTTGTGAAGACAATTATTCTCGCAAAAAAAGTCAACCCCTGTTGCCGTGTGGCAAAGGATTGACTTTCCGTTGGTGTGTTACTGATCAGCCTTATTCAATGATGACAGCTGTGCCATAGGCGAGAACCTCTGCAGCACCCTGCATGACGCTGGACGATGCATATCGAACATTGACGATGGCATTGGCGCCGAGTGCTTCTGCCTCAGCAACCATATTTTTGGTTGCAATTTGCCTTGCTTCTTGAAGCATCTCGCTGTATTCTTTCATTTCACCGCCGACGAGCTGCCTAAAGATAGATGTAATGTCCTTCCCAATGTGCTTTGCACGAATGGTACAACCTTTGGCAATACCAAGGGTCTCGACGATTTTTTTGCCGGTAATTTCCGGCGTCGTAACCAATAGCATGGGAACCTCCTGTTAATACTTTTTATAATCATCGTTTTCTTTTTTATAATCGTTATACCGATCGACAATCAGTGCGATGATAAGGACGATGCCACAGAGCAGCAATGCGACGGCATTATAATTAATTGCCGAGACTAAGAGGCTGCTTTGTGGTGCAACCACTGTTGAAAATACCAATAAGACGATTGTCGTAAGCAGTACGACGAAAACATAGCTTGTTTTTTTGACCATGACTTGCCTCGCTTTCAAGAGCTCCGGGTTCGTTATCTCTGCTTTTCTGCTTAATTTAAGTGTAGCAAAAAAAAGCTGAAGAGGTTATTAAAAAAGCATTAAAAATCATGTCAAAAGCTGAATGATTCGCTATAATGTTGAGTGAGACACCTAAAGGAAAGTGCATCATTCCCTTAAGTTGAGCTTTTGCGACAATCTGCTGAATATTCGTATGATGAAAATAGTGCGTATTGTTGTGAATGTATTCGCATAAAAATGATGTCATTTTCTCATGTACGATTAAAATGACTGGAAGTGTACCATGCATTCAAATTTAGGAACCAATATGGCTTTTTTTAAGCTGGAAACCATTGAACAAATGGCATTAACGCGTATTGAAGTTTGTCAGGGCCGCCATCGGCCTTATCGTGAAAATGTGCCTTCTATTGAAGCAAACATTCGAGAAGCCAATGACAAAGGCATTCCCGTATCCGTTCATCTGCCGATATACATTCCCGATGATTATCCGTGGGATTTTTTAGATGCTTTTTATCTTGATAAAGATCCCGAAAAGGTGGAACGTGCTTTTGCCGTATTAGAGGATAACCTCAAGCGCTTGCAGAAGTATCACATTGCTTATGGTGTTCTGCATTTTGCAGGTGTTTATGAAGAGGCTGAAACACCGGAGGCCTTCAATCGGAGATTAAAGCGTGCATGTGATCGCCTTGAAGCGTTGGCAGCAGCATATGATGTCAAAGTATTGGTTGAATACTTTGGTTCAAATGTTAACTTTTACGATGTCAATGACTGGATTGCATGTTTTAAGCCGTACAAGTCCATTGGCATTCTGCTGGACATTTGCCATTATTATTTTGCCGCTAAATGGCGTGCATTTGATTTTAAAGATAACCTACAGCTGCTGTCATCACATGCGGAAGCGTTTCATTTATGGACAACATATGGTGACGGCGTCTATCAGGAAGCCGAAGGCTATGTAAAATTTCACCACATCGTTCCGAATATTGAACAAACTGAGGCAAATGGCTGGGCTTTTGATACAATTGACGTTTTGTCAGTTATTGCCAAGGCCGGTAAACCGATGATTATTGAGGCATCGCCTCATTATTTGAGTTATGATTATTATATTGACAGCATTAAAGGCATCCAAAAATTCATTCATAGCCTTTAGGACGTCAGTCCTAAAAGGTCGAATGTTCATAGAATAAAACGTTTAAAAATTCAGAAAAATTTTGGTTATTATGATGTTAAAATGACGTAAACCGTTGAAATATCAATATTTATCAATTTTGCTAATTGTTTGACAATTTTTGGCTAGGATGATAGAATGGGATAAGCTAATAAAAGGACGGTGGTCAGATGGCAACTAAACAGACATTAGATGATATAAAGAGAAATGTTCAGGACTGTTTGGGGAAAAGAGTTGTATTGAGAACGAATAAAGGGAAGCGAAAAGCAAAAGTTCGAGAAGGGATTATTGAAGACGTATTTCCAAGTGTTTTCATCGTAAGAATTGATGCTGGCAGAGAATCTGAGCGGACGATTTCTTTTAGCTATTCCGACATATTGACGGAATCTGTAGAGGTAACGATCTCTGGTACAACAGATCGAATAATGGTTTCATAACCAAATACATAAGAAAAACATTCATGTTGATGGAGTGTTTTTTTTATTTTTTGAGGGAAACACAAATACATAAATATAGAAAAAAGTATATAAATATTCATTTGAATATGCTATGATATTCTAAATTGCCAGTCTTAGACGGCAATGAATGACAAAAGAAATGGAAAATAATAGAATATTATGCACCTTGTGAATAAAACGTGTGCGAGGTTTAATGCGAAACCCTTAAGAAAGCTTAAAATTTCAGCGCTTGTAATGTTTTTCGAAATGATGTTATACTAGGTTGTAGGCTGCCAGTATGAATAATTTTACATAATCTGGCAATTAAAAAGCTGTGTTGCATGATGAGACGAATTGATGAGGCAATGTGCCTATCATCGGATTTCGTTTCTTCTCATGATTCAGCTAAGCTAACACGAGGTGAAACATGTTTGATGGAAAACTTCAAGTGTACTCTGAAATTGGCGCATTAAAAAAAGTGATGCTGCATCGGCCGGGCATGGAAATTGAAAACTTGACGCCGGATTTGATGAATAGGTTGCTTTTTGATGATATTCCATATTTAAGGGTTGCACAAGAAGAGCACGATGCTTTTGCAGAAGTCTTTAGAACATGCGGTGTTGAAGTCGTTTATCTTGAAGCGTTAATGGCGGATGTATTAAGGGATGAAGCTGTTAAAGGGACCTTTATAGATGAGTTTATTGCGGAAGCGGGTATTGTATCACCGTATAGAATTGCAATGGTGAAGGCGTATTATGAAGCATTTGACGATCCAGATGCTCTGGTTAAAGCATTGATGGCGGGGATACGGCGAGAGGGAATAAAATTTGGCTTGACGCATTCTTTGGCAGATCTCATTGAAACGCAATATCCCTTTGTGATTGACCCAATGCCAAATCTTTATTTTACCAGAGATCCTTATGCGGTCATTGGGAATGGCGTCTCATTAAATAAGATGCGAACCCTTACAAGGCGACGCGAAACGATCTTTGCAAAATATATTTTTAAACATCACCCGGCTGTTAAACAGCATCAAGTGCCGCTGTGGTATGATAGAGAAGATCCCTATGCTATTGAAGGCGGTGATGAACTTATTTTATCCGAAAAGGTCATCGCCATTGGCGTATCACAGCGAACAGATGCTGCTGCGATTGACTTGATTGCCAAGCGCATCTTTAATGCAGGTCAGTCGTTTGAGACGATCTTAGCATTTGATATTCCGAAGATGAGAGCTTTTATGCATTTGGATACGGTATTTACCATGGTAGATTATGATACCTTTACCATACACCCGGAAATTGAAGGGCCGTTAACTGTCTATTCTATACAGCGTGGCGATCCGGGCGAATATATTATTGAAAAAGAGCATATGGAGCTTGAAGCAATTTTAATGAAGTATTTACAGCTCGATAAGGTTAAACTCATTCGATGCGGGGGCAAACCGGGCATTGACGCCGGTAGGGAGCAATGGAATGACGGTTCAAATACACTGGCCATTGCACCCGGTGAAGTAATCGTTTACGCACGCAATCATGTAACCAATCGCCTACTCGAATCGGAGGGGATTAAACTGCATGTCATACAGTCTTCGGAACTTTCACGAGGCCGCGGCGGGCCGCGATGCATGTCCATGCCGCTCTATCGTGATCAATTATAATAGGCGGGGCCGTATCTCAGATTGATGAGAGAACATTCCCTTGAATAGATGATATATAAGGAGGATTCTTATGCCAGTTAGTTTGAAAGGCAGACATTTGTTGACACTCAAGGATTATACAAGTGAAGAAATGCATTATCTTCTAAATTTGGCCATGGATTTAAAGGCTAAAAAGCGTGCAGGTATAAAAGGCACACTGCTGGAACGTAAAAATATATGTTTGATCTTTGAAAAAACGTCGACGCGAACACGCTGTGCTTTTGAAGTTGCCGCTTTTGATGAAGGCGCCAGCGTTACATTTCTTACCAATAGCCAAATGGGTAAAAAAGAGAGTGTTGAAGACACGGCAAAGGTGCTTGGCAGATTTTATGACGGTATTGAGTTTAGAGGTTTCAAACAGGAGACCGTTGATACTTTGGCAAAACATGCCGGCGTGCCGGTGTGGAACGGCCTCACGGATATGTACCATCCAACTCAAATTCTTGCTGACTTTTTAACGATTAAAGAACATGTAGCAAAACCGCTGAATAAAGTGAAATTTGTTTATGCAGGCGACGCACGCAACAACATGGGCAATTCACTGATGATTGGCGCCGCGAAAATGGGCATGCATTTTGTTGCCCTTGCACCAAAAGCATTATGGCCTTCAGAAGCACTTGTGGCAGAGATGAAGAACGTTGCTGCAGAAACAGGCGGCACAATTGAGCTTTCTGAATCTGTTGACGCCGTTAAGGGCGCTGACGTTATCTACACAGATGTGTGGGTATCAATGGGAGAAGAACACCTTTTTGCAGAGCGCATTGAGCAGTTGATGCCCTATCAAGTCAATAAGGCGATGCTGGATGCAACCGATAATCCGGATGTGATTTTCATGCACTGTCTGCCTGCATTCCATGATCTCGAAACAACGGTTGGACAGGAGATTGCTAAAAATCATGGCATTTCTGAGATGGAAGTAACAGATGAAGTTTTCAGGAGCAAACATTCGGTCGTATTTGATGAAGCAGAAAATCGCATGCATACAATAAAAGCCATCATGGTGGCGACAATCGGCAATTTATAATCGACAATGGTGGTTGAGGGCATGCCTCAGCACAGCATGACCGCAGCTTGAAGGCGGTATACTTTCACAAACCATAAGGGGGCAAAAACATGAAAAAGCAGGAAAAAATCGTGGTTGCTCTCGGCGGCAATGCACTTGGCAGGGCGCCGGAAGAACAGATCAGACTCGTAAAACACACGGCTAAACCCATTGTGGATCTCATTGAAGAAGGCCATCAGGTTATTTTGGCACACGGCAATGGCCCACAAGTTGGGATGATTAATCTCGCCATGTCCGCAGCAAATGCTGCCGCTGCCGGGACACCAGAAATGCCGTTTCCGGAGTGTGGCGCCATGAGTCAGGGGTATATAGGCTACCATTTGCAAAATGCCATTCGAGAAGAGATTCTCAACCGAAATTTGAATGTACCGGTGGCAACCGTTATTACGCAGGTTATTGTCGACAAGGATGATCCGGCTTTTTTAAAGCCCATTAAGCCAATAGGGGCATTTTATGCTGAAGAGGAAGCGCAGGCGCTCATGAAACAGCACGATGATTACCAAATGGTCGAAGATGCCGGCAGAGGATGGCGCCGTGTTGTCGCATCGCCAAAGCCTGTAGATGTTGCTGAAAAAGACACCGTCAAAATCTTGATGGACAGCGGACATATGGTCATCACCGTCGGCGGCGGGGGTATTCCGGTCTACAGAGATGGCAATGCGCTCATTGGTATTCCTGCTGTTATTGACAAGGATTATTCTGCAGAGAAAATTGCAGAACTGATGGACGCAGACTATCTCATTATTCTGACGACAGTGGAAAAAGTGGCGATTAATTTCAATACACCTGATGAAACATGGTTGGATACAATGACGGTTGATGAAGCGACAGCTTATATCAAAGAGGGGATGTTCACACCTGGCAGCATGCTGCCAAAAGTTCAGGCAGCTGTTCTCTTTGCAGCATCCAAGGCGGGCAGAAAATCGCTGATTACATCGCTGGACAAAGCAAAAGACGGGATTGCAGGCCTTACGGGAACGATTATCACACAAGCGTAATCAGAACATCGACGAGCAAGCTATTAATGTAAAAAATAATTGGCAAATGATATGAATAGAGAGATTTGATAATGCTCAACATTGGCGCATCGCTTCACGGTTGAGGAGGATCATCTCTCTATTGTTCATTTTTTGTGCAATTTGGTATGATACTTGCATTAATAAAAAAGCAGATGAGAAGGTGGGCAATACTATGTGATTAAGTTATAATATGAGTAGTACCCCACATGATACTGTATTCTCAAATATGTGATGAAAGTGTGATAGGATGGAAAATACGATTCATTTACAGTCCCAAGTGGCAGACGATGCACTTGTTAAGAATTTAAACCGAATTTTTGACCCTGTGCCGGTGCCGATCATTCTCTTAAACAAGCATACTGAAATCCTGATGATTAACCAGCCCTTTGCAGACTATTTGGGGTACTCACGCGAAGAAATAATGGGGAAGCGCGTTGATGTGGTTGATCCAAACACGAGATTTCCATATGTTTTCAAATCTAAAAAACCTGAAATATATTGCAAGCATAAGTTTTCAAATGGCCACACAGCGCTTGTTCACCGAATTCCTGTGCTTGATGACAACGGGGAGGTCGCCTACGGTTTTGGCATGGTCGTCTTTGATGATTTAAGGAGCTTGCAGGAAGTGCTTGAACGCAATAAGCTGCTGGAAGGCAAGCTGATGATTTATCAGGAAGAACTCAAAAACATACGCGGTGCCAAGTATTCATGGGATACGATTATCGGTAATTCGCTGGTGATGCAACATGTGAAGATGATGTCATCCAAAGCGGCAAAAACGGATTCCAACGTCCTTATTATTGGTGAAAGCGGTACGGGGAAAGAACTGTTTGCACATGCCATACATAATGACAGCAAACGATTTGACGGTCCTTTTGTCAAAATTAACTGTGCTGCCATTCCAAAAGATCTGCTGGAGTCAGAACTTTTTGGCTATGAAGAAGGGGCGTTTACAGGGGCAAAGAAACATGGTAAAGTCGGTAAATTTGAACTGGCAAACGGCGGAACGATTTTCTTGGACGAAATTGGTGATATGCCGCTCGATATGCAGGTTAAGATACTAAGAGTACTTCAAGAGAAGGAAATAGAACGCATTGGCGGCAATCGAACCATTCCGATTGATACGCGAATCATCGCTGCGACAAACAGAGATTTAAAAGAACGCATTAGAGAGGGCGAATTTAGAGAAGACTTATACTACAGGCTCAATGTTATCAATATTGAAGTGCCGCCACTGCGAAAACGCAAGGAAGATGTTGAACTGATCACCTTGAAACTCATGGAAAAGCTGTCAAACAATCTGGGGCGGTACGTCAGCAATATTACCGTTGAAGCACTTGAAAGCCTTAAGCAATACAACTGGCCCGGCAATATTAGAGAGCTGGAAAATGTCATTGAGCGCGCCATTAATATGACGGATACAGAGAGCATTGAAATGCAGCATCTGCCGGCATTTATGATTGCTGAACCAAGTGATGAGCTAAAGGATACGCCGCTTGTTAGTTTGCGAACGGCAGTTGAAGAGGTGGAAAAGTCGACGATTCACAATTGTCTGAAAGCTGTGGGTTATAATAAACTTAAAGCCGCTAAAATACTGGGTATTAGCAGAACAAGTCTCTATGAGAAAATTGAAAAATATCACATTGATACGCCTAATTAAGAAAATTGCATCATAACCTTTTGGGGCGCAGTTGCCGCGATATATATTGTTTTCGTTTTTGGAAAACAATACATATTGTAGTGTAAGCATGAAATTTGAATAATGCAAATGCCTAAGTAAATGATGCTAAAACATAATTGTATGCATGAGGTTTCAAATAGAAATGGTTTAATGCTGCATGCGAACAGCAAAAGTATATGCTGTTTGAGATAAAAGAAAATGATGAAAAGTGGAAACACTGTTCGGATACATGTACAAAGTGTTGTACATTATATGGACAGTGTTTTATTTTTGTACATATTTGGAGACAAAATTGACCGTTTTTTGTCTGTTCTAAGGAAACTGATGTCGAAAAAAAGTTGGCATGGCTCTTGCAAATATTAATGACAACAACAAAAGTTTGAGGAGGTTAATATGGCGAGGCGAAATGTTGGCATCGTTGGCACAGGCATCTATATTCCTGAGACCTATATGACGGCAAAAGAAATTGCGGAAGCTACAGAAGGTATCTGGTCTGAAGAGGCAATTGTAAATAAGCTCGGATTTACCAAAAAGCCAATTCCAGGTCCGGAAGACGGAACGCAGGATATGGGCGTTAAAGCTGCGATGGATTGTTTAAAACGTACAGGTGTAGATCCGCTTAGTATTGACGTCGTTTTATGCATGGGTGAAGAGTGGAAAGAATATCCACTGACGACTTCGGCAATTTATATTCAGGAAGCAATCGGCGCAAAAAATGCTTGGGGCATTGATGTACAAAACAGATGCTGTACAACAGTGACAGCGATGAAAATGGCAAAAGACATGCTGATGGCCGATGAGAGTATTGATACGATCATGGTTTGCGGCGGTTACAGAAATGGTGACTTTGTCGATTATCGAGATAAGGACATGAGCATGATGTTTAATCTCGGCGCAGGTGCTGCAGCAATTATACTTAAAGCGAATTATGATAAAAACCTATTATTGGGATCACATATTATGTCAGACGGTTCAATGGCAAGGGATGCAGGCGTTGAAATTGGCGGTATTGCTAATCCGATTACGGCAGAGAACTACTTAGAGGCGCAGAAGTCACTGAGATTGATGGCAGCTGATCACATGAAAGCAAGACTAAATGAAGTGTCTATGCCAAACTGGATGAAGTGCATTGACAAGGCATTTGAAAAATCGAATATTGAAAAATCAGAATTGGACTATTTGGCAGTCCTGCACTTTAAATATTCCATGCACAAAAAAATGCTGGAGCTCTTAGGCCTTGAAGAAGATCAGTCGATCTATCTCAGTAATTATGGTCATATTGGACAAGTCGATCAAATTTTATCATTGCATCTGGCACTTGAAGCCGGCAAGATTAAAGATGGTTCTGTTATCGCAATGATTGCAGCCGGCATCGGTTACGCATGGGCGGCGAATGTTGTCGTTTGGGGCGAAGGAGGCAGTTTAAATGGCTAAAAGCAAGTTTATAACGGTTGAAGAAGCACTTGACATGATCAAGTCCGGCGATCACGTCGTATCCGGGCTTGCAGGTGCAGAACCAAAGCTTTTGATGGAATCACTTCATAGCATTCATGCAAGTGTGAAAGACGTTCGCGTTATGACTTGTTTGCCAATGGGGGTTTACCCTTACTATGATGATCCTCAATACCGCGAAAGCTTTCTAATGGAAGGCTGGTTTTACAGCGGTCCAATGCGCAAGCGTCATCGTGATAAAACCGTTACGTTCATTCCGAATCATTTGCATTTTGCGGCTAAAAAGCGTATTGACTATCATAAACCCAATGTTTATGTAGGCAACTGTTCGCCGATTGATAAACACGGTTACATCTCTCTGGGGCTCAGTGCAGTCTATGAGCGCGAGATGATCGAAATGGCAGATATCGTCATTCTCGAAATCAATCCAAATGTGCCGCGTACTTTTGGAGATACTTTATTGCATGTGTCTGAGGTCGATTACTTTATTGAAACGGATTATGCAATGCCGGAACTCCCTGCGGCAGCGCCCAATGAGAAAGATAAAAAAATTGGTGAATACATTGCCGAATACATTGAAGACGGTTCAACACTCCAACTTGGAATCGGCGGCATCCCAAATGCCGTTGCACAGGCACTGATGTCTAAGAAAGATCTTGGCATTCATACAGAAATGTTTACCGACGGCATGGTCGATCTCTATAATGCCGGTGCTGTCACCAATGCACAGAAGACACTTTTGCCAGGGAAAATGGTGGCAGCTTTTGCACTCGGCAGCAAGAAGCTCTATGACTTCATTGATGACAATCCGGCAGTGGCGATAATGCGCGGCGCCTATGTCAATGACCCATATGTCATCGGACAAAATAAAAACATGATTTCGATTAATACGTCTGTTGAAGTCGATTTGACAGGTCAATGCTGTTCAGAAAGCATTGGCACAAAACAAATCAGCGGAACAGGCGGTCAGGCGGATACCGCTATTGGCGCTCAAAATGCAGAAGGCGGCATGTCGTTTATCGCCCTGTATGCTACCGCTAAAGTAAAAGATCCTAAAACCGGCGAAGTTATTGAAAAATCAAAGATCGTACCAACGCTGGCGCCGGGTGCCATTGTGTCGCTCTCCCGAAATGACGTTGATTTTGTCGTAACGGAATACGGTGTTGCAGCATTACGCGGGACATCGGTACGTGAGCGCGTCAAACGGCTAATCGCCATTGCGCATCCTGACTTCCGAGATGAACTTACAAGAGATGCCGAGGCATTGATGCTCTGGTAAACAGAAAATAATAAACGCTATCTCCTAATATGAATAAAATAGATTCCCTTAACCTTTTTTTGGAAAACTCATGCATGCTGCGCCCATTAGATGCATGAGTTTTTCACGTTAAAAACCCGGTAATGCAAACGTAATGCAGTACCGGGTCATGTCATAATACATGGCTCTATTCAATCCTTAATGATGTGCGCTGTTCTTTTCTCATTCTTTTTCTTATGCCTTTTCGTAATTTCTTTCGCCACGCTTTCTTTCGAACAGCTATTCTGTCTCTGGAAATGTCTCGTGCAATTTTACTGCAATGGCTTCGCCGAGTTCGGTAAGTGCCTTAAACTCTGCATCTTTAGGGGAGTAGGTTGCTTCAATGGATTCGCCAATGCGTTCCCAGCCAATTTCTTCGACGAATGCATTGATACCGGAGACACCGCCGCCAGACCAGGATTTATTACCGAAAACAGAAACATAACGGTCTTTCAAACTGGAATTTGAAAGCTTGGCGAGGACGGTTTCAACGGAACTGAACACTTTTGTATTATAAGCACATGAGCCGATGACGACGGCTTTATACTTCCAGATTTCACTTAAAATATAGGATGGATGGGTTTTAGAAGCGTCAAAGACTTTAACTTCTTTTATTCCGTTTTCAGCAATGATTCTCGCAAGAAAATCAGCCATTTTAGCGGTATTGCCATACATGGAACCATAGACGATAACGACGCCTTTATCGGCTTCATAGCGGCTCCACTTGTCGTAAAGACCAATAATTTCTCCGGGATTTGTGCGCCAGATTGGTCCATGTGTCGGTGCGACGATATGGATTTCGAGTCCGGCCAGTTTCTTAAGACTTCGCTGAACCATTGCGCTGTATTTAGCGACAATATTTGAATAATATCGGCGTGTTTCATCTTCGTAAAATTCATAATTGATTTCGTCATCGAAAATGCCGCCGTCAAGAGATCCAAATCCGCCAAAGGCGTCCATGGAGAAGAGTACCTTAGAGGTTGTCTCGTAGGTCATCATCGTTTCCGGCCAGTGAACCATCGGCGTCATGTAAAATGTCAGCTTGTGAAAGCCGAGATCGATGATATCGCCTTCAACAACTTCCATATAGTTTTTGGTGATTCCGTAAAAACCTTCTATAAAAGGAAATGTTTTTTTATTGCCGACAATTTTCATGTCAGGATAGGTGCCGAGGAGTGCGAGCATTGAACCGGAATGATCGGGTTCCATATGGTTGACAACCAAATAGTCAACAGGCTTGTCGCCAATGATTTCTTTGATTTTTTCAAGATACTCTGTTGTTTTATTAAATTTAACTGTGTCGATGATGGCAACTTTTTCGTCGTTGATGAGATAAGAATTATATGCTACGCCTTTCTCAAGCGGCCAGTAATTTTCAAATAACGTCGTTTCGCGATCGTTGACGCCGATCCAGTGAATCTTGTCTTTAATCGATAATCTGCAATTCATCTTTTCACCTCATTTAATTGGTTATTGTTTTCTAGTTCGTTTCATTATTATAGATCTAAATTACCCTTCAAGCATCATTATAACACATAAATTATTTATTTTTTCACAAGCTGCGAACAAATTGTATACAAAGTTTCTATCGTCTGAAAGGCAAAAGTGGATTAACAAGACGGAAAGCGTTATTGATGAGAGACCAAAGCGGGATGGTGTTTCTAAAGTTGTTGTTAAGATCACTTTAATTTAAGATTAAAACAAACAAAAAGACTTGAAAAAAATAATTGTATACAAAATACAACGGTGATATAATGAAAATAACGCGGAGAATGTTAGGTTGAATATACTCAAGGTCGTATAGTAAGCGTGAAACATGAATAAATTTGTGGTAGGGCGTGTATTATTTGTTTTAATTTTTGTAATATTTTGATAAACTAATAGTTAAGCAATTAATTTTTTTTACGCATTTAAGCGCTATTAACCTAGTATTTGATGCAAGTGCTTATCATGTAGCGAGGGAATGTAGACCATCGCGTCGAATTCGTTCGTCAAGTGACAGGATTGTATGATAATACAGTACTGTTTGAGATCTATATTGATTAAAGGAGGCTATTTAAAAATGGGTAAAAAAGTAATGAAAACCATGGATGGTAACACCGCTGCTGCATACGTTGCCTATGCATTCACGGATGTTGCTGCAATCTACCCAATTACCCCATCTTCAAACATGGCAGAGTCTGTAGATGATTGGGCAGCACATGGCAAAAAGAACATCTTTGGTCGTCCCGTAATCGTATCTGAAATGCAATCTGAAGCTGGTGCAGCCGGGGCTGTTCATGGGTCGCTTCAAGCTGGTGCATTGACGACAACTTTTACAGCGTCTCAAGGGTTATTACTCATGATACCAAACATGTACAAGATTGCCGGTGAGCTATTGCCGGGTGTGTTCCACGTCAGCGCTAGAGCGGTTGCTTCACATGCACTTTCTATCTTTGGGGATCATTCTGACGTTATGGCGACACGCCAAACTGGTTTTGCAATGCTTGCATCGGGTTCTGTACAAGAAGTTATGGACCTCGGCGGTGTCGCGCACTTAGCGGCAATTAAAACAAGTGTGCCATTTGTACACTTCTTCGACGGTTTTAGAACGTCTCATGAAATCCAAAAAATTGAAACAATTGATTACGCTGAATTTGATCGATTGGTTGACCACGATGCCATCGTCGCTTTCAGAAAGAAAGCGCTCAGCCCTGAGCACCCTGTTACCAGAGGAACAGCTCAGAATCCTGATATTTTCTTCCAAGCGAGAGAAGCATCTAACAGCTATTACGATGCGATTCCAGAAGTCGTTGTCAATTACATGAATGAAATCAATAAAATTACTGGCAGAGATTACAAACCTTTCAATTACTATGGTGCACCTGATGCAGAGAGCATTATTGTTGCGATGGGGTCTGTTGTTGAAGCCATTGAAGAAACCATCGATTACCTGAATGCAAAAGGCGAAAAATATGGGATGATTAAAGTCAGACTGTATCGCCCTTGGACAGACAAGTACTTCTTTGATGTCCTGCCTTCAACCGTTAAGAAAATTGCGGTACTCGATCGTACAAAAGAACCTGGTTCAGATGGTGAACCGCTTTACAAAGACGTTCGTGCAATGTTCTTTGGCAAAGCAGATGCACCGGTTGTTGTTGGCGGCCGTTACGGTTTAGGTTCTAAAGATACGACACCTACGCAGATCAAAGCAGTCTATGACAACTTAAAAGCAGATGCGCCTGCAAACGGCTTTACGATCGGGATCAATGATGATGTTACCAACCTTTCATTAACTGAAAACGACAGCGTCGTCATCGAAACACCGGGAACTATTCGCTGCAAATTCTGGGGTCTTGGCTCAGACGGTACAGTTGGTGCCAACAAAAGCGCCATCAAAATTATCGGTGATAAAACAGATAAATATGCTCAAGGCTATTTTGCATATGACTCTAAGAAATCAGGTGGTATTACAGTATCCCACTTAAGATTTGGCGACAAACCTATTCGTTCAACTTATTTAATCGTTGAAGCAGACTATGTGGCATGCCATAATCAGTCATATGTTTATCAGTATGACCTTCTTAAAGGGCTTAAAAAAGGCGGTAGCTTTGTCCTCAACTGCAAATGGAATGCAGAAGAACTCGAAGCCTTGCTACCAGCTTCAATGAAACGCTATATTGCGAAAAACGATATCAAATTCTACACGATTGATGCAACAAGTGTTGCCGAAGAAATCGGACTTGGCAATCGCATTAACATGATTATGCAAGCGGCATTCTTTAAACTCGCAAACGTTATCGAGCTTGACAAAGCGATTGCATATTTAAAAGAAGCCATTGAAAAATCATACGGCAAAAAAGGTCAATCTGTTGTTGAAAAGAATAATAAAGCCGTCGAATACGGTATTGAACGCCTTGTAAAAGTGGATGTTCCAGCTGCTTGGGCAGATGCAAAAGACAGTGATGTTGCACCTGAAGCGACTGGCGAACCTTCATTTATCAAAGATATTTTAAGACCAATTACCGCTCAAAAAGGCGACGATCTGCCTGTTAGCATTTTCAAAGAAACAGCAGATGGTACATTTGAAGCAGGTTCTTCTGCTTATGAAAAACGCGGTATTGCCGTTAATGTGCCAGAATGGCAAATTGACAACTGTATTCAATGTAACCAATGTTCATATGTGTGTCCACATGCTGCCATCAGACCTTTCTTGTTGACTGAAGAAGAAGTGGCTGCGGCACCGGCAGGTCTCGCGACGAAAAAAGCAATCGGCAAAGGGCTTGAAGGCTTGGCATATAAAATCCAAGTTTCACCTTATGACTGTACTGGCTGCGGCAACTGTGCCGACGTTTGTCCAGCTAAGGAAAAAGCACTTATTATGAAACCGATTGAAACACAAGTTGAACAAGAATCGCCGAATTGGAACTATGTCATTGAATTACCGGTTAAAGATGACAAAATGCCGCTTTCAACTGTAAAAGGTTCACAATTTGCACAACCGCTCTTTGAATTCTCAGGTGCATGTGCAGGCTGTGGTGAAACACCTTATATGAAAGCTGTGACACAACTCTTTGGCGACAGAATGATGATTGCCAATGCAACTGGCTGTTCTTCTATCTGGGGCGGTTCTGCACCATCTACGCCTTATACCAAAAATGCAGCCGGCAAAGGTCCTGCATGGGCAAACTCATTGTTTGAAGACAACGCTGAGTATGGTTATGGTATGGCGGTTGCCGTTAAAGCAATTCGTGCAGCAATGAAAGAAAAATTTGCAACAGTAGCTGAAATGGCGGTTGCAGATGATGTTAAAGCAGCATATGCAGCTTGGATAGATGGTATGGATGATCCAGATGCTTCTAAAGCAGCTGGCGCAAAAGTACTCGCTATTGCAGAAGCAGGGTCTGACAACGCAGAACTTGCAGCTGTGCTCAAATATACGCTTGACAATGCCGATTACCTCGGAAAACGTTCATTATGGATCGTCGGTGGTGACGGATGGGCATACGATATCGGATACGGCGGTCTTGACCACGTACTCGCAAGTGGTGAAAATGTCAACATCCTCGTATTTGATACTGAAGTTTACTCAAATACAGGCGGTCAGGCTTCTAAATCAACACCGGTTTCAGCTGTTGCGAAATTCGCAGCTGCAGGGATGCGCGTGAAGAAAAAAGATCTTGGTATGATTGCAACCACATATGGCTATATCTATACTGCTCAAGTATCCATGGGTTCTAATCAGGCGCACTTCCTCAAAGTTTTACAGGAAGCTGAAAGCTATAATGGACCATCACTCATCATTTGCTATTCACCATGTATCAACCACGGAATCAAAGGTGGCATGGGAACAGCGCAAAGAAGAATGAAAGATGCTGTTGCATCCGGTTACTGGCATTTATGGCGTTTTGACCCACGCTTAAAAGCAGAAGGTAAAAACCCATTTGTCTTAGATTCTAAAGAACCTTCTGAAAGCTTTAGAGAATTCCTGCTTGGTGAAACAAGATACACAAGCCTTAAAACACAATTCCCTGAAGTGGCAGAAGAATTATTTACCCTTGCTGAAGCACAGGCGAAAGATCGCTACGAAGGGTATGTAAGAATGACAAAAATGGAATATTAAGCATTACAGAACATTAAGCATTAAAAGGGATTAGGCAATTGCCTAATCCCTTTTTTTGAGGTTCTGAACAATCTTTAAAAGAAATCAGCAGTTAATTTGAGATGTAAAGGCGTTGAGCATGATAAAATGATGTCATTGGTGAGATGTCTCAAAAGCGTGCAAAGTTTGATTTGGGAAGAGAAGCGACAATTGTGTGTAAAAGCACTGTTCATATAACAATGAAACGGAAATGTAATAGAATAGCTATAGATTTTCGCATAAGAATACGGTATTATTTTGTAGCAACGTGTTGAAATTATCCATTGAATGGGTATGGAAATAACAAGGCAAAGTCTACAGGAGGATTAAATGAATTTTTTACGAGTGAGTACGAGACTGTTTTGTGATGTCTATGAAGCATTTAGAGGCCTTACAAAAGATTCTAGAATGACAGAATGGGCGGGTAAATCAGAAGAAATCGTACGCATCGGCGAAATCGAGTTTAAAATGTTGATTGATTTAGAGGTGCCATATGAACGAGTTGAGTGGGTATTGCCGGATGAAGCATTGCGTTTGACTTTTAATATGATGAAGTGCACGTCCAAGACCGAATATTGTACGGAAGTGCATTTGATCGTTGCAACACTTGACGGCACGGCATTATCCGATGATGTCGAGAAAGCGTGGAAGGCAAAAGCAGCACAGCTAATCGAACAGCTAAGAGCACATTACAACAAAGACTGGGTTATCTTAGACGCAGACTTGAGTTTAAGTCAGCTAAGGGGAAGTTTATAATGAAGTGAGATATGTTTTTGCGGCGTTATAGCGATAAAATGCAGTCATCAGTAGACGGTTATAATGCCAAATGGCAATACGGTTATAGACTAAAAGGTAAGCCGATGTTTCAGTGATATAGAAACATCGGCTTTTGATATTGAAAGAAGCGATAGCATGACAACGTTTTGGAAGCCAGCTATGTCAGTTCAAATGCTTCGCCGGCACCAGGAATGACGATTTCAGTTTCAGGTGGCATTTGCTCTGATAATTTTTCTGCAAAGACGTCCATCGCGGCGGGTTCGCCATGAATAATAAAGAGCCTTTCCAGCGATTGCATTGATTTTGTCCACGCTAGAAGATGGCGCTGATCTGCATGACCGGAGAAACCGGTAATCGTATGAAGCTTTGCTTTGACGGCAATGGTTTCATCCAGTATGGAGACAGGGCTTTCGCCGTCTTGAATGGCTCTTCCCAATGTTTCTTCAGCTTGAAAACCAATAAAGACAACATGTGTATTTTGGCGCCATAAATAATGTTTTAAATGGTGTTTGATGCGGCCGGCATCACACATGCCGCTGGCGGCAATAATTACTTTTGGCGACTTGTCACGATTAAGTGCAATTGACATTTCAATGCTTTCAACAAGATGTAAATTGGGCATGTCAAATGGGTCATGGTCGTAATTTCGAACGCCTTCATTCATATAGTCGATGTTGTCGCCGTATACTTTAAAAGCATCAAGCGCCAGTGGCGAATCAACATAGAATGGTATATTTTCAAGCAATTGCCGTGTTTCTTCATCTGCGCTGTCAATAAAGGTATTGAGCTGGTAGATGAGTTCCTGTGTACGCCCAACTGCAAAGGAAGGGACAATAACAGTGCCGTTTTCGCGCACGGCAGTTCGGATAATATCCACAAACGTATGCATGCGCTGATCGACGCCGACGTGTTCACGATCCCCATAGGTCGATTCGACGATGAGATAATCAGCCTCTGATATGGTGACAGGTGCATTTTGGACAGGATTGGTGCCATTGCCAAGGTCGCCTGAAAAGACAATTTTTTTAAAGCGATCTTCATGTTTAAACGTTAAAATAGCACTGGCACTGCCGAGTAAGTGGCCTGCATCAACAAAATGAAACGAAAAATTATCGCCAATGGTCATTTCTTGAGCATACGTAAGCGGGTAGAGATACTGCAGTGCGATAACGGCATCATCTTCTGTGTAGAGCGGCGGTACTTTTGGCAGTCCGGCGCGTTCGCGTTTTTTATTGTCTAACGCGTTTTCGGCTTCATGGATTTTGCCTGAATCCCGTAAAAGAACATTGGTGAGCGCCATCGTCGGATAAGTACAAAAGACTTTGCCGTTGAAGCCGTGTTTGACGAGAAGCGGTAACCGGCCACTGTGATCCACATGTGCATGTGTTAAAATAATAAAATCGAGATGCGCCGGATTGAATGGCAGCGTGCTGTAATTGAGATTTTCTTCTTCAAAATTCCCCTGAAATTGACCGCAGTCTACCAAACCCTTGAGATTATTGTGTTCAAGATAGTACATAGAGCCGGTAACGCGCCCTGTTGCACCAATAAAAGTGATTGTCATTAAGCTCACATCCTAATCATGAATTTCATTCTTTATTTTCTCTTTGTTTTATTGTACCCTATTTTTTCAGTTTCTTGCGAAAAAACTGTTGTCATTAAGCCGCCGAAATAAGATAATGGTATCAATATAGGACGACATGAGGAGGTTGACGATGAAATTTGCAGCTTGCACAAAATCGGGGAAGGCATTGGGACTTTGTCTGGTCACGGATGAAGGTGTGAAACCGCTGTCTGAAATTTTGGGGATTCAGGTGGATGGCTTATATGAACTGGTTGAAAATTGGGAAGAAATGCGGCCGGAGCTTGAGCGAAAAGGCAGCGAGCTTATGCCGATACCGCTTTCGGAAGTGAAGTTTGAAACACCGGTCAAGACGCCTAAGCGCAATATTATCTGCGTCGGCAAGAATTACCTGGAACATGCAAGAGAACTTCAGGGTCAAACCTCATCACTGGCAGGCGTTCCAACAGAGCCCATTTTTTTCTCTAAAATGGCTTTTGAAACCATTGGACCTGAAGACAATATTATTTATGAAACATCGGTTACCAATGAAGTGGATTATGAAGCCGAATTGGCAGTGATTATTGGCAAACGCATTAAGAATATTTCAGAATCAGAGGCGGAAGCTGCTATATTTGGTTATACCGTCAGCAATGACGTCAGTGCACGTAATCTTCAAGTACAGCATATTCAGTGGCATAAAGGGAAATCGCTTGATACCTTTACACCGATTGGTCCAGTCGTGGTGACGAAAGATCAGTTTGAATATCCGCCAAAATTGAAGATTGAATGCCTCGTTAACGGGGAGGTGCGACAATCCAGTTATACCGATGACTTGATTTTCAGCATCAGCAAATTGATTGCAACGCTTTCTCAAGGTATGACGCTAATTCCAGGGGATATTATTTTAACAGGAACGCCGTCGGGGGTAGGAATGGGCTTTGATCCACCGAGATATCTAAAAGATGGTGATGTCGTAACGTGCAGGATTGAAGGGATCGGTGATTTGACGAATAAGGTTGTAACTAAAAATTAACAATCCTGTAAAGCAGGGGCCATAGGTTTTTGGTACAATAGAAAAGAACTCATATTTAAAATAAGCAGAAGAGAGAGACTAAAAGGGGCGTATATGCTGAAACTCACAAAGAAAACAATTGTACTAATGGCCTTGATTTTTGGGATTGCCAATATGAATTTTGCAGAATCAAAAGAAGTGCCTGAAATGCCTCAAGATACAGGCGCTGCAATTGGTGTTGAAAAACCGACAGTATCTGAATCAGGTGAAACGACAACTAGTGATGCGATAGAAGTTGTCAAACAGAACAACGAAGGCTTTACTTTGGTGGAATCTTATTCATTAAATCCACCGGAACGCATTGATTTAGACCAAATTGAATACAATAAATATCACGTTGGCTACTATTATATTGTTGCGATCAACAATGCCGTTAATATTCGTCAGCAGCCGACGGTAGAAAGTCCCGTCGTTAAGAGCCTGGGCCTTTATGGCAAGATGAATGTCTTTGAAAAGGTCAAAGGTCAGTATTTTGCAAAGTCTGACGGCGATGAATGGTACCGTGTTTACTGGTATGAAAATGAAGAAATTAAAACCGGCTATATTTACTCAAAAATCGTATCGTTCAGACAATTTCGATTTGATGTTGCCCTTGATAAAATTGAGCATTTAGAAACGTTTTTTGACAGTGCAAGGAAAATGGGTAAAATAAGCAATTATAAGAATTACAGTGGCAGAGCACCGCTAAATAATGGCAGTGATACAGATGCATTCGGTACCAAGCGAGATCAGTCTGCACCAATGTACGAAATAGCCAGCACCGACAGTTCTTTTAGATATTTGCTGGATGGTCAGGTTCTGGATATTTTGGATGACAGCAGTGATTTGTACCATGTGTATGTTCCGGATCTTGATGTGAATGGCTATGTGCCGAAAAAGTATATTTCCACGTCAAATTCTGTGAAAGCGATGAAACAAGTCGTCTTTATGGATTTGCATAATCAAAATATTTTTACGCTTGATCTTGTTGAAGACAAATGGGTGGTGCGCTCATTGTCATATGCGACGTCAGGGAAAGAAGCGGAATTTAAAGAAAAGACAGTACCGGGATATTATGCTGCCATTCAGAAAAAAGAGCAGTTTTTATATCTTGACGATGTAACAAAAGAGTTGGATGGTTATGCGCCGTTTGCGATACGTTTTAACGGTGGCGCGTATTTACACGGTTTCCCTGTTACTTTTCAATGGGTGACGGAGCAAAAATTAGTGAGTGAAGCCGAGTATGATGAAAACAACGTTTTAATTAAAGAAGCTGAATATGAAGATGTGCGCATTGGCGGGCCGATTGATCCGGGGCATATTGAGTATTCTTATACGCTAGGGACAATTCCACTCTCTCATAAATGCGTTCGAAATCCAACCTCTCACGCGGAATTCATGTACAATTGGATTGTCTTGGATCAAAGCATTATTATTATATCTGAATAGGAGTAACTGAATGAAGCAATCTAAAAAGCTTCTTGCCATTATTGGCATTGTGATTGTATTGGCTGCCGCTATGATCGTTGGACGCCAGTACAATCTTTTTGCGCGTTCTGGAAATGAAGCGACGACGAACGAAGCGAGTGTCTCGCCGTTAAAGGAAGAAACTGAAAGTGAAAAACAGGCAAGACTTGAAGCAGAACGAATTGAAGCGGAACGGATCGAGGCAGAACGGCTAGAAAAAGAAAGACTCGAGGCAGAACGGCTGGAAAAAAGGGCAAAAGACATCGCGGAAAATACTTGGTATATCGCGAAAAATGATGTAGCGGTCTATGCATCGGTAGCCAAAGCCACAAATGAAGGCGATTCGGCAGTCGAAGGCAGCTCGGCAACCGAAGGTGATCCGTCAGCTGCAGAAGCAGACGCACCGATAGCAACGCTGACAAGACGAACCGGCGTTTATGTATCAGACTATATTGTGGATGCTGAGGGTAACCCGACATGGGCTGAAATCAAGAGTTCTTACGATGCGCTAACGCCAATGGGGTATGTTGCATACGCAGATCTCGTAAAATCACTTTCAGACTTTATTGCCAAGCCTTATGAGGATGCAGATTATAGTGCATTTGAAAAAGGCGGTATCTATGAAGGCAATCCACCGGAAGTGGTAAGGGGTATTTATGTAACCGGACCATCGTCTTCCACGGCGAAAATTGATGCGCTGATTGATTTGGTGGATCAGACATCGTTGAACACGATGGTCATTGATGTTAAAGACGACAGCGGAAAACTTCTTTTCTATTCAGATGCCGCTGCTCAATATAATCCGACAGCCAATGACAGGGTCTATATTAAGGATATTGATGCTTTTATTCAAAAACTGAAAGCCCACGATATTTATCTGATTGCACGCATTGTAACCTTTAAATCGCCGATCTACGCCAAAGCAAATACGGATAAAGCCATCGTCTATAAAAATGGCGGCTTATACAGTGATGCGGATGGCCTTATCTGGGCGTCTGCATACAATGAAGATTTATGGGCTTATAATGTGGGCGTCGCAAAAGAGGCTGCCGCAAAAGGATTTGATGAAATTCAGTTTGATTATGTGCGCTTTCCGGCTATTTCAAATAAAGATCGCATTGATTTTCGAAATGAAACGGGCGCATCGCAGGTTGCAGCCATTCAAGATTATTTAAAATATGCTTATGGCGAACTGAGCCCAATGCATGTCTATGTATCTGCAGATGTCTTTGGATGGGCGGCAACGGCGATTAACGATGTGGGCATCGGCCAACACTGGGAGGCGATTGCCAATGTTGTCGACTATATCTGTCCAATGATGTATCCAAGCCATTACGGTTCAAATAATTTCGGACTGCCGGTTCCGGATGCTCAACCATATGCAACAATTGATGCCTCTATTAAAGATGCCTTGGAACGGAATGCGAATTTAGAGACGCCGGCACAGATCAGGCCTTGGATACAAGATTTTACAGCAACATGGGTAAAAGGGCATATTCGCTACAGTGCCAAGGAAGTTGAAGCGCAGATTCAGGCACTTTCGGATAATGGCATTGATGAATTTATGCTTTGGAATGCAGGCAACAACTACTCTGAGGAAGCATTGAAAGAACAATAAAGGAACAATAAAGGAACAATGAAAGAATAATGAAAGCGCAATGAAATTTTTGATAAAATAAAATGTTTTTAGGAGGTATTATGCTGGCAGAAAAGATTGCAGGTGCACTGCTTGATATTAAGGCGGTATCAATTGTAGATGAGAACAATTTATTCACATGGGTATCGGGCATTAAATCACCTGTTTATTGTGATAATCGAATGACGATTAGCCATCCCGCCGTACGAAAGATGATTGCAAAGGGATTTGCAGATCGCATCAAAGCGAATTATCCTGATGCAGAAGTGATTGCCGGAACCGCTACAGCAGGCATTCCACATGCTGCATGGGTTGCCGATATTTTGGATCTGCCAATGGTTTATGTCAGAAGTGGAGCAAAAGGTCACGGCAAGGGCAAACAAATTGAAGGTGATTTTAAGGCAGGCCAAAAAGTGGTACTGATTGAAGATTTGCTGTCGACTGGCGGCAGTTCAATTACTGCATGTGAGGCGCTGACAGATGAAGGTGCTGATGTGCTCGGCGTATTGGCGATTTTTAGCTATAATTTTCCGGCAGTGACAGAAGCATTTGCCGCAAAGTCAATACCATTTGAGACGCTTTCGGATTATAAGACGTTGCTGCCAATTGCCGTTGAAAGGGCCATTGTGCCAAAAGCACAACTTGACGTTTTACTTAAATGGAGTGAAAATCCTAGAATATTTACGGATTGATACACTGAAAAAATGAAAACGTGCTCTAAAGGCCAAGATTTGTTATAATGAGAAATGAAGTTTTTTAAGCAAGAGGTGGAAAATTGCGTGTACGTAAAAAGCCGGGGGCGATGGAGGCCTTACTGGCGTTTGATACAGTTTATATGGATACGCCAATGATGCATCGCGGGGCGTGGCAGCAAGTGTTTGGCAACGATGCACCGATTTATGCAGAATTTGGCGGCGGTAAAGGCGGCTTTATCATTGAGATGGCAAAGCGTCATCCGGATATTAATTTCATCATGGTGGATGTTATTACTGAGGTCATGTTGAAGGCAGCAGAGAAAGCCGCAAAGGCAGATGTACCAAATTTAAGGCTTATAAAACTGGATCTTGCATTTTTAGATCAAGTATTCGCGCCGGACGAACTGACGCAAATCTATTTAAACTTCAGTGATCCATGGCCTAAAAAGAGACACTACAAAAGACGGCTGACCTATCGCGATTTTTTGATGAAATACCGCGAAGTATTGAAGCCTGATGGCTGGATTAATTTTAAAACTGACAATCAATTGCTTTTTGAGTTTTCACTTAATGAATTTGCAGATTGTGATATGAAGATGCGTGCGATTTCTCTGAATTTGCACAGCAACCCCGTTCCGTGGAATGTTATGACGGAGTATGAACGAAAATTTTCAGAAATGGGGATGCCGATCTATCGCGTCGAAGCACAATTTAGACTTTAAAAACAGAGGTGTTCCGTGGAAAGACAGGTTAAGCGCGCCATAGCACTGATACTGTTGGTATTAATCGCTGCGGGGTTCGTATATGTGAGCTACGAGGCGTTGCTTTATTATGTCCAATTTTATCCATGGCTCGAGTGGGTTCCAAAAGTATTGGATACACTTTTTCGGATCAATATTGTTTGGATTGGGCTTGTGATCTTTTTGGAAAACAGCAATCCATCTAGAACCGTTGCGTGGCTCTTGGTGCTGACGCTTCTGCCGTTGCTGGGTTTTGTGCTGTATGTTCTATTTGGCAGGAGCTATCGGAAGAAGTACCGTTCCGAGGCCAAACATTTAAGGGATTCGGAACAAATGCTGAAAGCCGCCGAAATTCAGCGCAGTTTACTGGATATAATTGAATTTCCCAATGCGACGAATCCCGACAATAAGCGGCTGGTACATTTGCTGCTTCAAAATGCACATGCGCCGTTTGCCGTGCGCAATGAGGTGAAAGTCCTCACAAACGGCATTGCAAAATTTAATAGACTGATCGAAGCGATTGAAAGTGCTCAGCACCATATTCACATAGAATACTTTATCATTAAGAATGATCAAATTGGCAACGAAATTAGGCGCTTGCTTATCGCAAAAGCCAATGAAGGCGTTAAAGTCAGACTTATTTATGATGCTGTCGGTTCATGGAAACTGACGCCATACTATTTGGACAGTCTCAAAAGAGCGGGCGTTGAAGTCTTTGCTTTTTTTCCCGTAGCGTTTCCGCTCTTGTCAAGAGATCTTAATTATCGCAATCACCGAAAAATTGCCGTTATTGACGGAAAAATCGGTTTTATTGGCGGTTTGAATATTGGTGACGAATATCTAGGTATGTCTGACAAGTTTAAGTTTTGGCGCGATACACATCTCGAAATCAAAGGTGAGGGCGTTTACGCCATTCAGACTATTTTTCTCAATGACTGGAACTTCGTTTCCAATCAAGTACTAACTGGGGCGACGTATTATCCACAGCATCATGTACAACGGATCTCAATGCTGCAAATAGCGGCATCCGGTCCCGACTCTGAATGGCAGTCTATATTACAGGCTTACTATAAGATGATTGCCAGTGCCAATGATAAAATCTGGATAACAACGCCGTATCTCGTACCCGAGGATAGCTTGATGATGGGACTCAAGACGGCTGCGCTCAGCGGTGTCGACGTCCGCATCATTATCCCGTCTCAGCCGGATCATTTTTTCGTCTATTGGGCTTCACGAGCGAATATTGAGCCGTTGCTCAAAGCCGGCGTGAAAATTTATCGATACAATAATGGGTTTATTCATTCAAAGATTATGATCGTTGATCGGCTGTCTGCGACTGTTGGGACGGCTAATCTGGACATACGATCAATGGAGATTAACTTTGAAATCAACGCTTTTATCTATGATGAAGACGTCATTATACGTTTAGAAGAAGATTTTATCAGAGACTTGGATGACTGCCGTGAATTCATACTCGAAACTTTTGAAAAGCGGCCATTTAGAGAAAAATTTTTAGAGGCATTGGGGAGACTTGTTTCGCCGTTGCAATAGGAGGCAAATTGTTATATTTAGCTTTGACCTGCGTTTTGATCTTCTTGGATCAATGGATGAAGGCGTGGGCAATTGACAACTTAATGGGACAGCCGATTAGGACGCTGATACCTGGGATACTGGGATTGAGGTACACGGAGAATACGGGCGCTGCGTTCAGCATTTTAAGCGGCAAGCAGCTGGTGCTTATTTTAATTACCTTTATTATTTTAGGGGCAATTTTTGGTCTTTATATCAGAGCGGTTAGGCATCATGAGCACTTTGTCGTGCAGCTTTCTTATAGCTTGATTATGGCAGGTGCCATTGGTAATTTTATCGATCGTGTCCGTTTTAATTACGTTGTAGATTTCTTTGAATTCAAGTTTATAAACTTTCCGATTTTCAATGTGGCAGATGTTGCAATTGTCTGTGGTGTCATTTTGCTTGCCATTGCAACGCTGTTCCTGGATTATAATCTGTAGGAGGCATAATGAAAGAGCCAATGTTGAGATGGCTGAAGATAACAGCGGCATTGACAGCGGGAGCGGTGGTGCTTGGCGGCGTGATTGGCCTTATCTTGGGATGGGGATTCTTAGCGGGCGCCTACATGCTGACGTTGACAGCGGCGGTTATGATGATGCTGGTTGCCATTTACTACATGGTTGGTTCACCCGGCAAGCGGTTTGACTTTTTTACGCAAAGACGTTACCGTGAAGATGATGCAAAAGATGCTCTCAGTGATGCGATTGCACCAATTGGCATTGCTGTTTGGTTATTGGTATTTGGTTTTTTCTTGGAAAGTCTTTTGCACTAAAGTCAAATGAATGGCGAGCGGAAGGCCGTGTAATAGAATTGTAACCAAAACTGATAGTTTCTTGTAACGAATTTGTGATAGAATGTAGGCAATTATTGAAACGAAGAGGAGAAATACCCTTGAGAGTTTATTTAAGAATTTTTATTTTGGCATTTGTCGCGTTTACAGCGATGTTTACAGGGGCGTATTTTGCGCTGGACAAATATTATGAAAACGATCTTATCCAAACGGCAGCAATTGATAAGCCGTCAACGTCAGAAACGCCTGTGTCAACAACACCGGAGGAACCTGTCGAGGTGGATGACCGAACGGAACTTGAAAAACTTGCAGATGCTTCAAATAGAATAAATATTATCGCATTTGGTCTCAATGACGGTTTGGCGGATACGATGATGCTCATCAGCTTTGATCCGGATACGACGGCAATGGATGTCATTTCAGTTCCGAGAGATACGTATTATCCTATTGAAGGCTTTAATGATCCCACGCAGAAAAAAATCAATGCCGTTTATGGAATGAAAGAAGTCGGCGGCAGTACGGGCATGAAGAACTATTTGTCGGCATTTTTTGGCATACCGGTTGATTACTATGTGCGTATTGATTTTAAAGCTGTCGCGGCAATTGTCGATGTGCTTGGCGGTTACGATGTCAACGTTCCTTTTGATATGGACTATGATGATGAATGGGATAATCCGCCGTTGCATATTCATTTTGCAAAGGGGAGTCATCATTTAAGCGGCGCGGATACCGTAAAGTATTTGCGATGGCGAAAAAATAATGACGGTTCCCATTCGGAAGGTGATATTCAGCGCGTGTCAAGACAGCAAACATTTGTCAAATCCATGTTAAAGAAGGCATTGTCTTCAAAGCTGCCAACGGTGATCAATACAGCGATGAAATATATTAAGACGGATATGACGCTGGAGACGGCACTCGGCTATGCGATTCAGGCGGCAAGTATGGAAGGTGACGATATTGTATTCCATACGGTAGCGGGAACGGATAAGATGATGAATGGACTGAGTTATTGGATTCATGATCCGGCTGAGCTTGAAACGCTGATGTACAGCTTGTATGGTGTTGATGCCAATAACGGCGAAGGTACGGATACGGCTGGCAATAGTTCCGAAAGCTCACCGCAGTAGTAAGCGACACCTGCAAAATGACAAAAATCGCTAAAAGATAAAACGATAAAAGTATAAACCAATAAAAATAGAAACCATTAAAACTAAAAACGGCGATACTATTTATCGCAAAAAAATAGAAAGCTTATGTTAAGTGGACGCTTTGTCCACGAAACATAAGCTTTTGTTATGATACGATGTTTACCCTGTGCTTGTTGCGGCTTCCTAAACGTGCCACTGGTGTGCCAAAGCATGTGTGATTTTATAGATATCGCCGGCGCCAACAGACATAATGAGGTCGCCTTCTTTGGCTGTAGCGGCAAAGTGTGCTTCAATTGCATCAAATGTCTCAATGTACTGAGCATTTACACCTTCTGCCTGCAATGCTTTTACGAGATCCCTCGCATGAATATCGCCGGGGTCTTTTTCCCTTGCGGCGTAGATATCTGTGACAATCACTTCATCTGCATTTGTAAAAGCGCCTGAAAAAGCGTGTAAAAGCTCCTTGGTGCGTGAATACGTATGAGGCTGAAATGCAACGCGAATGCGTTTGATGCTGGCCATTCTGGCAGCGGCATCAAGGGTAGCTCTAATTTCCATAGGATGATGTGCGTAATCGTCAACCAGCAGAACCCCTTCGTGCTCGCCAATGCGTTCAAAACGGCGGTTGGCATTTCGGAAGGAAGCGAGTCTGGTGATGACGGCTTCAACATCTGTCGTCAACTGCATTGCGGCTGCAAACGCAGCTAATGCATTGTAGATGTTGTGTTGACCCGGAATGGAAAGACTTAATTTTGTAATAAACGCATCGTTCTCATAGATATCAAAAGTGGGGTAGCCATAATTATTGTAAATGATATTTTTAGCCATGAAATCGCAAGCCATATTGATGCCATAAGTGAGATATTTGCCCTTATATGCAGTGCGCACTTTACGTGAATTAAAATCATCGCCATTGATGACCAAAAGGCCGTCTTCGTGGATATTGGAGGCGAACTTCACAAAGGCACTTGCAATATGATCGAGATCTCGGTAATAGTCTAAATGATCTTCGTCGACGTTTAGAATAATGCCGATAGATGGATAGAATGATAAAAAGCTTTCTTTATATTCGCAGGCTTCGGTAATGAAAATATCACCTTTACCGATGCGTACGTTGCTGCCGATATCTGCAAAGTCACCGCCAATCAGAGAAGTCGGATCAAATGCAGGATCATTGAAAATGCGTGTGAGCATCGATGTCGTTGTGGTTTTGCCGTGGGTACCTGATATGGCAATGGTTTTTTCATAACCCAGCATGAGTTGACCAAGCATTTCGGCGCGGCTTAGGCAGGGGATGTTATTGGCCATCGCATATTGAAGTTCCGGATTGTCATCGCTTACAGCAGCTGTATAAACGACGAGCTCTGCGCCTTGAACATTTTCTGCGGCGTGACCACGATAGATGACAATCCCCTTGTCAGCAAGTCGTTCTGTTAGTGTTGAAGCATTGATATCCGATCCACTGACGTGGTAGCCATTGTGATTTAAAATTTCAGCAATGGCACTGTTGCTGACACCACCAATGCCAATGAAGTGCACATTTGTGATGGCGTTTATATCAATCATAGTATTACCTCGGTTCTCTAAAAGTCATAATGATTATACCATATTTTAAAAAACATGAAATAAAAAAATGAAAAGGTATTGAAGAATTGGCTAAAAACGAATAAAATTATACTTATACACAATAAATATTCGGAGAGTGATATCGTGAGCAAATTAAAACGTAATGAGCGGATTGGGGCAATTGTCAAAATTCTATGTGATTCACCGAACAAAGTCTTTACATTAAACTATTTCACGAATATGTTCAATTCAGCAAAATCAACCATTAGTGAAGACCTTGTTATTGTGAAGAAAATCATGGAGGAACTTTCCTTAGGGAAGGTTGTTACGATTGCGGGCGCAGCAGGGGGCGCAAAGTTTGTCCCGATGATGGGAAAAGAGGACAAAATCAATTTAATTGAGCAGATATGCAATGACATAAAAAAACCAGAACGCATTATGCCGGGAAATTATTTGTACATGGCGGATCTTTTATATAATCCTGCGTATACAAAAGGCATTGGTGATATTTTCGCGGAAAAGTTTTCGGACGATCATAACCATATCGACTATGTTTTGACAGTTGAAACGAAAGGTATTCCAATTGCGATGATGACAGCAAGGGGGCTTAATGTGCCGCTCGTTATCGTCAGACATGAAAATAAAGTCACAGAGGGATCGAAAATCAGTATTAACTACATTTCCGGCTCCACGGGCAACTTGTCGACGATGTATATTTCAAAGAATGCCATTAAAAAGGATTCAAATGTCCTGATCGTTGACGACTTCATGAAGGCTGGGGGTACAGCCAAGGGCATGATGCAGCTCGTCAAGGAACTTGATTGCCGCGTTGCCGGCGTCTGTGTACTGCTTGAGACAGTAACACCGTCGAAAAAGCTGGTGGACAAGTATCTTTCACTGATAAAATACGAAGATATTGATGACCGAGGGGAGATTATCGTTCATCCTAATTATGAAAATTTGTAAAAAGCTGAAAATTCTTAAAATAATTTGGGAAAAAAGAAGGATTTTTAATAAAAACAGCGAATATTAATTAGTACACAGCATAAGTAGGGGGGAAATTATGATGAATATTACGGATGTAAGAATTCGCAAGCTGAGGGAAGAGGGGAAAATGAAAGCCGTTGTTTCTTTGACATTTGATGATGCTTTCGTCGTTCACGACATTAAAGTCATTGAAGGTCAAAACGGTTTATTTGTCGCCATGCCGAGTCGGAAGGTTGGGGAATCAGACTATCGGGACATCGCACATCCAATTAATCAAGAGACGAGGACGATGATTCAGGACATTATCTTTGCCGAGTATGAAAAGGCAAAAGCGTCCGGCGTTGAAGAAGACGAATACTATGAAGGGTAAGCAAAACGGTTTCAACACATTTCAAATGGGTTGAAACAACGGTAATTAATCCTGGGGCTGATCTCAATTGAGAACAGCCTTTTTCAATGGGTGAAAACCTGTAAGCGATGTAATGGATTCAAATGGAAAAGAGCCCGGCAATTATCATCATGTTATGAATATTTTATACAATATACTAAGTAAAAACAGCGAATTTGGTTTGTTTTTTTTGTGAAAAGTGATATAATCTTCGATGGTAAAACAAATGATAAGGAGAAGCGGATGAATGAATTGGTAACGCTAATCTTGGCAGCAGGTCATGGCAAACGCATGAAGTCGAAAAAGCATAAAGTGCTCCACGCAGTGTGTGGGACGCCAATGCTTGAGCACGTCATTGACTTGGCACAGCAGCTCAATAGCAAAGACACAATTTGCATCATTGGTCATGAACGTGAACAGCTAATGCCGCTGCTTGAGCAGAAAAACGTAAAGTGGGCTGTTCAGGCAGAACAATTGGGGACAGGTCATGCCGTGAAAATGGCTGCCACCTATTTCGGCAGCGGCGATGTGCTCGTGCTTTATGGCGATACACCGCTAATTGACATTGAAACGCTCAATGCTTTTGTCGCTTACCATAGTGGCAACGATTTTGCCGCTTCACTGATTTCAGCTGTACTGCCTGATCCAACTGGCTATGGAAGGATCGTTCGCAATGACGAAGGCACTTTTTATCGCATTGTTGAGCAAAAAGAGGCGAATGATACAGAACAGCTGATTAATGAAATTAATTCAGGCATTTGCCTGTTTAAAGCATCGGCATTAAGTGAAGGTCTTGAAGCGCTGAAAAATGAAAATGCACAAGGCGAATACTATCTGACCGATGTTTTTGAATACCTTTCTGGACGCGGCATGGGTATCGGCGCCTATGTTTCCGATCGGCCGGATTCGCTCATGGGTGTTAACGACCGTGTTCAGCTCGCACAGGCAGAGCACTATTTGCAAGATGCTATTATAAGGAAGCATCAGATGAATGGTGTAACGATTGTCAATCCCGCGGCGACAATGATTGGCAAATCCGTTGTGATTGGCATGGATACCACAATTTATCCGGGAACCGTTTTAAAGGGACAAACAGTAATCGGAGAAGATTGCATCATTGGCCCAAATGCAGATATGACGGATACGAAAATTGGCAATTGTGTCTCGGTCAAACACTCGACGCTGATTGAAGCCGAAGTTGGCGATTCGTCTAATATCGGACCTTACGCATACTTGAGGCCAAAGTCCAAAGTCGGAAAGTCTGTTAAAATTGGTGATTTTGTAGAAGTCAAAAATAGCACGATCGGCGATGATACGAAAATATCTCACCTAACCTATGTGGGAGACGGCGTTGTGGGCAAACGCGTCAATATTGGATGTGGTGTGGTCTTTGTCAATTATGACGGCAGTCATAAACATATCTCGACTGTTGGTGACGATTCGTTTATCGGATGCAATACCAACTTGATTTCCCCTGTGACCATTGGCGATGGCGCCTATATTGCAGCCGGATCGACGATTACAAAAGACGTTCCGCCGGAGAGCTTGGCGATTGCACGTGCGAGACAGGAAAACAAGACCAATTGGTCTTCAAAATATCAAAAATAATTGTAGGAGGCAGTAATGCATACAAAGGGGAAAAGGATAAAGGTCTTTTCAGGCAATGCGAACCAAGACCTCGCGAAAGCGATTTGCGGTGAGCTGGGCATTCCTTTGGGAGACAGCGTGGTAAAGACTTTTAGCGACGGCGAGATTTCCGTCAACATCAATGAAACCGTAAGAGGTGTCGACGTCTTTGTCGTTCAATCTTTTTCGATACCACATGTCAACGACTATCTAATGGAGCTCTTGATTACCATTGATGCACTAAAACGTGCATCGGCCGGACGTATAACAGCAGTTGTGCCGTATTATGGCTATGCGCGGCAAGACAGAAAAGCAAAGGCGAGAGACCCGATTTCAGCAAAGCTGGTGGCGAATCTCATTACGGCTGCTGGTGCTGACCGCGTATTGACAATGGATCTTCATGCCTCACAAATTCAAGGTTATTTTGATATTCCACTTGATCATTTGATTGGCGTGCCAATCTTGGCAGAATATTTTAAAAGCCTCAATATTGAAGACCTTGTCGTCGTTTCACCGGATCTTGGCAGTGTGACGCGTACGAGAGATTTTTCTTACAAGCTGGGTGCACCTATTGCCATTGTTGACAAGCGCAGACCAATGGCCAATGTTTCTGAAATTATGAATATTATTGGCGATATTAAAGATAAAAACGTCATTCTGATTGACGATATGATTGATACGGCGGGAACCATTGTCAATGCGGCCAAAGCACTGAGAGATCTCGGGGCGAAAGATGTCTACGCATGCTGTACGCACGGTGTCTTTTCAGGCCCGGCACTGACGCGCATTAAGGAATCCATTATTAAAGAGCTCGTCGTACTGGATACCATCGATCTGTCTGATGAGATGCGTGCACTGGACAATATTACGACGCTGTCAGTTGCACCGATATTTGCAGAATCCATTCGCAGAATATTCAACAATGATTCTGTCAGCAAACTCTTTGATTAAGCCTTAGCGGGAAATAATGAACAGTACGTTTCGAGAAAACGTACTGTTTTGCTTTTTAATGTGCAAAAACGCTTTTTATGATATAATGGATGTTGCTTAAAAAAGGAGAAATGCATGTACATTATTGTTGGTTTAGGAAATCCGGGGAAAAAGTACGCAGGCACCAGGCATAACGTCGGGTTTGAGCTATTAGATCAGCTAGCGGAAACACACGGCATTAAAGTAGATAAAATTAAATTTAAAGCGCTTATTGGGGAAGGCTATATTGGATCTGAAAAGGTCGTTTTGGTCAAACCTCAAACTTTTATGAATCTCAGCGGCGAATCCGTACGTGACGTCATGCACTTTTATAAAGTGGACGAAACAAAACTCATTGTGCTCTACGATGACATTGATACGGTATTTGGCAAGCTTAGAATTCGTAAAAAAGGCAGTGCAGGCACGCATAACGGCATGCGCAACATCATTTATCTTCTGCAAACGGATGGGTTTCCGAGAATACGCATTGGCATTGGCAGTCCCGTCAGAGGTGATTTAAGAGATTTTGTGCTCAACCGCTTCAGTAAAGATGAATGGGCCGAAATGGCACTGACGCTTGAACGCGCAGGTAAAGCGGTTGCAATGATCGTCGGCGGCAATATTGACGGCGCTATGAATCAGTTTAACGGTTAATATAAGGGTGGCACTTATGCAGCAGCTGATTAACCTCTTTGAACATTCCAAAGAGTACATTGAAATTGAAAAGAGTATAGATGAAGGCATTAATCCGATCCTTGTACATGGAACGGATATTTTTGTGATGCAGTGGATTGCACAGCGGCTTTCACAAAAACTTGAAAGAGATGTACTGCTGCTGTTTGAAGATGAGCAAAAAGCACGAGCCGCTCAGGAACATATTGCCGATTCGCGCTTGCTGACAACGCGTGAGATGGTTTGGTTTGATACACTGGCGCATTCTCATGACATTGCACACGAGCGCATTGAAACACTGCTTGGCATGATTGATGAACAGCCTAAAATTGTCTGTGCTTCTGTTAACAATTTGGCTTATAAATATCCACCGAAAGAAGTACTAAAGCGTCAGCATATTGATTTAGATTTGGACAGTCCGCTGTCACTTGAGATACTTCGCTCAAAACTCTTTGCATACGGATATGAACGCGTAGAAATCGTTGAAAGCAGAGGACAGTACAGCATAAGGGGCGGTATTGTCGACATCTTTTCAACATTAGCTGAATTGCCGTATCGCATTGAGCTCTTTGGCGATGAAGTTGATTCGATTCGGACATTTGATATAGAAACACAAACTTCTGTTGAAAAATTTAACGCCATTCGCATCTACCCTTGTACGGAACTCATCTTGGATGATGCGCGCATTGAACGGGCTATTCATACACTGAGCGCTTTGATGAAAAATCAAAAGCGCAATCGCCGTGAAAAACTTGAAGCGATGTTGGAACAAATCCAAGAGCGCACCTACGTTGAGGGAATTGACCGCTATTATTCACTGTTCTATGAAAAGTCGGACAGCCTCTTAGATTATTTAAATTCGCCAATCGTCGTATTGGTTGGCAACAATCAGAATTTACTGAGGCTTAAGCAGTATATTGATGCCTACAGCCGGCAATTCAGCGATTATCTAGAGCGCGGTGAAGTTGTGGCTGAACAGTATGGCCGCGTCTTCGAATACGCGGAGACAATGGTTCGGTTAAAACGTGAACAGTTGCTTATCTCAGAACATCTTATCAAGAAGCTGGAGTATTTTGAACCGGAACAGATTATCAAACTGTCATCAAGAGAATTGACAAAGTATTTCGGCAAATTTGACCAGCTCGCAATGGACCTCAGAAATTGGAAGCTAAAGGGATACCATATTGGCATTGTCTTTAATGACGACGAACGCATGAGGCGTTTTATCGACCAGATGCGGGATTTTGACGTGATCGTAGACACCGGCACATCGCAAACCAATATCATGAGCAGTCAGGCCATTGCTTTGGTAGGGACTGCCGGTCAGGGCTTTATGATCGATACCTTTAAAGCTATTTTGATGACAGAGCATGAAATCTTTGGTGAAGGCAAGCGCATTAAGCGTAAAAAGCTGTCAAATGCAAAGGTGATAAAAGCTTTTTCCGAGCTCTCTGTCGGTGATTATATCGTGCACGAAAGTCATGGGATTGGCCAATATTTAGGCGTTGAGCAATTAAAGATTGATCAGTCAAAAAAAGATTTTTTAAAGATTAAATATGCAGGCGATGACTTCCTCTATATCCCGGTCGAAAGTGCCGGAGTCGTTCAAAAGTACATGGGGACGGATCGAGAGAAACTGAAGCTTAATCGACTGGGCGGCAATGAGTGGAAAAAGACGAAGAGCCGTGCAAAAAAAGCCATTGAAGACATGACAGATGAACTCATTGAGCTCTATGCAGCAAGAAAGAGCCGAAAAGGGTATGCATTCGATCCGGACAATGAGTGGCAGCAAGAGTTTGAAAGTATGTTTCCCTATCAGGAGACCCGAGACCAGCTTAAGTGTATTGAAGAGATTAAAAGTGATATGGAGAAGGGAAACCCGATGGAACGTTTGCTTTGCGGCGATGTTGGCTACGGCAAGACAGAAGTGGCGCTTCGCGCTGCATTTAAGGCGGTGCTGAATTCAAAGCAAGTTGCTATTCTCGTGCCGACAACCATTTTGGCGCAGCAGCATTACAACAATACCGTTGAGCGTTTTTCAAAATATCCGGCTAAAATAGAGATGCTTTCACGCTTTCGATCCAAAAAAGAACAGGATAAAATTATTGAAAATATTCGAAACGGTGTGGTAGACGTTATCATTGGGACGCATCGACTGCTCTCCAATGATGTCATCTTTAAAGATTTAGGCCTTTTAATTATCGACGAAGAACAGCGGTTTGGCGTGAAGCACAAGGAAAAAATCAAGATGCTCAAAGAGCAGATAGACGTGCTGTCGCTGTCGGCGACACCAATTCCCCGAACGCTTCATATGTCCATGATCGGCATTCGCGACATGAGTGTTATCGAAGATCCGCCTGAGGATCGTTATCCTATTCAGACCTATGTCGTCGAGTACGATGCCTATTTGATGCGCGAGGCGATTATTAGGGAGCTTGAGCGCGGTGGGCAAGTCTATTTCGTTCACAACCGCATTGCGGATATTGATCAGGTAGCGGCGCAAATTTCCGAACTCGTACCTGATGCAAAAGTTCAATTTGCACATGGACAGATGAATGAACATCGTCTTGAGCGCATTATGCTGGACTTTATGAACAACGAATTTAACGTACTCGTGTCGACGACGATTATAGAAACCGGCCTCGATATTGCCAACGTCAATACAATTATCATTAATGACGGTGACAAATACGGCCTCTCTCAACTCTATCAACTCAGGGGACGCGTCGGACGAAGCAACCGTCTGGCGTACTGCTATATTTTTTATCAGGAAAATAAAGTGCTCAGTGAAATTGCAGAAAAGCGATTAAGGGCCATTAAAGAATTTACAGAGCTGGGTGCCGGGTTTAAAATTGCCATGAGAGATCTGGAAATAAGAGGATCGGGAAATGTGCTCGGGACACAGCAGCATGGGCACATGGAGGCAATTGGTTATGATCTGTATGTAAAATTGCTGGAAGAAAGCATGCTGCGGAAAAAAGGTGAGATTGTTTTAGAACGACGTGAAGCAAAAGTGGACATTGCCGCCAATGCCTATATCCCTGAAGCGTATATCAGCAACCATCAGGTCAAAATTGAAATTTACAAAAAGATTGCCGCTCTTGATTCGCGCCAGGCATGCGATGGCCTATACGAAGAGATTGAAGATCGATTTGGTACGGTGCCGACATCCATTGTGAATTTGATGCGTATCGCCTTTATCAAATATCTTTGTGAGGAAATGCAAATTGATGAAGTTTCAGAAGCAGATCGGCACTTTGTGCTGAAATATCACAAAGACGCGGTGGTGAGTCCGTTGTTCCTCGCAAAAGTCATGGCTGAAAAAGGCGATGTGGCCAGTGTCTTTGCTGGGGTACCACTGAGCATTAAAATCAAAATTACAAACAGATTAAGAAATAAAGAAGAACAATTAACAATGCTTGAAAAATTTATTGAAAGCATATATAGTTTTTATAGTGACTATTTAAGTTAGTATGTGTATGATAGAGAAAGAGTGCCGTGCTAAGCGGTTGTGAGGCAGCAGTGCGGCATACGCGTCAACGATGTGGCTATGAGAAGCCGTTTTAAACGCATTTGCATTCTGGGTATTAATTTAATTAAGGAGATAATAACATGGCAATGATGAAGAGATTATTAGTAGTAATGCTGGTGGCAGCGATGCTTTTGGCAGGATGTTCCAGTAATTCCACGGATAATGGCAGTCCGGCAATTGATACTGAGAATGCAGTGGCCGTTGTAAACGACACTGTTATCACGCTTGATACCTATAACATTTTCTATAAAATGTATGAAAATGCCTATAAACAAAATTATGGTGACGATGTACTCGATCGCGAATTTGACGGTGTAAAATTTGGTGATATTCTCAAAGAAGACATTGTTGAAATGCTGGTTCAAGATTCGCTGTTAAAAGCTTATGTGCTTTCAACCGGTTTTACAGTTGATCAAGATGAAGCAACGAAAAACCTAGATGATCTCAATGCGTCGCTAGCAGAGGACCCTGATACGAAAGCGCTGTATGAAACACTTGGCGTCGATGACGCGTTCTTGAAAGATCAAGTAGAAGGCGGTCTCATCAGAGCGGAATTCTCTCGACTGATTAACGAAAGTATTGATGCAGATTCAGATAAATTGGATGCAATGTACGAAAACTATGCCGTACAAGTTTCTGCCAGCCATATTCTCGTCGATGACGATTTAACAGCACAGCTCGTTGAAGAAAAACTTAAAGCAGGTGAAGATTTTGGCGATTTGGCAAAAGAGTATTCGACTGATCCCGGTTCTGCGAGTGAAGGGGGTAGCTTGGGCTACTTTGCACGCGGCGTGATGGTTTCTGAATTTGAAGATGTTGCATTTAACCTCCCTATTGGTGAAGTCAGCGATCCGGTTCAATCAGATTATGGGTACCACATCATTAAAGTTGATGATATTCAAACGGTTAACAGCATGATAGCAGCCGGCGAAAGCGAAGATGTTATCAACACGTATAAAGATCAAATTAAGTCTGATTTATTTGATGAATACTATGCCAATAAAATGGATGAACTAAAATCGGCTGCAACAATTGAGACGTTTATGGATAAAGTGAAAACAGATGCAGAAACACCGGCTGAGGGTGCGACAGACGGTGCCGCAACAGATGAAGGCGCTTCTGACGATGCATCTTCAACGGATGGCACTTCAAAATAATTGCATAATGAAAAATGTGGAGGTCAACCATATGTTGACCTCTTTTTACATAGGTGGACTGAATGGGGCGGGAAGGCGACTTAATGGTATTTATCGGTGATGTGCTGTATGCGGATAAAATGCTGATTGCGCTGAAACGGCTGGTATTGAGTGTGCGTATATGCTATTGTAAATAGAGTATCGTATAACAATTCGCACAGTCATTGCCATGGCAGTGACGTGCAATCGATAGATAATGGAAAGGTGATGAAAATGGGCAAATTGACAATTGTCGGCATGGGACCAGGTGGTGAAAACCATTTGACGGTAGCGGCTATCGAGGCTTTGACAAAAGGCGGGAAAGTATATTTAAGGACGGCAGAGCATCCAACCGTATCATATTTGACAACGATGGGGATGGTTTATGAAAGTTTTGACGACTGTTATGAACAGGCGGCGACATTTGAAGAGACTTATGAGAAAATCGTAACAGCGTTGTCAGAAAAGCTGAAAACCGAATCGGTTACCTATGCCGTGCCGGGCAATGCACATGTTGCTGAAAAAACAGTTTCAATGCTCATCACATATTGTCGGCAGCAGTCGATACCATATGAAGTCATCCACGGGACGAGTTTTCTCGATGCAATGATTACCGCGCTTGAGCTCGATCCTGTAAAGGGATTGCAAATACAGGATGCTTTGACATTTGCACCGGAAACACTCTATATTGGGCAAGATTTGATCGTTTTGCAGATATTTGACCAGAAAGTGGCATCAGAAGTAAAGATTAAACTAGCAGATTACTATGATGATGAACATGAAATAGCCGTTGTCTGTGCGGCGGGTGTCCCGGGTGAAGAGCGTATTGAACGGCTGCCGCTTTATGCAATGGATCGCGATGCCTCTCTCTTTACACACCTGACGAGCTTATACATTCCGGGTGTCTCCGGCGAAGTCAATCACATGGCAAGACTGATTCGCATTATGCGTGAACTGCGAAGTGAAACAGGTTGCCCGTGGGATCGAGAGCAAACGCATGAAACTTTGACCAAATACCTTATTGAAGAAGCCTATGAAGTGAAGCACGCTGTTGAGCATGAAGACGATCAAGCCGTTGTCGATGAGCTGGGGGATGTACTGCTACAAGTTGTCTTTCATACGACCATTGCTGAAGAAGAGGGATTTTACCGCTTTGAAGATGTTATTAAAGCTGTTTGTGACAAGATGATTAGGCGCCATCCGCATGTGTTTGGCAATGAAACGGCGGAAACCTCAGATGCAGTCTTGGTCAATTGGCAGGCCATCAAAAATAAAGAAAAGAAAGCAACGACCCAAACACACGCGATGTCAAATGTTTCGTTTAGCATGCCTGCGCTGATGCGATCACAAAAGATACAAAAATTGGCATCAGCTGTTGGATTTGACTGGCAGGATGCCATGAAGGCATTTGAAAAAGTAAAAGAAGAAGTTGATGAACTTGAAAATGCAATCTCAGAAGGTGACCACTGTCATCAAATGGAAGAAATTGGCGATTTAATGATGATTATTGCCAATGTTGGAAGGTTATTGAAGATCGATACCGAACTTGCGCTGAATGAAGCCAACGAAAAGTTCATCCGTCGCTTCAATTTTGTTGAAGATGCCATGAAGGTTGAAAATCAGCCACTTTCTTATGAAAATTTAGAATTGATGGAGCGATTTTGGCAGGAAGCAAAAAAATGGGAAAATTCGTGAATTATTTAGGAAAAACTCTTGTAAAAGTTGAAATTTCAACGTATACTAGTAATAGTTAAAACAACTATATAATATTCAGAGGAGGTTTTATCGTGAATAAAGCTGAATTAGTGGCAAGCATGGCTGAGAAATCAGGATTAACCAAAAAAGATGCGGAATTAGCTTTAAATGCTTTCATGAAAAGTGTTGAAGACGAACTTGCAAAGAGCGGCAAAGTTCAATTAGTCGGTTTCGGTACTTTTGATGTTAGAGAAAGAAAAGCGAGAACTGGTAGAAACCCTAGAAATCCTAAAGAAACAATCGACATTCCGGCTTCAAAAGCGCCAGTCTTCAAAGCTGGTAAAGCATTAAAGGAAATGGTCAATAAGTAATCATAAAGAAAAGGCAGCGACGCTGCTTTTTCTTAATTTTGAGGATTGAATAACATTCGCCTTAAAAACGTATAACGCGCAACATGGTTCGGATAAAATAGGGCGGCTGATGTGATATCAGATCGCTGTTTTATTATGAAGATAAGTGTTAAATGGAGGTTCCAGCGTGCGTATTGATAAATATTTAAAAAATGCGCGCCTTATAAAAAGGCGTACAATCGCCAAAGAAGCATGCGATCAAGGGCGTATTACCGTCAATAAAAAAATAGCAAAACCGGGAACAGAAGTCAAAATCGGTGATATAATAGAAATGACATTTGGGAATCGCAAGACGACAATCGAGATTTTAGCGCTTGAGGAACATGTCACAAAAGAGATGGCAAAAATGCTCTTTAGAATTGTTTCGGAAGAGCGTGAATAAGATAGACGCGGAGCGGAAGGCATATGAAACGCAAGAAGGGTTCATTCATACGACGAAATATATTGATTTTAATCATGATGTGTATTTTCTCCGGTTACTTTGTATACAATCTTTATACATCGGAGATTAAGCTTCAAACATATGAGGCGACACAGGCAGAACTTCGCGCTGAAATTGAATCGCTTGAGAAAGATATGAAGAAGCTCAATTTAGAGCTTGAATATGCTCAGACACCGGAGGCCATTGAAAAATTAGCGCGAGAAAAGCTAAAAATGGTGAAGGCGAATGAGATTATCTATATTATTAATGGTTTGGATGAGTGAGGCACAATGAAATACGCTGTATTGGATATCGGATCAAATTCCATACGTATGTTAACCTGTGAAGTTTTTACGGGACAAATCATTCATGCTGAAAAGCAATTGAAGACGACGCGTCTGGGCAAGGGTGTCAATGCGTCCGGCGCCTTAGCTGAAGATCGTATGGTGGCATCAATTGAAGCAATTGCTTCATTTAAAGCCGTTGCTGAATCACAAGGTGTCGATCGAATAGTTGCAATGGCCACCAGTGCAGTAAGGGATGCGAGCAATCGCGCATTATTCCTTGAACGGGTAAAAGCGGCAACCGGCATTGATATTGAAGTGCTCTCAGGTGAAAGTGAGGCAGAAATTGGATACCTTGGCGTTTTAAAGGGTGTTACACGCCGTATTGACGAATTGCTTGTCATTGATATTGGTGGCGGTTCTACAGAGCTTATCCTTGGCAATGCAAAGGGTATTGCCGAAAAAATCAGCCTGAATATTGGTGCTGTTCGCTTGACCGATATGTTCTTTACAGATGGCAAAGCCGATAAGAAAGGCCTTGAAGCATATATGGCAGAACAATTATCAGTGCTTAAACCCACTTTTGAACACAGGGAAAGCCGAATTGCCGTTGGCATTGGCGGTACGGCCTCTACTTTTGCAGCAATGGCACTTGCGCTTAAAACCTATGACCGCGAGCGAATCCATGGTTTCAAAGTCGGCATGGCTCAAATTGAAATGCTTAATCGAAAGCTGCAGACGGTTGACCTTGACACGCGTCGAAAAATTCCGGGGCTTGATCCAAATCGCGCAGATATTATTATTGCAGGCGGGATTATTTTGCAGTCGCTTCTCAGCCATTTTAGTTATGACAGCATGACTTCGAGTGATTTTGATAATTTAGAGGGATACCTTTATCATAAGGTTCTTGACATTTAATTGTCTGCTTGCTATAGTAGTAATGCACGGTATGTGCCGGTATAGCTCAATTGGTAGAGCAACTGAATCGTAATCAGTAGGTCGCGGGTTCGAGTCCCATTACCGGCTCCAGAAGAAGACATGCTTCCCATTCGGAAGGCATGTCTTTTATGCATATTGCGTTTAATGACGGGTGTTTAAAAGACGAGGCGGTTAATATGGATCAGAAGATCAATTATTGGTTTAATGGTTTTGAAGCGGGTATAGCGGCACTGGATGTGGTACAGCGTGAAAAACTTTTTAAAGCATGCGCTCAAAACTGTATTCAGCAAAGAAGTATGACTTACTATCGTCAATTGTATGATGCGGTTGATGGTGATCTGAATGCTTTTTTTGAAAGTCTGAAAGATGTCCCGGGTGTAAATTGTGAAATGATTGAGCAAAATAAAATTTATGATCTTTGCTTCGAAAAATGTACCTGCCCGCTGCACACAGAAGGCTATGTAAAAACACCGATGTTGTGTGAATGCTCAAAACAAAGTGTTCTATATGTTATGTCGTCGCTTTGGTGTGAGCTGCATTTTGATGTTGTGCTCTGTTCGACGATACTGCGTGGTGCAGAAACATGCAAACTTAAAATCACAGTGCAGGAACACGAAAATATAAGCGGCAAAAAAGGCGAACCATACATCATGGCAAAATAAAAGGTATTCAATAAGGAACCGGCAAAGTATTAAAATGGAATGACGAAACAAAATAATAACAAAACAGAATAACAAAACAAAATAACAAAATAGAATGATAAAATAGATTGATAGAGTAGAATGGTAAAACAGGGATGGCTTGAAAGTGTACAAGCCATCCCTGTTCTATTAACAGCATGAAGATTTGGGTGATGAAATGCTTCGCTGAAACCAATAAAAAAATCCCGTCATCAAACGATTATTCATATAATTTTATAGTCTGCCATACCTCAAAATGTTCTTTTTCTGGATTTTCTACAAGGTGTGTCTCTGCATCAAAAATAATCGTTTTGCGAGTGCTTGGCGTATACTTTTCCCATTTGACGGGAAGGCTGCCGTTTGGATTACTGTATTTCGCGAAGTTGATCCATGCAGTATGCATTTCTTGAATCAATTGCTGTGTTTCAGCCTCTGGATTGCCATGCCACATCATACTCAGCGTACCGGCAGACTGCATGGTATTAAGTGCGATGGTAGCTTCACAGCCATGTGTTGCATTTAATCCTGATTTTGCCAAAGCAGCCGGAACGTAGTCAAATCGATACATCTAGACATCGTTGTATTGACTTTGCGCATCGGCAATCTTTATAGAAGGAATCGAAAAGGCGCGGTCTCGGTTAAATTGGTTTAGTTTTTCAGCAGGACTTTCTGCTTTTGCATAAAGAGCAGTAAGTCTTGGAAGATCAGCTTCGCGGTGATTGGCTTTGAACATTGCTTCTACCATTTCCCAAGTATATGGGAAAACACTTTTTTGTGAAACAAAAAAATTGCCTTCATCGCGGTTGGTGCCAATGATGAGTTTGATATCGCTCGCCTTGCCTTTTGCGATTATGTCCGCCGGCGCTTCTGGCAGTAAATCATCAATAACAGGGCCAGGCTGGTACATGCCGGGGTACTTTATAAAGCCATGAAGGTGGACGAATGTATTAGCCTTGACGATTGCCGCGATATCCATATCGCGTAGTGCAATGACGGTATCCGGCGTGAGCTGGACCTGATCCAAGAATAAATCCACATTGTTTTTTCGAGAAGTCTTTGAAAGACCAAAATCTGGTACGGCGCTTTGTGCGATCGCCTTTTGGAAAAGGCCTTTTGTCTCAGGGGATGCGACGAGGTGACAAACACTGGCGCCGCCTGCACTGGAGCCGAAAATTGTGATATTGTCAGGATCGCCGCCAAAGGCTTCGACGTTTTCCTTAATCCACTTAAGCGCCATGATCTGATCGGATAAGCCGCAATTAGAATCGAAGTGTGCTTCGTCATATTGTGTAAAGTCATAGAACCCAAGCGGTCCCAGACGATAATTAAATGAGATGTACATGACATCGTTGGCTGCAAAGGAGCTGCCGTCATAAGTAGCATCACTGCTTTCGCCAACGGTAAAGGCACCACCATAGATCCAGACGATGACGGGAAGTTTCTTTTGCGGATGATCCGGGCGCCAGATGTTGACGGTTAAACAGTCTTCGCTTTCTGGAATAATTCTATAGGCCTCAGGAATTTCGCCGATTTCAAAGGGAAAAAATTGAATGGGCTTATTGCCAAATTTGTGGCATTGCTTGATTGTCTGCCATTTTTCACAAGGCTGAGCCCTTCGGAATCGAAGGTCACCGATAGGTGGTTTAGCAAATGGAATGCCTAGCCATTTGATTAAGCCATTTTCTTGAAAGCCTTCCACGGTGCCGTACGCTGTGGTTACTTTTGTCATTTTCAACTGCCTCCTTTTAGCGGTATGGACATCTTAATTGCGAAAATTGCATCATCTGAATGTTTGTACTTTCACGACAACCGGTACTGTTTTATCATACGAAAAGACAACCGATTGCCGAAAAGAAACAACAAAAGGCAATCATGCAATTTCTTTAATTATCAAATGCACGTATTGTTTAATAAGCTGAATATAGTATAATTTGGGTAATGGTTCAATTGCCAGATCGCCTTTGGTGAGGCATAACGGAACACATTTGACGATCTGTGGCGTAAAAGACATGATGCTGTTTTGGTTGTATGATGAACGGGTTTGCGAGAAATTGAGGTCGATATGAAAAAAGATTTGAGATTTCAAAAAACACACAACGCTATACAGGATGCATTTCGAACATTGATGATGAAGAAAGACTATGAAAAGATTACAGTCAAAGAATTATGTGAACTTGCTAAAATCAATCGTAAAACATTTTATCTTCACTATCACACATTAGACGATTTGATCGAAACATTGGAGCGTGAACTGGCAGAAAGCATTCTGTTGGTACTGCGGGAGACGCCTGAAAAGATTACGTCTTTTGAAGTGGGTGAGATATGCAAAGTGATGAATGAGGCCATTGGCATTAATTATGAACTTCAAATGAAGGTGCTTGGCTCGACAAAGCATCGTCATTCGATTGAGAAAGCGCAATCGATCATACTGGATGCTTTTATGCCGGAGCTCATGCGCATTACAAAGATGAACGCATCGGATTTAAAAGTGATGGGGATTGGTATCTCAAATGGCATCAATAGCCTCTATCACATGAATTATCAGCAGAATTTGGGATTGTCGATGGATCAGATCGCTAATTTGGCAGATAAGTTTGTCAGTTTTCAGCAGTGTTCACCTGAATAGGTTGGCATAATCACGCTCGTGCTCAACGGCAATTGTTGCTAAGAGGTGACGATGTGACGATGCGCAATTGGATTGAAAGTCGACGGGCACACCTATGACGGTAAAAAATGAAAGTGAAAAGGGAGTACAGTTTTTGATGAACTGTGCTCTTTATTATTTGGGTGGATGTATTATTGAGGAAATTGCATTGTTCAAATTTTAATCCTTTCACACCCATCGGTACGATATGTATCATAGGAAAATGCAACCGATTGTCGTAAAGGATCAGATGATGGGAACAATGTCGCTTTCTCAACCAAGTTTTTATTTTTCGGTGCTTGAGCATTTGCTGTAGATTCGTTAGAATAGAAGTAATGCGACGTTAATGAAATGTTCACATAATCGTCTTAATTAAGCGATATATTTTCGTTAAACTCGACTTGGGGTCACTACCCGCAGGAGGTAGCAATGATAGATAAAAAAATTGTGAGCGATGTACTTTATGCTGCTTTGACAACCGGTGGCGATTTTGCAGAAATTTTTGTTGAAGATCGCATGAATACATCCATTGAAATGATACAAAATAAAGTTGAAAAGGCACTTTCCGGCAGAGATTTTGGTATTGGCATTCGAATCTTTAAAGGTTTGAACAGCGTTTATACGTATACGAACAGTGCAGACCGCAGTGTGCTTATAAAAGCTGCTAAAGATGCAGCTGCTGCACTGAATGATGTGCCAACAGGCATGCGTTTTGATCTGGTTATGCGGAAACCTGAAATTGTACATTCGGTTCTGATTAGGCCGGAAACTGTTTCTAAAAATGAAAAAGTAGCGCTTATGCGCAAAGGCTCTTTGGTGGCTCAGGGACAGAGTGACCTGATTAAGCAGGTTGTCGTCAACTACATGGATTATCGTCAGCGCGTTATGATCGCCAATACAGAAGGCGTATGGGCTGAAGACGACCGCACAAAGACGCGTTATGTCGTCAGTGCCGTTGCCGAAACGGAGGGCAAGCTTGAATCAGGAAGAGCAGGCAAAGGCGCAGGTAAAGGATTTGAGCTCTATCATGAAGTCGATGTAGAGGCACTCGGCAAAGAAGCTTCGCGCATGGCACTCGTCATGCTGGATGCATCCGGTGCGCCAAGCGGACGATTTCCCGTTGTCATTGACAATCGATTTGGCGGGGTCATTTTTCATGAGGCGTGCGGCCATGGTTTGGAAGCGACTGCAGTGGCTAAGGGAAACAGTGTCTTTGCCGGGAAACTTGGCGAATCAATCGCCGCATCGTGCGTAAACGCAGTTGACGACGGCACGATTGCAGGCGAGTGGGGCTCTGCGAGTTTTGATGATGAGGGAACGCCGTCAAAACGCAATGTACTGATCGAAAATGGCATTTTAAAAGGGTATATGATTGATAAACTCAATGCGCGCCGGATGAATATGCCAATTACGGGTTCATCCAGACGTCAGTCATACCAGTATGCCCCAACCTCTAGAATGACCAATACGTATATATTGAATGGGACAGATCGATTTGAAGACATGATCGCCTCTGTTCCCTATGGCTTGTACGCAAAAAATTTAGGCGGCGGATCTGTTAATCCCGCAACCGGTGAATTCAATTTTTCGGTACAGGAGGGCTATCTCATTGAAGATGGACGCATTACGAAACCGGTTAAAGGGGCAACACTTATTGGCACCGGACTTGAAATACTTCAGAAAATTGAACGCGTAGGCGCAAATTTTGGCGCCAGTGAAGGAATGTGCGGCTCTGTCAGCGGTTCTATCCCTGCCGGTCTCGGCCAGCCTGCCATCAAGGTTTCAGATATTACAATCGGTGGAAGGGAGGACGCGTGATGTTAAATCGTGATAAAATAGACGCTGTATTCGATGCCGGCAAGCGACTTGGCGTAACAGATCAAGAGCTCTATTATCAGACGGCTAAAAGCGTCAGTATCTCTGTTTATAACGGCGAAATTGAAAAATACAGCCTCTCTGAAGACGGCGGTCTTTCATACAGGGCGATTGTCAATGGAAAAATGGGTTACACATACACTGAACGCACAGGTGATATTGATGCAGATACACTGGTTTCAGAAGCGATAGGCAACGCAAAAATTATTGAAGCAGACGATGATGTCTTTATCTTTAGCGGCAGTGAACAATATCAGGCGGTTAATACCTATAATCCAGAAGCTGAGAAGTGTGATGTCAGGGATAAAATCCAGTTTATGCTGGATTTAGAGCGTGCGCTCTTAGCATACGATCCGCGTGTCAAGCGGCTTTCCAGCAACAACTTGACAGATGTGACGGCTTCACGTGCCATCATTAATTCAAAGGGATTGGACTTAAATGAAAAGTCGAATTATTGCCTCGCTTACGCAATGGTCGTCGTTGAGGCTGATGGTGATACGCGTACGGGAATGGGCTATGATATTGCAGACGACTTTGAAGCGCTGTCAGCAGAAAAGATCGTTAAGATGGCAGTAGAGGAAGCGCTCACCATGCTGGGCGCAAAACCGATTAAATCAATGCAGTGTCCTGTGGTGATTAAAAACGATGTTTTTGCTCAGTTTTTTAGTGCCTTTACAGATTTATTCAGTGCAGAGCGCGTACAAAAGAATCTCTCCAAACTCAAAGGAAAACTTGAAACAAAAATAGCATCTGAAACGGTAACGGTTTATGATGACCCGCATCTGCCAAAGGGCCTCGGCACAACATCTTTTGATGCAGAAGGTGTTGCAACTTATAAAAAGGCATTAATTGAACAGGGAACGCTAAAAACATTTTTGCATAATTTAAAGACGTCAAACAAAGATGGCGTTGCGACAACGGGCAATGCGGCAAAGGGTTCTTATAAGGGCACAATTGGCATTGCACCGTTTAATATTTATATTGAACCAGGTGATAAATCCTTTGATGATCTCTTGCAGCCGATTGAAAAGGGTGTCTATATTGTTAGCCTCCAAGGGCTTCATGCAGGCATTAATACAATATCAGGCGATTTTTCACTGCAATGCTACGGTTATGTGATTGAATCTGGAAAAATTGGCAGGCCTACCAGCCAAATTACCGTTTCCGGCAATTTTTTTGAACTGCTTAACCACATGGATTCGATTGGGAATGACTTGACTTTCACCATTCTTGGAAGCGGGTACACGGGTTCGCCTACTGTTAAAATTAGCGGCCTCACCATTTCTGGTATATAGATTGGAGCACGTGTTTGATTGAACAGGTTAAGGCCACAATTGAAAAGCAACAGCTTATAAAGCAAGGCGATCATATTGTCGTTGGCGTATCCGGCGGGCCGGATTCAATGGCACTCCTGCATATTTTGATTCGACTTCGCGCGAAATGGCATTTGACCATCGAGGCGATTCATGTTCATCACGGTCTGAGGGGTGCTGCTGCCGATGGCGATATGGCCTATGTCAAGCGGTTCTGTGAAGCATATGATGTACCTTGTCACATTTTTAAAGAGGACATCAGAGGCATTGCTGCACAGACCCATACATCGATTGAAGAAGCGGGGCGCAATGTACGCTATCATCATTTTGAAGCCGTGCGATCTGCAGTTGGTGCTGACAGCATTGCAGTGGCGCATCATATGAATGATGTCGTTGAGACCTTTTTTATCAATTTGTTTAGAGGTGCGGGTATTGATGGACTTGCCGCAATTGCTTATCGGCGTGAGCCGTATATCATAAGGCCGCTTCTGGATGTTTCGAGGCAAAATATTGAGGCTTACTGTGCAGCCAATGGCATTGATCCACGACATGATGAAACCAATCAACAGGATCTTTATTACCGCAACGGCGTACGTCAAAAGTTGATTCCCTATATCAAATCGACGTTTGATCCGAACATCGAACAAAAGATTTATCGAACAACGCAACTGTTTAAAGAAGAAAGACGATTTTGGCAACATCACACTCAAAAGCTGAGTGAGCGCTATGTTGAAACGTTTCCAGGCGGTATTGGCATTGCACTTACGCATTTTGAAGCACTGGAAACAGCAGAAAAGAGGCATCTGTTCAGGAAGATGATTGCAGATGTCAGAGGTGATATTAGAAATGTACCGGCAGCGCGCATTGATGCCATGATTGAACTAAAAGAAGCGGGCAAGCGCATTGATATCGACGAGCAGTGGCTAATGATTAGAAATGCTGAAAATGTTGAAATTATAATGCGGTCAATGTTTGAAACAAATTCGAACGAAGTAGCGCCGCAAATTGAAACACAGCTGCTGTCGATGGCGGATTATGAACATTATATTCGAAAAGAATCTGAAATTATCGTTGATGTGAACTGCATTGTGGGTAAATTAGAAGTAAGGCATCGAAAACCCGGAGATCGTTTTTCGCCGCTTGGGATGCAGGGGACGAAAAAATTAAAGGATTTTCTGATTGATCTAAAAATCCCACAGTACAGGCGGGATAAATTGTGGCTCGTCTGTGATGGTGAAAAGATTATTTGGATTCCAGGATATCGCATGAGTGACCGTGTCAAAGTTACAAAAAACACAGAGTTACTTATGATTATTAGAATTTGAATATATTGTTTGAAACCCTTAATTATGCTAAAATAATATGATGTATAAGGAGGATGCTATGAAGAAAGGGTTAAAAGGCGCCTCGGTATATATTGCAATTTTCGTTGGTATATTGATCATTGTAATGATGTCGGGGATTAATACACAAAAAGTCGTTGAACTCTCTTACGACGAATTCACGCTAAAGCTCGATAACGAAGAAGTTCAACAAATTCGTATAGACGGCAATAAAATATCGGGGACGCTGGCGGATAGTACCGTCTTTGAAACCTATATTCCGAGCATGTTGGCATCCAAGACCGGTGAGATGCTGATTGATTATAAAGAGGCACATCCGGGGCTCAGCGTTGTGGGGATTGCACCTGCAAATACGCCGTTCCTGATCGAAATTCTGCCGACCATAATCATGGTATTGCTCATTGTCGTCTTTTGGTTTGTCTTTATGCAGAATTCGCAGGGTGGCGGATCGCGGGTCATGTCCTTTGGCAAGAGCCGTGCAAAAATGGTTAAAGACAGCAGCAAGAAAATTACGTTTTCAGATGTTGCAGGTTTAAAAGAAGAAAAAGAAGAAATGCAGGAGATCGTAGATTTTCTGAAGCACCCTCGTAAATATTTGGCGCTGGGTGCGCGTATTCCAAAGGGCATATTGATGGTGGGCCCTCCGGGTACCGGTAAGACTTACTTGTCAAGGGCGTGCGCAGGCGAAGCCGGTGTACCGTTCTATACGATTTCAGGTTCTGACTTCGTCGAGATGTTTGTCGGTGTTGGTGCATCACGTGTGCGTGACCTATTTGAGGAAGCGAAAAAGAATTCGCCATGTATTGTTTTCATTGATGAGATTGATGCAGTTGGTCGTAAACGCGGCGCCGGATTGGGCGGCGGTCACGATGAACGCGAGCAGACACTCAACCAGTTGCTTGTTGAAATGGACGGTTTCAGTGATAATCAGGGCATTATAATTATTGCAGCAACCAACAGACCGGACATTCTGGACCCGGCATTGCTTCGTCCAGGACGATTTGACAGACAAGTTATGGTAGGCGTTCCGGATATCCGTGAACGTGAAGAAATATTGAAAGTACATGCGCGCAATAAACCACTGGCAGAGGATGTGAATTTTGCCGTGCTCGCACAGAGTACACCAGGGTTTACACCGGCTGATCTTGAAAATGTTTTAAATGAAGCGGCACTTTTGTCTGCGCGCAACAGCGATAAGATTATCCGCATGTCGACGATTAAAGAAGCGATTACAAAAGTAATCGCGGGTGTGGAGAAGAAGAGTCGGCTCGTCAGTGAAAAGGAGCGCAAGCTTACAGCTTATCATGAAGCGGGTCATGCAATATTGGCACAAGTGCTGCCAGAAGCCGATCCAGTGCATCAGGTGACGATCATCCCAAGGGGACGTGCAGGCGGATTTACAATGCAGCTGCCGGAAGAAGATCGAAGCTATGCGACGAAAAAAGGTATGGAAAGAGAACTGATTATCCTGCTTGGCGGCCGTGTGGCAGAAAGCCTCATCTTGGGCGACATCAGTACGGGCGCTCAGAACGACCTCAGCAGAGTGACAAAAGTTGCGCGTGCGATGGTTACCAAGTATGCAATGAGTGAAAATCTTGGATCGATGAGCTACGATACCGAAGATGAAGTCTTTTTAGGGCGTGATTTCACGTCCATGAAGAATCATTCAGAGCATGTAGCGGCTGAGATTGACAGAGAAGTAAGAAACATCGTCGATAAGGCGTATGATAATGCTTATTCATTGCTGGAAGAAAATATTGACAAGCTTCACATCATTGCACAGGCATTGCTCAAGTATGAGACGATCAGCGGTGAAGAGTTTAAAACGGCGTTCAATGATGGCTTAGAAGCACTTGAAGCTAAAATTTCTTCTGAAAATCAAAAAATTGAAGAAGAGCGCAAGCGTGCGAAAGAGCTCGAAGAAATTGAACGCGCCGCGTTTGAAAAATACAATGAGAAGCATGAAGACGGCGCTGAAATAAAAGAAACGCCGGAAAAGCCGCATCGCTTTGGCGCAACGATTCCTTCAGAGGAAGAGGTTGCAGCGACAAAAGGCACTGATGAAGCAGAAGTAAGAGCGACAGATGCCGCGGCTGCGGATGTGTCAAGTGACAGTGATGCTGCTGAAGAAAATTCAGACGAAGTGGAGAAGTAACGTCCATAAAGCGGCTCGTCAGGTATCGTATAAAAGGAATATAAGAAAAATACAAGTCAAACATAATAAACGCAAAAGCAGGCCTAGGCCTGCTTTTGCGCATTTTAAGATTTTACATTCACTTTATGTGCTTCTAATGGTATCATGGTAATAATAAGGAGGTGATAAGCATGATTACAACACTTAAAATTGGTGATACTTATGAATCTGAACTCATCGTTGCCTACGAACATTCTGCAGCGGCATTTGGGAGCGGCGCCATTGAAGTCTTTTCGACACCGATGATGATTGGTCTTATGGAAAATGCAGCGCTAAATTGTGCGCAAAACGGTCTGGAAGCAGCGTTTGGGACAGTGGGTACTTTTGTTAACGTCAAGCATATGGCTGCAACACCGCTTGGCATGAAAGTTGTGGCAAAGGCTGAACTCATTGAAATGGAAGGCAAAAAGCTGCTGTTCAAAGTGTCTGCCTATGATGAAGAAGGCTTGATCGGCGAAGGGACCCACGGCCGATACATTATTGAATCTCAGAAATTCTTAAACAAAATCAACCAAAAGGGCAAGGCCTAGGAGGCGGAATGCGAACCATAGACGTGTCGATGATAAGAGAAAGCATCAAACACATGTGTATAGATGCAAATTACAATATAGGGATGGACATCAAAGCTGCTTTTGAAAAGGGGCTTGAGGTGGAAACGTCTCCTATCGGAAAATCGATTTTAGTCGATTTACTTGAAAATGCTCGAATTGCTGGTGAAAAGCAAGTGCCGATCTGCCAGGATACCGGTATGGTCGTCGTCTTTGCTGAGATTGGACAGGATGTGCATCTCGTTGGAGGCGATATTAAGACGGCAATTGACCAAGGGATCCGCGACGGCTACGGTGAAGGCTATTTAAGAAAATCTGTTGTTGCCGACCCATTGAACCGGGTGAACACAAATGACAATACGCCAGGTATCGTCTATTTTGATATTGTTCCCGGTGATCAAGTAAAGCTAAAAGTAGCGCTTAAAGGATTTGGCAGTGAAAATATGTCGAGAACAAAAATGCTTAAACCATCAGATGGTATCAAAGGCGTTGAAGCGTTTGTCATCGAAACGGTGTCGCTTGCCGGTCCGAATCCATGTCCGCCCATAGTTGTAGGCGTTGGCATTGGCGGAACGATTGAAAAGGCTGCGATGCTGGCGAAGCAGGCGCTCTTGAGAAATGTCGATGACGAAAGCTCGCTGCCGCATATTAAAGCGCTTGAAACGACGCTGTTAGAAAAAATCAATCAGCTTGGCATCGGACCGCAGGGTCTTGGAGGCAATACGACGGCACTAGGTGTCAATGTTGAGGTTTTTCCAACTCACATTGCCGGGCTTCCAGTGGCGGTAAACATCAATTGTCATGCTTCAAGACATATGGAAATAGTCCTTTAGGAGGGATGGTGCATGCAGAAAATTAATGTGACAACGCCAATGACAGCAGATTCCGTTAAGGCGTTAAAAGCAGGCGATCAGGTACTGATTTCTGGAACTGTTTACACAGGAAGAGATGCGGCGCATCTCAGGATGATTAAAGCGCTTGAAGCTGGTGAAGAGCTGCCTTTCGATGTCAATGGACAAGTCATCTACTATGTGGGCCCAACACCTGCAAAACCTGGTGAAGTAATAGGTTCTTGTGGACCGACAACAAGTTATCGAATGGATGATTTGACAGTTCCTTTGCTTGCGAAGGGATTAAAGGGCATGATCGGCAAGGGAGAACGCAATCAAACAGTTGTAGATGGCATGAAAACATATGGCGCACTGTATTTTGCTGCGATCGGCGGCGCGGGTGCATTGATCGCTAATTCAGTTCAATCGAGTGAAATCGTTGCTTATGGTGATTTGGGTCCAGAGGCGATCCGAAAGCTCGAAGTAGTAGATTTTCCAGTTATCGTTGTCATTGACAGCGAAGGCAATAATTTATATGAAACAGAAAGAGAGCAATACGCGACGAAATAAATGGAGGTGCTTTCGATGTTGAACAAACAATATTATAACGAGCACGCGCATGAATTTATTGAAAAGACGCTGGATGTAGATCTCAAACCCATTTACGAAGTATTTGAATCTTACCTTAAACCGGGGATTAAGCTTCTCGATGTCGGTTTTGGTTCTGGAAGAGACAGCCTGCATTTCTATAAAAAGGGCTACGAAGTCGTGTCCATTGACTACGCAGAGGAAATTGTAGCGCGCGGCGAAAATTTTTTAAACAATGAAGTACTGCTGGTGGATTTTCAAGAAGTTCAATATGAAGATGAGTTTGATGCCATCTGGGCAAGTGCCGTATTCTTGCATTTTAACGACGATGAGATTTTAAAGGCGCTGGCAATTTGTCATCGCGCTTTGAGGGATGCGGGCTATGTTTATTTATCCTTCAAATATGGCGATACAGCTAGTATGCGAAAAGGACGATTCTTTAACGATTTTACGGAGGGTAAATTCTTAGCGCTACTGAACGCGCAAAAGGACTTCACACTTGAAAAGATGTGGCTGACGGAGGATGCCCGAAAGGATCACCTCGGGAAAAAATGGGTCAATATCATTTTAAAAAAATAAAAAAATTGCTTTAAATTTATTGGCATCGTGATATAATGTTATTAAGTTAACAATCTAGCCATGACAATATTCGGTGACTTCCATCATCGACACGTATTGAAAGGACGGCATAGCAAAATCGCTATGCCTTTTTTTATTGTCTAAAATATTTGTCTACCCTTGGCACATTCCCCTTGAATCCATGTGCCGAGAAAAGGGCAAGGTTAGCTTAATATCAGAAATTGAGAGGGGTAAAATTATGAGTTTTGACTACATGAAGTGGTTGATGGATCCGTTTATTCTAATGTTTGTGACAGTAGCATCGGGTCTAATGTTTGGAAAAATTAAATTTGGTAAATTTAATTTTGGAACTTCAGGCGCTCTATTTACAGGTTTGCCTATTGGCTGGTTTATGATGAATCTTGCCAAGGGGATCGGCGAAGACGACAAAGCGTATAAATCGGCTTCAAGTCTTGTAAAAGCAGGCGTTGTAGACAAAGGCTTTTTTACGTTGTTCTTAGTGCTGTTTGTCGTTGCAGTAGGGTTGCTCGCAGCGAAAGATATCGATGTGGTATTGAAAAAATACGGCGCGAAGTTCATCATCATGGGATTTGTCGTAACGCTCGTAGGAGCCGGTGCTACCTATGGCATGACATTTTTCTCAAAAGGTTCAAATCCGTATGAAATCTCAGGTGTCTATACGGGAGCACTCACAAGTTCGCCAGGGCTAGCGGCGGCAATAGAGACTGCTCGAAAACACGCAACAAACGAAGTCGCAAAATTTGATACGATGACCGTCGAGGAGAAAGAAAAATTCTTTGCCATTTTAGGCGAAGATTTGGATCCTAATACGACGACGGCACTTACAGACGATCAAAAAGCGCAATTCATTAAAAATGCTGAAGCGGGCATTGGTGTAGGTCATGCGATTGGCTATCCTTTCGGTGTTCTTATCGTCATCATAGCAATGAATTTCTTTCCTAAAATATTCAGAATCGATATCGAAAAAGAAAAATTGGAATTCAAGAGGGAAATGGCAGACGCAAAAGCAGGTAAAACGGCAAAGGAAATACCGGAAGTCAGTTTTGACATGATAGGTTTTGTCTTTGCGTGCTTCTTTGGGTACACCATTGGTCTTATTACCATTGATTTGAGCTTCATCGGACTTGGCAATTTCAGTCTTGGTGCCACAGGTGGTGCACTGATAGGTTCATTAATTGTCGGCTACATTGGTAAGATTGGTTTTATTAATTTCAGAATGAACAGTAAGATATTAGGCGTGATCCGTGAAGTATCGTTGGCATTTTTCCTCGCGATCGTCGGCCTTCGCTATGGCTTTGCCGTCGTTGACGCGTTGGCTGGCCCTGGTGCATTCTTAGGCCTTGTTGCACTTGTCGTTGGCGTTGTGGCGATGATGGTTGGTTATGTCATCGGAAGATACGTGTTTAAAATTAACTGGATCATGCTTTCCGGCGCCATTTGCGGCGGTATGACATCGACACCGGGCCTTGGCGCGGCAGTTGAAGCAGTGGGTTCTGATGACCCGGCAGCAGGCTATGGTGCAACGTACCCATTTGCGCTTTTAGGCATGGTAATATTTACGATCATCCTGCACTCTCTCCCTATGTAATTCACCTCGGTTGTGGTATAATATGACAGAAGGCACGATTTACAGGAGGGTAACAATGGAATCAAACGAAATACTAATCACCGGTTATGCAAAACTACCTCAAGGCATTACGGCGAAAGAGCTCTATTCGGTAATTGCCGTTGGCGTTGTCGTGGAAAAAAATTCCGGCGTCATTATCGATTCCGATTGCTCATTAGCGACCCAAATTGCCAAAGATTTTGTAAGATCAATTCTTAAAGGCTGCTCATTGAGCGATATCGACTACATTGAAAAGAAATTTAGGAAATATTACTTTGGGAGCGCGAGAAAAGCAATTATATCCGCCGTAAAGACTTGTGCTGAAAAGTATAAACAGATTTGCGAAAACGGTGATGAGTACATGGAAGAGTAATTCAACGTTGACGCAAGCACAACTGAATGAAAAAGTTAGAGGGTATTTAACTTTGTTTTATTAAGGGTACAGAAGTCCTCTGTGCCATTCCATGATAAAACGCACAGCCAAATAGCCAATCTTTTTTCGAAAAGATTGTTATTTGGCTTTTTTTGTTTACTGATACAAATAGGAGGCAATAAACATGGAAAAAGAGCGCTTAAGATGCAATGCGCTGGAAGCGAAAATTGCAACAGCCGAAGAGGCGGCCCTATTTATTAAGGATGGGGACACGGTAGCCACCAGTGGTTTTACACCTTCTGGCTATCCAAAAGCAGTGCCATTGGCGTTGGCAGAACGTGTTAAGAATGGCGAAAAGATTGGAATAACATTGATAACAGGGGCATCGGTTGGATCTGAGCTCGACGGCATATTAGCTGAAACGGGGATTGTGAAGAGACGTTTTCCATATCAGACGAATAACAGCATGCGCAATGCCATCAATAAGGGAACTGTTCAATATGCC
>JASUSA010000058.1 GCA_030446305.1 Clostridiales bacterium | reverse complement strand
GGGCGTTCTTTAATGACCTTGATGTAATTAACCTGCGGGTCTTCCATCCCTGTGAGGATGCTGTGAGATGCCTTAAACAGTTTAACCTGTGCGACAACGGATTCATTGATGCGTTCGCCATAGCTGACCACCGGAATTCCCGGAGGGTAGGCCATGATCGCTTCGCCGCTGATACGGCCGACGCTGTCTTCAAAGGGTACCATCTCCTTTTCAGCATAAAAGGCATCACGCGGTGTCATAACGACCTTTGGAAAATGAAGGTCAATCTTTTGATAGTCAAGGCGGCCGCGGTTAAAACGCTTGCTGATATCTTTCAGTGCGGCGATCAGCGCATTCGCATTGTCATAAGTGTCGCCGACGCTGAAAATCGCGAGGGAGTTGTACATGTCGCCTGTTTCCATCTGAATATTGTACTCATCGCGGAGAAGGTCGTAGAGCTCCATGCCGTTAAGGCCCATATCACGCGTTGTAACAGAGAGCTTTGTCGTGTCGAATTTAAAGATGCCGGGTGTGCCCACCGCTTCGTAGCCGATGCAGTAACAGCCGGGGATATCGTTAATTGCCGCCCTAGTGTAATCTGCAATTTCCATAACATGCGAGAGCACTTCATAACCTTCTGTCGCCAGCATTTTTCTAGCGACGTCCAGTGATCCCATCAATAAGTAAGAAGGGCTGGTCGTCTGCATGAGGTTAATAACTTTGCGGACGTACATTGGGTCGACGCGCTTTGCGTTGACGAGCAGTGCTGAGCTCTGTGTAAGTGAGCCGCCTGTCTTGTGAAGGCTCACAGCAGCCATATCGGCACCAGCCTGCATCGCACTCATTGGAAAGTCCTCATGGAATGTGAAGTGCGTTCCGTGCGCTTCGTCGACGATAACCGTGAGATCATTGCGATGACAGTAATCGACGAGCTCGGCCAAGTTACAGGTTGCACCGTAGTATGTCGGATTGACGATCAGCACGGTTTTGGCTTCAGGATGCGCTTCATGTGCTTCGATAAGGCTTTCGATGGTGACGTTATGGCACACGCCCATTTCATCATCGATAACGGGGTTCATATAGACGGGTTCTGCACCGCATAAAATAAGGCCATTGATTGCTGATTTATGAGAATTTCTTGGTAAAATAATTTTTTGTCCGCAGGTAACGGTAGCCATAATCATCGCCTGAACAGCGAAAGAAGTGCCGCCGACGATAAAGAATGCGTTATCTGCGCCAAAGGCATCTGCCATAAGTGCTTCGCCTTCTTTAATAACGCTAACTGGATTGCCTAGGAAGTCAAGCGGTTTCATCGAGTTGACATCGAGTTCCATCATGGCTTCTCCAAAGTAGTTTGTATATTCATTAAGGCCTTTGCCGTGTTTGTGACCGGGAACGTCAAAGGGAACGACGTTTCTTTCCCGATACGCCTTCATTGCGCTAAAGACCGGTGTTTTCGTTTGATCTAGTAAATGTTTCATTTATCGTCTCCTCTCCTGCATGGATTTTAAAAAGATTGTTTTCCATAAGTATTATCTATATTAAATGTAACTGTATTTGAATGTAAGATTAATGATAAACGGGGGTGTGTGGAGAAATATATGCCCAGAACAATGTCGTGGACGATTCTGTTAAAAACCCATTGTATACCGTGTGAATTCTCATGCGTACCCCCCTTCTGAAAATTTTCGCTATTTTACTTAAAATATTAACCCTTAAGTATACTAATACTAATTTTTTCACAAGTTCAATTATAACAGAAAATTATAGAAATACTAGTGTTTTGTCAATTTTTTTTGAAGATTTTTTTTGATGTCATTTTCGCGTTTTTGAGTTTAAAATATTAAGGCTTTTCCTTTCTAAAACCAAACTTGGCTAGAAATTGTTAGAAAATTCGGACGGATTCGAGGTGGGATTTTATGCATAAAAAAACAGCGTGCTTGAACTGCAGAACAAAGCAGTAAGCCGCTGAAATAGATTTATACTGCATGCGTGACTTTTATTTATGCGCCATTTGTGCAAAAAAAAACAAACGCTTTTGAATGGCGGTCAAAAGCGTTTGTCCGAGTGACACACAGATGTACAAATTTCGAAATGAAAGCAATGCTGTTCATTTCGCTAAAGCAATAAGTATTAAAGAAAATTGATTTGAGGGTATTGGTAGATTACCCTAAAAATTAACATTTAAACAAAAAAAGAAAAAAAGACTTTTTTTTAATTAATTTTTTTTAAAATATTGACAAGAAGCAGTTTTATCGTTATAATCACTGGTAATTAAATGATTCTTTAAACACGTTATGTTTCATTTAACCACAATTTGATAGACCATCAAAAGATGTTGATGGAGACTGTCACAATTTTTAACGTTTTAGCGAGCCACAGTATGGTGAAAGTGTGGTAACGGGCTTTTGTGATTATCCCTCCTGAATCGGAATTCTGAAAGCATTATTGAGTAGGGATTCTCGGGTTCTCCCGTTATCGAGATAAGGTTCGCCGAAAGGCCGACTGTAATAAAGTGTAGCTTTTAGCTAAATCAGGGTGGTACCGCGGAAAAATTTTCGTCCCTATAGTCAAGTCATTGATTATAGGGACTTTTTAATACCTCTAAATCAAGTACTTGAACCTAAAAATTTGGGTCTGATATCCGGTTAGATGATCGATTGGGAGGTAAATATGGTTAAGAAAATTTATGCGAGCACAGAGAATGGTGTACACTCATTGATGAATGTCGTCAGCACACTGAGACGAAAAGAATTTGACGTGGTGGGCGTCAGTATGGATTATGTGGATGATCAAAAAGCGGAACTTTGTATCACACTTCGGGAAAAAGCAAAACTCAACGCGGAGTATGCGAAGTACCAGCTTGAGAAAATAATAGACATTCAAAATATTATGATTGGTGGAGGAGAACAGTAATGAGAGCTTATTACAAGGAAGACGTCGCAACACAATTGCTGAATGACAAAAAAGTAGCGGTAATTGGTTACGGATCACAAGGTCACGCACATGCTTTAAATATGAAGGATAGCGGTGTCAATGTATGTGTTGGTTTATACGAAGGCAGTAAGTCTAAGGCGAAAGCTGAAGCAGAAGGGCTTGAAGTCCTATCTGTATCAGAAGCTGTAAAACAGTCCGACGTTGTTATGATCTTGATTCCTGATGAGAAGCAGCGCAAAGTATACGAAGCTGAAATTAAACCGTATTTAACACCTGGCAAAGCACTTGCTTTTGCACATGGTTTTAATATTCACTTTACACAGATTACACCGAGCAAAGATGTTGACGTCTTCATGGTAGCGCCAAAAGGCCCTGGTCACTTGGTAAGAAGAGTTTACCAAGACGGAAAAGGTGTTCCTTGTCTGTTTGCCGTTTACCAAGATGCAACAGGCAATGCAACATCACTGGCACTTGAATATGCAAATGCAATCGGCGGGACGAGAGCCGGTGTTATGGAAACAACATTCCAAGAAGAGACAGAAACAGACCTCTTCGGTGAACAAGCCGTATTATGCGGCGGCGTTTCTTCGCTGATTAAAGCCGGTTTTGAAACACTTGTCAATGCTGGTTATCAGCCTGAAGTTGCATACTTCGAATGTGTCCACGAAATGAAACTCATCGTCGACCTAATTTACGAAGGCGGCTTTGAGAAAATGCGTTATTCAGTAAGTGATACCGCTGAATATGGCGATTATATGATTGGACCTCGTATTATTACAGATGATACAAAGGCTGAAATGCGCAAAGTATTGAAAGAAATTCAAACAGGTGAATTTGCGAAGAATTTCTTGTTGGAAAATGAATTAAACCGTCCAATGTACAACCGTATTGTAGCAAATGAGCTCAAACATCCGGTTGTGGAAGTTGGCAGACGTCTTAGAAAGATGATGGCTTGGGTAGAAGAAGAATAATCACCCGAAGCACTTCTAGGAACACATGTTAAGGGGATAATTGAATGGAAAAGAACGGTGCACAAATCATATTGGAAGTACTACATGAACATCAGATAGATACGATTTTCGGCTATCCCGGCGGCGCTGTCATTCCTTTTTATCATGAACTTTACGACCAAATGGATCGCTTTCAACACGTTCGGACATCACATGAACAAGGGGCGGTACATGCGGCAGACGGCTATTCGAGGTCAACTGGAAAGCTTGGCGTCTGTGTCGTTACTTCCGGACCGGGCGTGACGAATACGATTACGGGCATTGCAACAGCCTACATGGATTCTGCACCGCTCTTGGTCATATCGGGTCAAGTACCATCGGTACTGCTGGGTAAAGATTCATTTCAGGAAGTTGATATCACCGGGATTGCAATGCCTGTTTCAAAGTATACATTTTTGGTCAGAGACCTGAAGGATATGGAGAAGACAGTTCGAAAGGCAATTAAGATCGCGACTTCCGGGCGTCCGGGACCAGTGCTCATTGACATTCCGAAAGATCTGTTTATCAAGCAGACTGCCTATCCTTCAGAGGCTGATATGACATTTGAAATGCAATCGCCTACAGTGGATATGGCCAAAGTACAAGCGGCAGTTGAATTGATTAATGCATCGGAAAAACCAATTGTTTACGCCGGCGGCGGGATTCGCATTGCAAATGCTTCTGAAGCGCTGCGAACCTTTTGCCTTTCAAAGGAAATTCCGATTGTCAATACATTGATGAGTTTGGGAACTTTCCCGCGTAAAAATGATTTGTCGCTGGGTATGGTCGGCATGCATGGTTATCCGGAAGCAAACCTCGCCATTACACACTCAGATCTCATTATTGCCATTGGCGCACGTTTTAGTGACCGCGTTATTGGTAATCCAAAGGACTTTGCGCCGAATGCCAAGGTTGTTCATATTGACTTTGATCTTACTGAGTTTAGCAAGAACATCGATTCGGACATTGATTTGTGCGGCAGTCTTAATGAGATACTTGAAGCCTTCAATGAACGCGTTGTCGTTAAGAAAAGGCAGGCGTGGATTGACGAAATTGTGGCGTATTCAAAGATACAGCAAGAGAAGCCGGGCGATGTCATGACGCCTAAAAATCTTATTCAAACCGTTGCAGAAGGTATTGGCGATTCGGCGGTGATTGTTACCGATGTCGGCCAACATCAAATGTGGACGGCGCAATACTATCCGTTTTCGGAACCGAGGCAGTTTATTACATCAGGTGGACTTGGCACGATGGGCTTTGGCCTAGGCGCTGCCATTGGTACAAAACTTGGCAATATGGACAAACCGATTGTCCTGTTTACAGGCGATGGCAGTTTTAGAATGAACTGCAATGAACTCGCAACAGTGTCAGGTTATAATCTGCCGATTTTAATTGTACTCATGAACAATCATGCGCTGGGCATGGTGCGACAGTGGCAAAAACTCTTTCAAGGAGAGCGTTATGCTGAAACGACCATTGAACAGAATGTGGATTATTGCAAACTGGCAGGTGCCTACGGGATTGAAAGTGTTAGAGCGGATGATCTAAAAACGCTTGAAGCAGCTGTACGCCAGTACAAGGAGACAGGCAAGGCATTGTTTGTGGAATGTACGATTGATCAGAATGAAGATGTTTATCCAATTGTACCGCCTGGGCAGTCAATTGATAAGTACATCCTAAGGTAATGATTGAAAATCAGTTTTCAATAGATGAATAGGTTAGTATGTGAAAAAGGATACCCTTTGCAGGGTATCCTTTCTTATTAGATCAATGTCTGAAACTGTGCATGCCAATCCCGTGATTAACGGCGATTGTGTATGCGATGAACCCTCTCTATCTCGCAAATGGTACAAGATCGGGGACTTGACGGTTTAGGCGGTGAAATTCAGACGATCTGGTTTAAATCTTAAAACGCGCATGGCATTGAGTACGGCGAGCAGTGCGACGCCGACGTCGGCGAAAATAGCCATCCACATGGAGCTGAGCCCAAAGACGCCCAGTGCCATGATGGCGACTTTAATGCCAATGGCAAAGACAATGTTCTGTGTGACGATTTTTTTCGTCTGTGCAGCAATATTGAAAGCATCGAGGATGCTCGTTAGCTGATCCTTCATAATGACAATATCTGAGGCTTCAATGGCGGCATCGCTTCCGAGGTCTCCCATTGAAAGACCAAGTGTTGCGCCGGCAAGAACAGGGGCATCATTGATGCCGTCACCGACGAATGCCACCTGATGGCCTTCTGCAATGAGCCGATTGACAATTTCATATTTATCGGCTGGCATGAGTTCTGCATGATAGTCATCGAGGTGCAGGGCATTTGCAACAGCACTTGCAACTGCGATTTGATCTCCTGTGAGCATGACCGTCTGCTTTTGCAGTTTCTTTAAGGCGTCAATTACAGCAAAGGCCTCGTCTTTTACCTGGTCCTCAAGTGTAATGCTGCCAATATAGCGACTGCCTTCAGCAACGTATACGACTGTGTTGACAGGTGAAGCGATTGGTGTAAAATCAATTTGATGTGTTTTTAAAAGTTTCTCTGTCCCGGCAAGATAAGTCTTGCCATCCAGTGTCGCTTTTATACCCATGCCGCTTAGTTCTTCATAGCGCTCGCTCAAGTCAACAAATCCAATGTTACCCGTATTCGGCTGAGGCCGAGGGGGAACGGTTTTGCCGGCAGACAAAATTGCCTTGGCAATGGGATGATTGGAATGTGATTCAATGCGTTTGGCGATGGACAGCAATGCATCGGCATCTGTGCCATCTGCCGGCGTGACGGCTGAAATCGCCAGTTTACCGTGTGTCAGTGTGCCCGTCTTATCAAAAACGACCGTATCAATGGTGTTGAGCGCTTCTAAATAATTGCTGCCTTTAATGAGAATGCCATGACTGGATGCATTGCCAATGCCGCTGAAAAATCCCAAAGGTATTGAGATAACAAGTGCGCAAGGGCAGGAGATAACGAGAAATATGAGCCCACGATACAGCCACGCGCTAAATTGATCAAAGCCGTATATAAATGGTGGGATCGCAATAATCATGGCAGCGAGTAATACGACAATGGGCGTATAATAACGTGCAAATTTAGTAATAAAATTTTCCGTAGGCGATTTTTGAGCAGTGGCATCTTCCACGAGTTCGAGGATTTTAGTGACGGTAGAATCTTCATAGCGCTTTGTTACAGTGATATCCACAGCACCTGTAATGACGACGCTGCCGCTAAGGATGGATTCACCTATAGCGAGCGAAATAGGCTTTGATTCACCCGTTAGTGCAGATGTGTCCACATCGGTTTCGCCTTTAAGAATTGTACCGTCGAGTGGTACGCGTTCACCGGGTTTTACACGGATGACGTCACCGACGGCAATGAATTCCGGTGATTTGTCTACAGTCTCGCCATTTGCAACGAGATGTGCAATTTCAGGCCGAATATCCATCAGGGCTTCAATGGCGTGACGAGACTTGCCCACGGCGAGATCCTGAAAGTACTCGCCAATTTCATAAAACAGCATGACAGCTACCGCCTCTGGATATTCGCCGATGCCGATGGCACCAATGGTCGCTATGAACATGAGAAAATTTTCGTCAAACCACTGCTTGTTGAAAAGATGTTTAAATGCCTTTATGATAACCGGATAGCCGGACAGCAAGTAGGCAAAGAGCAAAAGCGCCAGCGTTACAAGCTCGGGCAGACCTTTTAAAACCATTGCAGCAGCAAATAGAATAAGACCTGTCAAGAGTCGCAGGCGTTCGCGTGTCTCACTAGAGGATGAATTTTCACTTTTAGCTGCTTCTGGTGTTTTGACGATGACATCGGGTTCATAAGTATGAACAATTTTGACAATGGCGTCCATAGAAAGCTGCTGCTGGCGTGTCTCGTCGTAAGCATAAACGAGTTTTGATTTCGAAAAGTCAACGTAGGCCTCATCGATTCCTTCGACAGCCTTGACGGCAGTTTCAATTTTTGCGGCGCAGTTTGCGCATCCCAATCCCTCTAGTACATAAGTTACTTTTGACATATAATTACCTCTTATAAGACATGTGAGATGTGATCCAATCCCTGTTTGAGGATGGTATGCACATGATCATCATCAAGTGTATAATAAACAGTTTTACCGTCTTTTCGATTGCGAACGAGTTTGGCTTGTTTGAGTACTCTGAGCTGATGTGAAATGGCGGATTGTGTCATCTCCAGCACATTGGCGATATCACAAACGCAAAGCTCCGTTACAGAGAGCAAATGCAGAATTTTTACCCGCGTCGGATCGCCGAATACCTTGTACAGGTTGGCGAGATCGCCGGCGACATTTTCTGTCATAAGGACTGCTTTTCCCTGTGTAACTTTATCCATATTGACGGTATTGCATTGACAAGTTGCTTCCATAAAACACCTCGATTATATTTGAACATATGAACAAGTATTCATATGTTATTATTTAGATTATAGCACGTTCGGTTTAATTCGGCAATAGGCGATCTATGAGAATTGGAGGCGTGAATTAAACCTATTATCATAAAGGATCAACGAAAGGCGATTAGACAATTTCATTAGATCGTATCAAAAGGCCAACGAGAATGATAATCTTTATCATTGACAAAATATCAGATGCGCTTTATAATAATGATGTTTCATATATTCGAAAATATGCAAATAGATTGCAAAGGGAGTTTTGTAGATGGATGCAAAAGATATTTATAAAAGACATGCAGCCTTTTGCCAGCTGATGTCAAATCCAAAGCGACTGGAAATTATTTTTCTGATTGGCAAAGAGGCGATGTGCGTGGAAGAGATTGCAAAGAAAATGGATGTTCGCGTTGCCAATGTTTCTCAGCATCTTGCATTAATGCGTGAAAAAAACGTGGTTTCAACGACACGCGAGGGCACGAAAATATACTATAAGCTAACAAGTCCAAAACTATTGGAAGCGTGTACACTCATTAGAGAAATAATGCTTGATCAGGCGAAAGAAGAATTGGCTGCATTGTTGGATGCGGATTCATGTCAGTAACACTTGAGATAGAGAGGCGGTAATATTATGTGGCAAATACTTAAAAAAATAAATAAAAATCTTATCGTTGCCATTCCAACGATGATGGTCATTGGCTTTATCTATGGCTTGTTTAATCAGACTGCATTTTTAAAAAGCTTTATTCTGCCGTTTACTTTTTTAATGGTCTATCCGATGATGGTGACACTAAAGGTTAAACAAATATTGACAACTGGTGATACAAAAGCGCAGTTGTTGTCCCAAGGGATTAATTTTTTAATTATTCCATTTATTGCATACGCACTTGGCAATGTGTTCTTTTCAAATTATCCTTATATGGCGCTGGGACTCTTGTTGGCATCACTGCTGCCAACGAGTGGTATGACAATTTCGTGGACGGGCTTCGCGAAAGGCAATGTCGCGTCAGCTGTTAAAATGACGGTTGTTGGCTTAACGCTGGGATCATTGCTAACGCCCTTTTACTTAAAGTTCTTAATGGGCGCTTATGTGGCCATTGATTTGATTGGTATTGTCAGACAAATTGCCCTGATTGTCTTCCTGCCGATGATCCTTGGCTTTATAACACAGCAGGGACTTATTAAACGCTATGGACAAAAAACATTCCAGGCTACTTTGGCACCTCGTTTTCCAGCACTTTCATCCCTTGGTGTTTTGGGAATTGTTTTCATCTCCATCGCTTTAAAAGCGAAGACCATTGCAGCTTCTCCGGGTATGCTTTTACAGCTGCTTATGCCACTCTTGATCTTATACGCGATTAATTATTTGATTAGTACCATTGTGGGGATTAAGTTATTAGACCGCGGCAATGCCATTGCACTTGTCTATGGGACGGTAATGCGCAATTTGTCCATTGCACTTGCCGTTGCAATAAATGTTTTTGCTGAAGCAGGATCTGATGCTGCACTCGTTATTGCAGCTGCTTATATTATTCAAGTTCAGTCGGCAGCTTGGTACGTCAAGCTGAATGATAAGATCTTTGGTCGTCAACCGTCGGAGGCACCGAAAAAAGAACTTGTATCTGAAATGGCAAATGTATAATCTCAAGCATCGTATTCGTAAAAGCGAATACATTGATGCAATAAAAAAGACGCCAAAGGCGTCTTTTAACGTACAAAATTATTTTTTTCATGTTGAACACCCCGCAAGGCATTTGTCTTCACGAGGTATTCAAAGGTGATTGCAGTATTCATTATTAATGGCGCTTTCGCTTTAGTTGCGTCGCGTTAAATTCGTGTTGCTGAGCAGTGTATCGGCAAGTGTTGAGTTTAGGTTTGAAAAAGATTCATCCAGGCGGTCTAGATCCTTTGGATCAAGTGAGTTCAAATGTGTACTGATATCCATTGAAAAATCATCAAGTGTTGTTTCGACAATACGCCGTCCTCTGTCGCTGAGCGAGATGTAGTAGATACGCTTGTCGCCTGAATCGACTCTCTTGTTCAAATACCCCTCTTGAATTGCGTTCTTAACGTAACGGCTGCAATTTGGAAGGGAGATATTCAAAAGTTCAGAAACTTCAGAGATCGTCAGCTCATTATGACGGTAAACGGTATGGAGCAAGTTAAATTCCAATTTGCTGACTTCAGCGTTTTGATTTTTTTGTCCTTCATAAAATCACTCCTTATATAGATTATAGATTTTTGAAGCCCAAAATGCAATTCGTAATCTCAAAGTTTCGCTTTCTTACAAAAATGTCAACGTATTGATTTAAGGGCGAATTTGGCCTTGACCATAAACGACGTACTTAATCGTGGTCAATGCCTCGAGTCCCATAGGGCCTCGTGCATGAAGTTTCTGCGTGCTGATTCCGATTTCTGCGCCAAAACCGAAGACGCTGCCGTCGGTAAATCGTGTTGATGCGTTAACGTAGACGGCTGCTGAATCAACTTTGTTTAAAAAGGTTGTTGCATTGCTGTAATCATCCGTTAAAATGCTTTCCGAGTGGTGTGTACTGTAATGTTCAATGTGATCAATGGCTTCCGCCATAGAATCAACACATTTTAACGCCAATTCGTAGTCGAGGTATTCTGTGAAATAGTCTTCTTCGGTAGCCGGACTGTACACAAGTTCATTTTCGTCAAGCACTTTTGCGAAAACAGGACAAGCGTGGATTTTAACGTTGTTTTCTGAAAGTGCTTTGACAAGCGGTGCAGCCAGTGCTGCCATTTCATCCGCATGGACGAGGATGGTTTCAACAGCATTGCACGCACCTGGTTTTTGCATTTTTGCATTGAGAATGATGTCAATGGCATTTTTTACATCATAGCCCTTGTCCACATAGATGTGACAATTGCCAGTACCGGTTTCAATGACGGGAACTCTTGCATTTTCAAGAACGAACTGAATGAGACCAGCGCCGCCTCGTGGAATGACACAGTCCACGTATTCGGTCTGTAAGAGCAAAAGCTTTGTTGCTTCACGATCTGTTGTATCAATGAACTGAACTGCTTCTACAGGCAAATTAGAGCGTCTGAGCCCTTCTTTAATGGCTTCAATCAGGATGCGGTTGGTACCTAATGCGTCTGAACCGCCTTTCAGGATAACGGCATTTCCTGTTTTGAGGCAGAGAACCGCCGCATCCACTGTGACATTTGGACGCGATTCGTAAATAATGCCGATAACACCTAAAGGGACGCGTTTAACCCCTATTTGCAGGCCGTTTTCGTTGACCCACATCTTGTCCACGTTGCCGATAGGATCTTTTAGTTTAATGGTATCTTCAATACCCGTTAAAATACTTTTAAAGACTTTCTCATTGATGGCAAGGCGTTCAATCATCGCTTCTTTGGTGCCGTTTGCACGCGCGTTTTCTATATCTTCCGCGTTGGCTTCGAAGATTCGCGTTTTATAATCGTTGAGTGCATCGGCGATATTCGCCAGCAGCGCATTTTTCGATTTTTCATCGAGTGTTCTGAGCTGGATGGAAGCGCGTTTTGCCCCTTGGCTTAACGTTTCGATGTATCCCATTGTTAACTCCTTAATGAAAGTTGAAGTAAGTGCCGACTTTTTCGCCATTAAGCGCTTTGTTAATGACGTTTTCTGTTGCGCTGTTGACGATGAGCAGCCTTTTTGAAACACCGTGCAGGATTCGTGCAGCGTTGAATTTTGTAATCATCCCACCTGTGCCCACATTGCTGTCGGTTCCTGAAGCATTGATGGCGTCCAGTTCGCTAAGCGCTCTGATTTCAAAAAGCTGTTCGGCATCATCGTAGCGATGCGGATCTTTATTAAAGACACCGTCGATATCCGATAAAATAATGAGCATATCAAAGTCCGTGAGCTTACAGACTTCTGCCGATAGGGTATCGTTGTCGCCAACTTTGATTTCATCAATGGCGACGACGTCATTTTCGTTAATAATTGGAATAACTTGATGTTCTAATAATTTATCAAGCGCGTTTTTGCAGTGCTCCACACGCGTTGGTTCATACATATCTTCTTTAGTGAGCAAGACTTGTGCAACGCCGACACCATACTCTGAAAAAAGTTTTTCGTACATGTGCATAAGGTCTGTTTGACCAACGGCTGCAGCTGCTTGCTTCTCGGGGATTGTCTTCGGTCGTTCCTTGAGTTTCATCTTGCCCATACCGGCTGCAATGGCACCGGATGATACGACGATGACTTCCTTGCCACTGTTGTAAACGTTTACGATTTGTCTCACGAGCTTTTCCATTTTCCAGAGATCGATGAGACCGCTTTCATGGGTAAGTGAAGAAGAACCGATTTTGATGACGATGCGATTGAGTCCAATAATACTGCTTCTCATATCGTGCCCCCTAATGTAAATAATCTGTCATAAATATTGTAATTAATCTTGTGATTATAACATATTGAAGCGGTACTGTAAAGTAGTGTCAAAGGTGTGGGTGTACGGTTTTCAGCGCCATGTCAACGAGGGAGATGAAGTGTATCAGCAGTCAAGGGCGTATGCCATAAAGCGTAGAAGCACCGGCGGATCTAAAGGGGTAGACCGCGCCGATGCTTCTGCTAGAAATATAGAGAATGGATGTTAAACTGCTAATTTGACTTAAAAGCATTGCGGAAGCACTTCTTGGTGAAAAGGATTAGCCAATCATAAATGAAAGTTCGGCCTCGCAGACTTTTTTGCCTTCAACGGTTGCCACCGCCTTGCCGACACCATAGTTTTCTCTTGAGCGGATAATGGTGACGGTTAGCGTCAGCGTATCGCCGGGAATGACCTTTTTTCTAAACTTGCACTTGTCAATGCCGGCAAAGTAAGCTATCTTACCGCTGTTTTCAGGTTTTTTAAGGAGTGTGACGGCGCCGACCTGTGCAAGCGCTTCAACAATGAGTACACCGGGCATGACGTGTTCTTGCGGAAAGTGCCCCTGAAAAAAGTACTCATTGGCTGTAACGTTCTTAATACCCGTCGCCGAGACACCTTCCTCAATTTCGACGATGCGGTCGATGAGCATGAAGGGATACCGATGTGGGATAATAGACTGAATGGCATTACTGTTTAACATTATGGTCACCTACGCTTCAAATTTTCCGAAGATCAGCGTTGCATTGTGCCCGCCAAAACCAAGCGAGTTTGTCAATGCATACTGAACCGGCTGGTGACGGCCTTCATTAGGTACGTAATCTAGGTCACACAGGGGATCAAGCTCCTGAAGGTTAATGGTCGGCGGCACATAATCATTTAAAATGGCTTCAACGCAAACCATGGATTCAATACCGCCGGCAGCGCCGAGAAGGTGCCCCGTCATTGATTTGGTTGATGAAACAGGTAATTGGTAAGCATAATCGCCAAATGCCGCTTTGATCGCCGCGGTTTCGAAAATATCATTGTAAGGTGTGCTGGTGCCGTGTGCATTGATATAGCTAATTTGCTCAGGTGCTAAGCCGGCATCATGCAACGCGCGTTTTATAGCGCGGGCACCGCCTTCGCCGCCTGGCGCAGGTGTTGTGATATGATGCGAATCGCTGGTAGAACCATACCCCAGTACTTCGGCATAAATCGTAGCACCGCGTTTCTGTGCATGTTCCAGTGTTTCGAGGACGAGCATGGCAGCGCCTTCAGACATGACAAATCCGCTGCGATCTTTATCAAATGGGATAGAAGCGCGCATCGGATCATGTGCTTCGCAAAGCGCTGTCATCGCTTGAAAACCGCCGATGCCAAGTTTTGAGATCGATGCTTCTGCGCCGCCGGCAATAATGACATCGTGATACCCGTCGCGTAGTTCTTTCAATGCTTCGCCAATGGCACTGGCACTTGAAGCGCAGGCAGTGTTGTAAGTCAGACAGGAGCCTTTGACACCCAGCGCAATGGAAACATTGCCCGCTGCCATATTGGAGATAGACATTGGGATAAAGAATGGCGAGATGCGATCTGCACCAACATTGGTGAGTTTTGCCGCGTTCTCTTCTATAGTGCTGAGGCCACCGATGCCGCTGCCGAGATAGACACCGATGTTTTCTGCATTGTCATCTGTTATTTCGAGTTTCGCGTCTTCAACGGCAAGCTTTGATGCCGCAATGGCAAAGTGCGTAAAGCGGTCCATGCGTTTGGCTTCTTTTTTATTAATATAATCAGTTACGACAAAATCTTTGACTTCGCCGGATACTTTTACTTTAAAGTTTTCTGTGTCAAAGGATTCGATAGGACTGATGCCGCACTTGCCTGCCATAACGGCATCCCAAAAGTTTTTTCTGCCGGTTCCAATTGGTGAAACGGTTCCCATACCTGTAACGACAACTCTATTTTTCATGAATGATAATCCTCCGATTTAATTTTAACCATGATTGATGTGGCTGAACCAAGTAATTCGAAACCATTTCATAAGGCATATTTATCAAATGGTTTTAAACAACCGATCAACACGAACGGTGTAACGTTAGAACACTACAGGGTCATACCGCCGTCAATCTGAATGACTTGCCCTGTAATATAATTGGCATCCTCAGAAGCCAGAAAGACGACTGCTTTTGCGATATCTTCCGGTTTGCCAAAACGCGCCAGTGGAATTCGGCCTACGGATGCCGATTTTGCTTCTTCGCTGATGGCATCGGTCATTTGGGTTTCAATAAAACCCGGTGCAATGGCGTTTACTGTAATGTTGCGCGGTGCGAGTTCTTTTGCCACTGCTTTGGTAAAGCCGATAATCCCTGCTTTTGATGCTGCATAGTTGGACTGACCTGCATTACCGAAAATGCCAACCACTGATGAGATGTTGATAATGCGACCAAATCGCTGTTTGACCATCGTGCGGCTCACGTGTTTGGTGCAGTTGAAAGTACCTTTTAAATTGGTGGTGCTAACCGCATCAAAATCATCTTCGCTCATGCGCATAATTAAATTATCACGTGCAATGCCGGCGTTGTTGACGAGTAAGTCGATCCTGCCGAAATGTGTCTTGGCAGCATTGATAATCGCTTCAGATTCTTCAAAGGAGCCGACGTCGCCCTGAACCAAGACGACTTCTGTCGAAAGGGTGGCGGCGAGTGCTTCGAGTTCTTCACGGCTCGCACGATAGTTTAAAACTAAATTGTATCCGTTTTCAGACAGTGCTTTTGCGATGGCACTGCCGATTCCTCGGCTGGCGCCAGTAACAATTGCAACTTTCATGTATTCACCTCAACTCTGTATTAATACGAATGGATTGATGGCTGGAAATGGCATCAAATAGCGCGTACTTGATGCTGAGCCGACAAATAATCGACGGCCTGATTCAATGAATCAATATCGTTGATCGAAAGGACTTTGATAGTTCGGTTTATTTTTGCAATAAAGCTTGAAAGTGCTGTTCCCGGGCCAAACTCGACAATGGTGTCAATGCCCATGGCAGTCATGGATTCAATACATTCGATCCAACGAACGGCACTGGTAACCTGTTTTGCCAAGTAGTCCGGAATATGACCTTCAGAAGGGACGATGCGGCCGTTGACGTTTGAAATCACGGGAACTTTCATCTCACCGAAACGAATGGTTTCAAGTTCAACCGCTAATTGTTCTTCTGCGGGCTTGAGCATGGAGGTGTGAAAAGGAGCGCTGACAGGAAGCGGCAGTGCGCGCTTGGCACCAGCATCCTTGGCAATGGTTTCAACTTTAGCCAGTGCTTTTAGCTCTCCACCGAGAACGATTTGTTTTGGCGAATTGTAGTTGCAGACTTCAACCGTACCGTACGCAGAAGCTTCTGCAGCGACGCGCTCAGTATCTTCAACGGATAAGCCCATGATAGCCACCATGCCGCCAACGCCCATCGGTACAGCTTCCTGCATGAAGGCACCGCGCTTTTTAACGAGCTGAACAGCATCATCGAAGGCAATGGAGCCCGATGCAACATGTGCTGTGTATTCGCCAAGGCTAAGCCCGGCGACAGCCGTCGGTTTAATATTGATTTTGGATTCGAAAGCCTTGAGCATGGCAATTGAAGTTGTCAGGATTGCAGGCTGCGTAATTTCTGTTTCGTTGAGTTTTGTTTGCGGGCCGTTAAAGCACAGTGATTTTAAATCATAGCCCAGTGCCAGATTTGCACGGTCGTAGACGACGCGTGCGTTTTCGAATTGATCGTAGAATGCTTGTCCCATACCTTCTTTTTGAGCGCCTTGTCCGGCGAATACGTAACCGATTTTCATCTTCTGAACCTCACTTTCATTGATGGATGACCAGTAGCCGTTTGCAGTACGATTGAAATGCACATTGCGAGAGTGTTCTATTTGTTTTTCGCATGCTTCAAACGGTTTAATGAGCGTTATTGCGGTATCATTTGTAGTTAATTTTTGACAGTGTACGGTTGATGACATTTTGGCAGTCGTCAAACATTTCAGTGATGATTTCCGACGCCGTCTGCGATTGGTGAACGAGTCCTGCAACCTGGCCGGCCATGACTGAGCCAAAGACGACGTCGCCGTCAACCGCTGCGCGTTTTAACGCGCCGGATCCAAGGGCATCAATGGCCTCGGCAGGTGCATTGCTTTTTTCAAGTTCTGTAAATTGACGATAGAGCTTATTTTTTAGGATGCGGACAGGATGTCCTGTTGAACGTCCTGAGACCACAGAAGATGTATCTTTGGCATCGAGGATCATTTGTTTGTAATTATCGTGTACGGTACACTCTTTCGCAACGAGAAATCGCGTGCCGACTTGGATGCCGTCAGCGCCAAGCATAAAGGCGGCAGCTGCACCGCGCCCATCAGCAATGCCGCCGGCACAGATCACCGGACATTGAACGGCATCGATGACTTGTGGCGTCAGTGCCATCGTCGTGAGTTCGCCGATATGGCCTCCGGCTTCAGTACCCTCTGCGATGACGGCATTGACGCCGAGGCCTTCCATGCGTCTGGCAAGTGCAACAGATGCTACGACCGGAATGACAATGATGCCGGCAGCTTTGAGTGCATCGATGTATTTGCCGGGACTTCCTGCGCCTGTTATGACAATGGGAACGGCTTCATCTATGGCGAGCTGAATAATGTCGTCTGCGTGTGGACTGAGAAGCATGACATTGAGTGCGTATGGCTTCTTGGTCATCGTTTTTATTTTTTTTACCTGTGCTTCAACGTGGACTCTTTCGGCATTGCCGCCTGCAATAACACCAAGACCGCCGGCTTCTGAAACCGCAGCGGCAAGTGAAGCATCTGAAATCCAAGCCATGCCGCCTTGAATGATGGGATATTCTATACCGAGCATTGCACATAAAGATGTCTTTATCATAAAACCTCCGGAGCAGCGCGTTAATCTTCCTTATTATAAGGGCGCTTGTTTATAAAAAGTTTATAAATGTCCTTATAAAGAAAATCCTAGACAAGGCTAGGATTTTTCATATTATTTGAGGAAATTGTATCCTTTAAATTTAGTCTTTTTATGACAATGGGAACTGTTTTCAAAAGGCGAAAACGCAACGTATTGTCATGATGGATCGACGAAAGGGTATGATACAATTTTCTATATATTCATATTTGTTATGAATGATGGTATTGCTTAGAAAAACGGGATTGTTCCTATTTATCAATGTAGTTGACGATATCGCCAACGGTTTTGATATTAACGGTATCTTTTTCCTCAACTTTAATGCCGAAAGCATCTTCAATGGACATGATTAAGTCGACCATATCTAATGAGTCAGCACCTAAATCTTCACGGATATTGCTTTCAAGTGTTACTTCATCTGCATCTAAATCCAATTCCTCTACCAGTAATGCTTTTACCTTTTCAAATGTCATTGCCTGTTCCTCCTTGGTATTCAATTATATAATGATAAAATTCATTTGATATTCAAACTAATTGACATACAAAGTATAGAAGATTGTGAAGCTTCAATCAAGGCATTTTATAAATTGTTTATAATTCCGTATAAAATGTTCATAAAGCATTAACGGCATGTGATTATGTAAGAAAATTGCATCATTACCGCTAGTTGATCCTTCAAGACGTTAGGTTGAATGATTGTCTTATGAAAAGAATGTATATTGTCGTAACGGTTTAAAATTTGAATGATGCAATTTCTTCATGTCAGAATAGCGGTTGACTAAAAAGGTGTTTCCACGAAAAGAGGCTATAAATACATGAACAATATGAATGGAAAGTAAAAAAAAGAACGTATATCCATAAGCGAAAAGTGAATAAAAAGCATAAATATGCATTCTGGATTCTTTAAAAAATAAAGATAAGTCATTTTGTCCGCGGTACGCAATCGAATAAAATTAAGTGAAAAGTGGGTATTTGTTTATTATATTCGACAAAGGCAATGATAAAGGGGTGAAAGTACAGTTTCTTAAACAAAATGGTTGTATTTTTATGAAAAGATTGCTATATTAGTATGAAATATATGGAGGCAAGCAAATGAAAAAGTTTAAAAGGGTTTTAGTCGCAAACCGTGGTGAGATTGCGATACGGGTTTTCAGAGCCTGCCACGAACTCGGCATACGAACGGTTGCCGTTTATTCAAGAGAAGATCAGAATTCGCTTTTTCGAACCAAAGCAGATGAATCCTATCTAATTGGTCAGAACAAGGGACCAATTGATGCGTATTTAGATATTGATGAAATCGTGAAAATTGCTGTGAAAAAAGGTGTTGATGCCATTCATCCGGGTTATGGTTTTCTGGCGGAAAATCCTGAATTTGCAAAGAAATGCCAAGATGCCGGCATCGAATTCATCGGGCCGACGCCGGAGATGATGATTGCTGTTGGCGATAAGATCAAATCAAAGATCGTCGCTGTGGCAGCTGGCGTACCGGTTATCCCGGGTGTTGAAAAACCAATTGCAACAGACGAAGAAGCGGTTGCCTTTGCAAAACAGGCAGGTTATCCGGTTATTCTCAAAGCATCAGCAGGCGGCGGCGGACGAGGGATGCGTATCGTCAGAGAAGAGCGCGCATTGCTCGGCGAATACCACATGGCAAAAAACGAAGCGAAAAAGGCATTCGGCAACGATGACATTTTTATTGAGAAATACCTTGAATCGCCTAAGCATATTGAAGTGCAGCTGCTGGGGGATAAACACGGCAACATTGTACATCTCTATGAGCGCGACTGCTCTATCCAGAGACGCCATCAAAAGGTTATTGAATTTACGCCTGCACTTAGCATATCAGCAGCGCAGCGCGAGGCCATTTGCGGCGATGCCATTAAGATCGCAGCATCCGTCAATTACCGCGGCGCTGGAACGGCAGAATTTCTCGTCGATAAAAACGGCAAACATTATTTTATAGAAATGAATCCACGGATCCAAGTCGAGCATACCGTTTCTGAAATGGTAACGGGCATTGATATTGTTCAAAGTCAAATTCTGGTAGCTGAGGGATACGCACTTGATTCTGATGAAATTGGCATTAAAAAACAGTCGGATATTGAAGCGCGCGGCTATGCTATTCAATGTCGCGTGACAACGGAAGATCCTAAAAATGATTTTATGCCGGATACGGGGAAAATTGACGTGTATCGTACAGGCAGCGGCTTTGGCGTGCGCCTTGACGGCGGCAACGGCTTTACCGGCGCCGTCATTACGCCTTACTATGACAGCTTGCTCGTTAAGTGCACAACGTGGTCTCGAACATTCGAAGATGCCATCCGCAAATCCATACGCGCCGTGAAGGAAATCAAAATTAGCGGTGTTAAGACGAATACGGACTTCCTTATTAATGTTCTCAATCATCCGACGTTTAAAGCTGGGCAATGTGATACAAATTTCATTGCAGAAAATAAATCCCTGACAGATTTTAAATCAAAGACAGACAAAGAGCTTCGCGTGCTCTCGTTTATCGGTGAGAAAGTCGTCAATGAAACAAAGGGCAATAAACAGGAGTACGACGTGCCTGTCGTTCCGAAATTTGATGAGAAAACGCTGCAGTTTGGGACAAAGCAAATTCTCGATCAAAAAGGTGCTAAGGGGCTAATGGACTGGATTCGCGGACAGCAAAATCTCCTCATTACCGATACGACCATGCGCGATGCGCATCAATCGCTGATGGCGACGCGCGTGCGAACCGTAGATATGAAAAAGATTGCCCGAGCGACGGCAGCGATGGCACCGGAACTCTTTTCGCTTGAAATGTGGGGCGGTGCAACATTTGATGTTGCGTTCCGCTTCTTAAAAGAGGATCCGTGGGAGCGCCTCGACGTCATCCGTGAACGCGTGCCAAATCTCCTGCTGCAAATGCTGATCAGGGGTTCAAACGGCGTTGGCTACAAGAACTATCCGGATAATGTCATTAAGGCTTTGGTAGAAGAAGCAGCAATGCGCGGTATTGATGTCTTTAGGATCTTTGACTCACTGAACTGGATTGACGGCATGAAATATACCATCGATCAAGTGCTTCAAACCGGCAAAATCGCAGAAGCGACCATTTGCTATACAGGTGATATCCTCGACGAGTCACGCGATAAATATTCGCTTAAATATTATGTGAATATGGCAAAGGAACTTGAAAAGACAGGTGCGCACATGATTGGCATCAAAGACATGTCTGCACTCTTGAAACCGTACGCGGCGAAAAAACTGGTAACGGCACTTAAAAATGAAGTGACCATTCCTATTCACCTGCATACACACGATACGACGGGGAACGGTGTTTCAGCAATGCTCATGGCAGCTGAGGCGGGTGTTGATATCGTCGATGCGGCATTCAGCAGTATGTCGGGGCTATCAAGCCAGCCATCGCTGAACAGTATTGTAGCGGCAATGCAGAACTCTAATCGCGATACTGGAATCAATCTTGACAACATTCAGCAGATTTCGGATTACTGGGGCAATGTCAGACCTGTTTACAAACAGTTTGAGTCAGACCTTAAAACGGCCAGTGCGGAAATTTATAAATACGAAATTCCAGGCGGTCAATATTCAAATCTAAAACCTCAAGTGGAAAGCTTCGGCCTTGGTCATAAATTTGGCGAAGTGAAGGAAATGTACAAAACCGTCAATGATATGTTAGGCGATATTATTAAAGTGACACCGTCTTCCAAAGCCGTTGGCGATATGGCGATCTTTATGGTTCAAAATGAACTGACGCCTGAAAATATTTACGACAAAGGCAAGAATTTGGCGTATCCAGATTCGATTATTTCATATTTCAAAGGCCTTATGGGTCAGCCGCAAGGCGGCTTCCCTGAACCACTGCAAAAGCTCGTGCTCAAGGATGAAAAGCCAATTACCTGTCGTCCCGGCGATTTGCTGCCACCTGAAGACTTTGGCGAAATTGACGCGCACCTTAGAAATAAGTACAAGATTTCACCGACAAAATCAGATATTGTCAGTTATGCGCTCTATCCGAAAGTGATTGATGAATATTTTGATTACCTCCAAAAAACAGGTGATTTCAGCCGTATGGGCAGCGATGTCTTCTTCCATGGTCTCAAGGAAAATGAAACGTGTGAAGTTGAGATCGAAGACGGTAAAATCCTCATTGTGAAGCTTTTGGAAATAGGCAAGCTTCAAAACGATGGTCAGCGCAATGTGATATTTGAAGTAAACGGCAATCGCAGAGAAGTTTCAATTAAAGATACGGCTTCAAAGCAAGTGGCTCAGGCATCCAGCATCGTCATGGCAGATGAAGACAATCCTTGTGAAGTCGGCAGTCCAATTCCGGGCAAGGTTTTTAAAATTCTCGTTCAGGAAGGCGATGCCGTTGAAGAGAATACACCGCTCTTTATCATTGAAGCCATGAAAATGGAAACGGTCGTCAGTGCACGCCAAGCGGGAACAATTGAAAAAATTTACGTCAAACAGGAGCAAATTGTTAAATCAGGAGAATTACTGGTGGCATTTTGCTAAAGGTATGACGTTTGCGTATTCAGTGTGAAAGGTGCTGTTGCAAATCTAAGCAATTAGATAAGCGACAGCACTTTTTTGCGATAGCGTAATTTTGTTCGGGATGGTGTGTGGTGCTGCTTTTTTATACACAGACCGAATATTGAAGCAGAACAAAATGGCAATAAAGCGATGCCGTGTGTAAACCTTTATGATTAGAAAGCTTCAAAAAGCTGTATATATGAAATAGAAGGAATGGAGGTGTAGGTATGTTTGAATCCATGGAATTTAAAACCACAGAAAAGAATCAAATGTTGGAAATTTTAGAACCGATTAAAGCGTTTGTTGCAAAAAGTGGTCCCCTGAATGGCATTGTCGTCGTCTACATTCCGCATACTACGGCAGGGGTGACCATTAATAAGAACTATGATCCGGTCGTTCCAACCGACATTTTGAACAAGATGAGTGAATTAGTGCCGAAGCATGGTGATTACCAGCACATTGAAGGCAATTCAGACGCGCACATCAAAGCGAGCCTGTTTGGCAACAGTGTGACCATTATTCTGAATAACGGCAGAATGGAACTCGGTATGTTTCAATCGCTCTTCTTATGTGAGTTTGACGGTCCTAGAAAGCGGAGAGTCCTTGTAAAAATTATTCCAGGTTAACCGCAATAAAACACGTCAGTTAAGTGAGACATCAATGGAGAGGTGCGAGGCGCCTCTTTTTTTGCGTTGTGTGTCCAGCGAAGCTGGACCACACTAGTGGGTTCAAGTCCCATCGTGGTAATCGCCAGTGAGCCACGTAGCCAATCCCAGTGCGTTGCAGTAA
>JASUSA010000057.1 GCA_030446305.1 Clostridiales bacterium | reverse complement strand
GCGGTATAATCTGTCGGTGCTGCAACGTCTTTTATCACTTGATCGACGAAAGCATTGCCCGCATTTCCGCTTGTGTCAGTTAGCTGTACGGTCAGCGAAATAGTGCCGTCAGATAAAGAATGAATATCGATGCCAGCAACTTGCTGATCCGCACTTGTTATGGTTCCGCTGCCTGAAATGACATTTTCGTCACCTGAACTCGATAATGTATACGAATAGGTGGCATTGATTTCAGCCTGTTCAAAATGAAAGGATAATGCTTGATCGTTTTGGCTATTAATAACGGACTGATCAATATATGCTTGATAGCCGCTGGGAGCAGTCGTATCGTCGGTTGTATTGTCATTGGATGAATTTCGCTGTGAAGGACTAGCGGGTGGCGTGTTTGGCGTAAAATCATTTACGTTATTTGCAACATTGAGATTGTCAATACTTTGCTCAATGGCAACACCGTTGACATTGATGACGGCGCTGTCTATTGAACCTTCCCCAAGTATATCTGCGGGGCCATCAAATGTTACTTTGCCTATTCGACTTTGAGTGCCAACGGTAATATGACTGTCCCCACCACCGGATAAAATATCAAGTGAGGCTATTTCAGTGCCATTGGTTATTTCGACGACAACAGGTGTTTCCAGTAAAACTTGATCGTAATTCCCCTCCAGTGTAACGGTAGTTGCTTGTCCTATAATTTGGACTGAGGCCAAATGCGAATCACCGCCAGATAAAAGGGATGCGCTTGACATCAGAATAGTGTTGCCAACGGTACTGCCGGCGGAAACGACATGAATGCGGCCATCCTGTTTATAAACGAGTAATTCGCCAAGATGGCTGTTGGTAAATGTAATGGAATGATCGCCCCCACCGTTGATAATGGTCTTGCCTTCAACGGTGATATTATTAAGATTCACGTCGCCTTGTCCGATTCCAGCTGCCAAGATGAGATTACCCTTTATCAGCATGTTTTCAAGGGAGGCGCTTTCAGTATTAATGGTGAGGTTGCCGTCATAAGTTTTAACGTCATGATCGGCACAGTAGGTTCCATTTTGATGAATCAGATGTCCCGTGGTTTTATTGAGAATGGTCATGACTTCAGCGCGTGTGATGGCATTTGTCGGATGCAGACATTTGTCAGGATAGCCAGAGAGATAGCCGTTGGCTACACAGGCATCCAAATAAGGTTTGCTCCATTCCGGGATCATTTGATGATCAGTGAATTGGCTGAGATAGCTAAAATCATCGGAAGCCTTTAAGACTTGGATAGAGGCGAGCATTGCACTGACTTCTTGTCTGGTAATTTTTTCGTTTGGATCCAATGCATCGTCAGAATACCACACCATATAAGGGCTATTCTTGGCAATCGCTGTCTGTGCATAAAACCAGTCGTTTTCATCGACATCACTGTAGTTATCAGATGTCGCCTCATAGAAACCATAGATGTGGTTGAGAACGGTAATAAATTCAGCTTTTGTCATGGGGGAATCTGGTCGAAATGAGCCGTCTGCGTAACCGGAAACAATACCTTCATCCAGCCACTTGCTTATAGACTGTTCCGCCCAGTGCCCCTCAATGTCTGTGGCTGCAACTGAAATATGGGCAGGTGCCGTCATTAGTGTCGCCGTGATGATGAAAAGGATCATTTTGATTAAAAATGATTGTCGTCTTCGAATCATATGTATTACTCTCGCCATTTGATTTACTCCTTTGGATAATGATATTTAAGGAAATTTGAAGGTTGCCATTTCCTCATTTAGGCATAGTGTGCCATTATTTTTATGATTGTTACCTTTATTATAAAAAGTTTTCTTTTTAGAAGCATGTGCCAAAAGTCATAGACTCCAGCCAATACAGTACTTTTGGCACATGTTTTTTACAACGATTTTCTATATGTTTGAAGTAATAGGCAAATAGGCTATGAAATAGTGAAAAGAAGGAGGAAATGATATTATGCATCAATATTATTTAGGCGAAATTCGGATATTTGGTTTTGGCACTGCGCCCGATGGCTGGTTAAGTTGCAATGGGCAGATTTTAAAGATTAATGATTACCAGAATTTGTATGGTTTGCTCGGAACGACTTTTGGTGGCAATGGCACGACGACTTTTGCGCTACCAAATCTCATGGGAAGAGCGATTGAAGGGGTTGGATCAGGCCATTCACGTGGTTCGTCGCGCGGGAGTGAGCGTATTGCACTTGATGTGACGAATATGCCGAAACACAGCCACGAGCTGTGGGGGTGTAATACAAAGGGCAATAAAAACTCGCCAATAGACTGTTATTTCGGAATTGCTAATGAATTGCAGTCAGAGATTAATATGTATCATAACAGCCTTGATAGTGTTAAACTGAGCCCCGAATCGATTGAAAATGTGGGAAGAAGTCAGGCTCATGACAATATGCAGCCGTATTTAGCATTAAATTTCTGTATTGCGACGACGGGTGATGTACCAAAGCGTGCATCAAGTGTTAAAGATGAAGGAGGCGACGATGTCAGTGCTTAATGGTTATGTAGGAGAAATTAGGCTATATGCCAATGTACATGTACCTGAAAACTGGGAATGCTGTAATGGGCAAATATTATCAATCGCAGATTATCAAGCGCTATATGACTTAATCGGTACAACTTATGGCGGGGATGGTACGAAAACTTTTGCACTGCCGGATCTGCGCGGGAGAGTCCCCATTCACATGGGAACCAGTAAAGAAAGCACAGTATTTAAACTGGGTGATAAAAAAGGTGCATTGGCAGTTCAACTGACAGAAGCACAGCTGCCGGATCATACCCATACATTAATGGTAAGTAGTGAGGCGTCGGACGTTAAAGTACCTGAAGGCAACATGGTTTCAGAACCGCCATTTAATCTCTTTAAAGAATTTGACCCATCGGAAAAAGTTTTAGCAATGGCGGCAGATACGGTTATAGCAACAGGTGGCGATCAATATCATGATAATATGCAGCCGTACACGAGTCTGAATTTTATTATCTGTGTCAAAGAAGATACAGTTGACAGTGACGGTACTGAAGATGACATGCCCATGAGTCAATTTATCGGGGAAGTCAGGGCTTTTCCATATGGTTTTGTACCAGAGGGTTGGTTGGCATGTGATGGCAAGATTTTGAATGAGTATGATTTTTTTCAGTTATCCTCCGTTTTGGGACAAACTTTTGGGGGCTTTATGCCAGCTCATACTTTTGGATTGCCGAATCTTAATAAACGTATCCCGATACACAACAATCCCGATTTCGCGCTGGGTAAGATGGGCGGCAGTGAAAAGGTGCAGATTGGCATCTCAGAAATGCCAAAGCATACCCATGGTTTGATGACTATTGATGATAGAGCAAATGAGACACTTAGCAGTGGTACAAAGATGATTGCAATGGCGAATAAAACGAATAGCAGAACATTGTTGACCTATTGCAGTGCCAAAACAAATTATGTCAAAATGAGTGATCAGTCAATTACTGTTACAGGTGATTCTGCCGCACATGATAATGTCATGCCGTGTTTGTCGCTTCGGTATTGCATTGCATATAAAGGTAAATATGCAAAGCATCATAATAAATAAATGCCACGTATAATGCGTTCGGATAACATATTCGAATAACAACGTTATTTTAAGCAAGGAGGAAATAAAAAATGGGACAATACATTGGTGAAATAAGAATGTTCAGTTATGGCAAGGTGCCTGATGGCTGGTTAAGCTGCGATGGACAAATGCTTCCAATTAATAAATATGGTGGACTGTTTGGCTTAATTGGCACAACATATGGCGGTGATGGTATGACACGTTTTAAGTTGCCTGATTTGAGGGGACGGGCGGCTAATGGCGTCAGTGAAAATCGCTGGATGGGTACCAGTTGGGGGCGGGAAAATGTTGCACTCTCCATATCGAACATGCCGAAACATGCGCACACACTCATGGGGTGCAATGCTGGTGGCGATGAAATGAAACCTGAAAATCATTTTTTAGGGATTGCCAAAAATTTGGAAGCATTATTATATATGTATGCGATTAATGGAGATAATCTAGCGATAAAAGTCGATCCGATTGGCAACTGCGGCAACAATCAAGCTCATAACAATATACAGCCGTGTTTAGCGGTGAATTTCTGTATTGCCTATGAAGGAACATACCCGGAATGGGAGCCAGATAACAATGATGAAGGAGGCACCGATGTCTAAAAATAATCAAAACAGTCAGGTAGGTGAAATTAAAATATTTGCGGGCAACTTTGCACCTAAGAATTGGGCATATTGTGATGGACAGATGTTATCAAAAGAGAAATACAAAGCCTTGTACGATCTAATTGGTACTACTTATGGCAGTGATGGCGATTCAACCTTTGCGCTTCCGGATCTGAGAGGCAGAGTACCTGTTCACAAAGGGACGGGGACAGGACTATCCACGTATCAGTTAGGTCAAAAAAGGGGAGAGGCCAGTGTTCAGTTAAAGGAATATCAACTGCCAAAGCATACGCATGTTTTTTATGTGAGTACACAACCGGCAACCGATACAAATCCCCACAATCTTCTGATTGCAAACTCAAAGATTAATCTTTATAAGGATGCGAAGTCATCGGAGAAGCGTGTGGCAATGGCATCAGAGACAATATCAGAGACAGGGGGCGGCAAACCGCATACGAATCTACAGCCATTTACAAGTATTGCTTATATTATTTGTATAAATGAAGAAACGCCAACAGAAGGCGATGCAGGCAGTGATGAAGTGCTGATGGATCAATTTATAGGCGAAGTTCGTGCTTTTTCGTACTATAACGTTCCAAAAGGATGGCTGCGATGTAATGGAAAATCATTTGGGATTAACAAATATTCGTCGTTATATGGCGTTATTGATGATCAGTTTGGCGGGAAAAGTCATGTAGAATTTAACGTTCCTAATATTACTGAGCGTATTGTGATACACCGAAATAATGATTTTCGGGTTGGCTTCATGGGCGGTACTGAAAAAGTAAGTATCAACAACTCGGAAATGCCAAAGCATACACACAGTTTGAGGGCAATTGATGAAGTGGCAGACGAAAACCTTTGCGATTCAGAGTATATGATTGCACGTGCGAATTTCCCTGACAGCAGAAACTTAAAAGTATATCGCAATCAAAAAGAAAATTTGGTTGCCATGTCGTCCGCCGCAATCAGTGCCACAGGTGAATCGAGCGCACATGATAATGTCATGCCGAGTCTATCGCTTCAATACTGTATTGCGTATAAAGGGACATATCCACCTCGGGAGTAAGTGATTATAAGCTAAAAATAGACAATATTTGCTTACATACAATAAAGCAAATCAATACAAGAAATGAATGTAGCGTCAATTAAGGCAATCTAAACGACTGGAATAATTTAATGCAAATTGTTCCGGTCGTTTTTTGTAAATTGATAAGTAGTTTTTATAAACAATAAGCAACAAAATAAAAAATTGTTTGGAAGTATTGCAGCATTATATGTTAAGTGATCCATGAGCCCAACGCGCTTTTTGTGAAGCGAATTAAAGAGGATTATGTTATAAATTGGGTGTATAATCATCATAGCGTGGTTGAGATGTCAAATGATGCATGACATTGTTTTGTGATTAAAAGGTGAGGTTTTAGTCTATGACAGTATGGAATCCGTGGCGTGGCTGCCACAAATACAGTGAAGGGTGCAAATTTTGCTATATCCATAAAGGGGATCGCAAACGTGGTATTGATACCGATCAAATCGTTAAAAGCGACAAATTTACAGCACCGATTGAGAAAAATAAGAAAGGGGAATATAAAATAAAATCAGGTCAATTGGTCTATTTATGCTTTTCTTCTGATTTTTTATTGCCTGAAGCAGATCTTTGGCGAGAGGCGTGTTGGGAAATGATCAAAGAACGAAATGATTTGTATTTTCTTTTCTTAACAAAGCGCATTGAGCGGTTTGTCGATTGTGTTCCGGATGACTGGGGTGAGGGGTATGAGCACGTAACGGTGGGCTGCACCATTGAAAATCAGGAAAGTGCTGATAAAAGGCTATCGATCTTTCAAAATTTGCCAATTCAGCATAAAAATATTATATGTCAGCCGCTAATTGAGAAAATAAATATTGAAAAATACCTAGAAGGGGTAGAACTTGTCGTCGTTGGCGGTGAATCGGATAGCAATGCCAGACCGCTTGATTACGAGTGGGTTTTATCAATGAGGAATCAGTGCGTGAAGAAAGATACCGAATTTGAGTTTAGACAATGCGGTACAAATTTTATCAAAGACGGCAAACATTACAGACTTAAAGTACAGCAGCTGCGCAGTCAGGCAAAGCTGTCAAATATTGATTATCATTTGCCCTCAAGTGCCAACAGCAACGGATAAATTATCTGCTGATATTCTGCAGCAAAATCAAGCCCTTGGTAATCTGGGTAAAGCTGTTTCATAGCGGCTTCTTGCAACGGTGTAAGCTGGCTCATCGAATAGGTGCCAATAGTGATGGCATACTGTTGCATCATAAAGTGCTGCAAATCGTACTCAGAGACATTTGGAAAGAGCGCTGACAGCAGTCGATAGGCAGGCATGACATTTGTAAACAGCTGTTTCTTGAAATTGACCATGACGTCAAGGGAAACATTTCTTTCCAAAACCGTGTAGAGAACGGATTGAAGGCTGTTTAAGCGCTGATGCTTGGCAAGGGTTTCTGACCATATGATGGAGATCTCCAGTGCAGTATAATGCTGATCAAGTTTGAACTGTTGCAATAAATCTTCTGCCCATTCTCGAAACTCATCCGCTAGTATCGCCAAGAGGATTGCTTCTTTGGTATCAAAATATTTATAGATCGTAGGCCGTGTAAATTTTGTTAGCTCAGAAATGGCTGTAAACGATACCGCCTCATGTCCGCCTTCATCAAATAACTTTGCAGCGGCTGCGGTGATCTCTTCTGTTCTCTTCTGAATTTGTGTCTCTGTTCGTGCGCGCTGAAATCCCATCACTTTATTCCTTCTTTAAATTAAGTAACCGTATTATAACATAGTCGGAGAAGTTGTGTAAATAATGTCGGCATTCTTCGAACTGTTCAGTGGGATAAAATGTGATCAATCGTGTTTAAGCAATGTATAGACAAATGCAGTTATAGCACAGCTATAGGGCATTGACAATATAATCGCAAAATATTTATGTTGTACATCGATTGCCAAGCCCAAGTGAAGATTATATTGGTTACTGTACTTAAAAGGACATAAAAATCATCATTAATAACGTGGATTGTGGACGCGGCAGCTCAAAAAAATCAGTATCATTTAGTTAAGCTTTGTTGATGCACCGTTAATCGGTCGTGTTAGAAGCATAAAAAATACTGTGCAATTGGCAGTTTAAGGCTTCAACTTCCGTAAACGATTAGAGGTAAGGCAGTTCATCATGCAAACAGAAAATGACACAGAGAAAGATGAGGAAATGAAATTATGGCACGTTTTACAATCCCAAGAGACGTTTATTATGGCAAAAATGCCATGGAAGAATTAAAGGTATTAAAAGGTTATCAAAAGGCGATGATCGTTACAGGCAGCAATTTTATGATTGAAAATGCAAGCCTTGAAAAATTGACGGGGATTCTCAAGGCACAGGGAATTGCCGTGAAAGTATTTGACAAAGTAGAGAGCAATCCGCTGATTTCAACCGTTTACAGAGGGGCAGAAGCCATGCGAGCTTATGAGCCGGATGTGATTGTCGCATTAGGTGGTGGTTCACCTGTTGATGCGGCAAAAGCGATGTGGGTATTTTATGAAAATCCAGAACTCACGTTTGAAGATATTAAAACGCCTTACAGCCTTCCGAAACTAAGAGAAAAGGCGATCTTCGTTGCCATTGGAACGACATCGGGAACGGCAACGGAAGTGACATCTTTTTCTGTGATTACGGATGATGCAACAAAGATCAAATATCCGATCGCAGATTTTGAGATTACGCCGGATATCGCCATTGTCGATACAGAATTGGCACTTTCAATGCCGCCGGTACTCATTGCCGATTCCGGAATGGACGCCATCACACATGCGGTTGAAGCCTATGTTGCTACGGCGCATACGGATTTAACGGATTGTTTGGCGGTTAAGGGCTTGCAAATGGTATTTGAAAATTTAATCGATTCTTATAAAGGCAATGAACTGGCGAGAAGAAATGTTCATATCGGTCAAGACTTGGCGGGGATGTCGTTTTCAAATGCGCTGCTGGGCATTGTCCATTCACTGGCGCATAAAGTCGGCGTCATTTACAATATAACCCATGGACGCTGCAACGCAATTATGTTACCATACGTTATTGAGTACAATACCATTGCCGCAGAAGAACGATTTGCTGATCTCGCGCAGGCGCTTGGTTTAAAGGGTGCTACCCGCAAGCAGCAAGTGAACGCACTGGTAGCGGCTATCCGCGAACTCAATAATTTATTGGGCATTCCGGCATCTTATCAGGAAGCGGGCGTAGATGAAAAATTATTCCTTGAAACCGTAGACCTGTTATCGAAGGAAGCAGCACTCGATCCATGTACCCTCTTTAATCCAAGAGAGACAGATGCTACAAACATGAAAAAAGTATTGACAGCTTGTTATTATGGGACAACGATTAACAGTTAACTGCTAACTGCTAGATTGCAATAAAAGACAACACCTCTTTGGATGCGTTCAAAGAGGCGTTTTGTCGTTTATCATATAAAAGAATGATTCGTGTTGTGAGGAGGTTTGTAATGTCAGCGCCGCTGTATTATTTTGACAAAGATTTTGAAGTCTATCGGGCAGTTTTTATTGAACAGCCTTATCATATTTTACATTATAAGACGGGTGATATTATCTTTGAATCCCATACGACATGGGACTGCATGATGTATCTCAATACGGGCACCGTGAAACTCTCAATTGTCCAAAAAGATCGTGAGAAGCTGTTGGCGCTTTATGGAGAAGGCAGCATTATACCCTATATGATTCCGGAGACGGTTCATGTCACACATTTGCTGCAGTACACGGCAACCAGCGATGTGACCGTGATAAAAATTAAGAAAGCAGATTTTGAAAAGCGTTTGGATCAATCGCCGGTGCTCTTCAAAGCACTCTATAAAAATACGTGGCAGCTCGTGCATCTGCTGACACATGAAGTGGAAAGTCAAACCTTTGACAGTGGACTTGAGAAAGTGGCGACATTTCTCTATACTTATTTCGAAAATACGGGTCACGTTCGATTTGAATTTTCCACAAAGGATTTGCAGTCCTTTGTGGGATTGAACCGGACGAATTTAAGCAAATATCTATCATTTCTCATTCGCGTCCATGTAATTGAGAAAGAACGGGGATTTATTAAAATTATTGCACCGGAAAAATTAAAAAGCTACTGTTCAGAGCGCGTGATCGAGTGTGACTTGGTTCCATCAGATCAGATTGCGCATGCATCGGTGGCTGATGATCACAAATGGGAAGCTGTGGTGAATCGCGATGCAGCATATGACGGCGTCTTTTGGTATGGGGTTAAAAGTACCCGCGTTTATTGTGCACCTTCCTGTAAATCAAAAACGCCGCTCAGGAAAAATGCTGTTTTTTTTGAAACGCCACAGGCGGCGGAGACCCTTGGCTACCGTGCATGCAAGCGCTGCGGTGCATCGCATATAGCCTATAATCCCAATAGGACATTGCTCAAGGAAGTCAAACAGTTTATAGAAAAACATTATGCAGAAAACAGCGCCATCAATGCCTATCTTAAGACGATCGACAGTGCTGTCGCCAAGCACTTTAAGATGCAGTACGATGTTTCAGTGCATGCTTATGTACGTGAAAAGCAGCTCGAGGCAGTGATACAGGCTTTACTGGAAACAGATGCGACAGTTTTGGAAATTGCATTGGCTTGTGGCTTTAACAGCATGTCTAATTTCTATGCCGTGTTTAAAGCGCATTACGGTATGACACCAACACAGTACCGTGAAAGTGAAAAACGTGGTTCCGCATAGCACCGTATAATCTTTTTAAAATAAAAGTGATTTAAATGAGATCCAAGTTGCCTGTATGCCTCTACATGTCAACAAACTTGTGTTAAAATAGAAGTGTGCTGCAATGCTTGTATGACAATGTATAATGGCGTTTGACAGTACAAGACAAACAATTGGATGCGTGTAAAGATGGCAAATATATTGGACTTAATGGTTTTGGCAACGACGATGTCGGTTTTTTTAATGCACATGGATTTTAGATATTCAATGAAAAAAGTAATTTCACTTTTTAGCTGTTTTGGGATCATCAGTTTTGCAGTGTATAGTCTGCTGTTAGTTGAAGGATTCGAGAGAACCGTTGCGTCAAGCTTGTGTTTTTCGATTCCGTCATTGTTTTTTTGCCTATGGATGGCAAAATACAGAGATGCCAGATTTATTTTTACATTTGCCGTAGTGGATTTGATTGGCATGACAGCCGTCATATTGGGTCGATGCATCAGTATTCCATTTGATTACAATCCCACCGTTATCTTTGTTTCAACCGTTATCCTTTTGGCATTGTATCTTGCGGGAGCCGTTAAGTTTCGCCATAATTATTTAGAAGTGCTGAGGACAGTTTCTCGAGGATGGGGCAATATGGCTTTGGCCGCTATTCTAATTTACATTTTTACGGTTGTCTTGGTTGGCTATCCAACACCGCTCTATACGCGAAGAGAGTATGTGCCGGTCATTCTTATTTATATTGCAGTATCAGCTGTTTTTTTTAAAGTGATCTACGAGGCAGCTAAAAGCAATATCAATGTCTATATTGAAAAAATGGAAAATGAAAACTTAAAAATGAAGCTTGAATTAAATCAGGTGTACTATGATATGGCGTATACTGATCGCCTGACGGGTGTAAAAAACAGAAATGCATTTGAAGCCTATTTAGAGGATCTGGGAAAATATCCAGATAAGGGCATTACATGTGTGTCGCTTGATATTGATAATCTTAAGCATGTAAATGATGAGATCGGTCATCATGCAGGAGATGCATTGATACAAAAATTTGGTCATTTGCTGACGGCGGTATTTGATTCTGGCGAATCGATTTTCAGAATTGGCGGTGATGAGTTTGTCGTGATCGCTGAAAATGGCAGTGACACATGGCTTTTCGACAAGTTTAGAAAAATGGATTGTCATTCAGAAGCCATTCGAAATGAAGTTGAGTTTCCTTTTGAATATGCAAGGGGCATGAGCGAGGGAAAGGCTTTTGATATCCGAATGCTCCTAAAACAGGCAGACGCAGCAATGTATCTTGATAAGGAAAGACATAAAGCCTAATTGGCAGGATGATCAATGGATCAAGCTGCATAAGAAACCTGCATAAGAAACGACGAATACAATTGAAAAGAAAGCTAAAAAGAAAGTTACGAAGAAAGCGATGAAAGAACCTGCATAGGCAACACCTATTAAATAGCCGATTAACCTACTTCGTTCATCAAAAATAGCACCTTGAGAGAAGTGTCTTTGCAGCATAAGACGGCCAATAGTGGTGCCCACCGGAAAGCATTGTTTAAAATGAGAGATGAAGGTGCGTTTAGCCGAATGGGCTTTATACATATAAGAAGGTGTTATTAAAATTTGAAGGAGGTTCCTATATGAACGCGGTTGTCATTTATAAATCGAGTACGGGATTTACTGAGCAATATGCGGGTATGATTGCCACTGCACTTAAATGTCCCGCTTTGAAACTTGGGGACACAGGTGATTTGAATCAATACGATCTCGTGATCTTTGGCGGATGGGTTCGCGCTGCGAAAATTGTTGGTTTAAAGACGGCTTTAAAAAAGGTTAATAGGCAATCGGGACAAAAAATGGTCGTCTTTGCCGTCGGCGCAAATGAACAAACAGCTGAGAATACCAATCACCTGAAAACTGAAAATCTGAACGCGGGCAATGAACAGATCCCGTTCTTCTATCTGCAAGGTGGCTTTGCACCTGAAAAGCTGAACTTTTTCCTGCACATGATGCTGAAAAATGTTGCAAAATCAATTGAGAAAAAAGATGCGGCAAATCCTGGTTCCTTGTCAAAAGAAGATCAAGAATTTTTAACCTTTTTCAGGTCCAGTCATAATGATGTGTCAGAAGAAAATTTAACAGAAATGCTAAAGTTTATCAGAGAGAGCACAGGAGAGAGCATGTTTTGAACCGAACATTGCCGAAGTGCGTAAGAGTGGCGAATGATGAGATCATCGATTAGGCACAGTGCGGCTCTTTGATATATTCTTTAGGAATGCAGTATTGAAAGAGCAGATCGCCAGTTCGCTGTTCTTTTTTTGATGTTCTATTTTATAAAGCTATAAAATGGGTATTGACTCTCCAACTGTGTGAGCGTTTATACTGACAATAGAGAAGTTGATAGGCCGCTGATGAGATAACTAAATGTTGGTTGATTCTGTAACAGCTGTGACAAACCTTTTGAAAAGGAGGCTGCCAAAATGGCATATGATTTCAAGAAAGCATATAAAATGTTATATTTACCGCCTAAAACACCGACGATTGTGACCGTTCCTAAAATGCAGTTTATCGCGGTTCGCGGCAAAGGCAATCCAAATGACGAACAGGGTGAGTATCAAAATGCAATCGCCATGCTGTATCCGGTTGCTTATACACTGCGAATGAGTCATAAAGGCGCGCATAAAATTGATGATTTTTTTGAATATGTGGTACCGCCGCTTGAAGGGTTTTGGTGGCAGGAAGGTATTGAAGGTGTTGATTATACCCAAAAAGATGCGTTTCACTGGATCAGTATCATTCGCCTTCCCGACTTTATAAGCGAAGTGGATGTGAACTGGGCAATTGAGAAGGCTTCAGCAAAGAAAAAACAAGATTTTTCAAAAGTGATCTATTACACCTATGACGAAGGCATTTGTGTACAGCGTATGCACATTGGGCCTTTTGAGCATGAACCGGTTACCACGGCAAAGATGGCAGCGTATGCCGAAGCCCAAGGCTATCAAATTGATATTGGACCGGAGCGGTTTCACCACGAAATTTACTTGAGCGATTTTCGCAAAACGGCGCCTGAAAAGTTAAAGACTGTGGTACGCCATCCGATTAAACTGCGTGAGTAGGTTTAGGTAGCACCCGGTATTAACCGCAGGATTTTTGGACACTTTAAAGGCATTATTTTGACGGATTGATTTTGATACAATTGATGTATCAGCAGTTAAATGTAAAGATAAATGATGTTGTGACAGATACAAATAACGCTGTATGAGCTTTAATGCTTGTGCAGCGTTTTTTGCAATCTATTCAATAGACAGTGAAATGGATAGTGGGCAGCATCATGTGAGTGCATAAAATTAAATGAGAGGCAAATAGGGATGGCAAATACGTTATTGATTGAAGAATTCATTGAATTCGTAACATTAAATGTGCAGTCAAGAAATGAAAAAGCGATTGCTGCAAGCATCAAAGAAAAACTAATGGCGCTTGGATTAGAAGTTACGGAAGATGACACGGCAGCCAAAGTCAATGGCAATGCCGGGAATATTATTGCAAGGCTAAAAGGAGACCCGGGCATACCGGCGGTTCTGTTTTCAGCACATATGGACAGAGTGGCAAATAATGGCTGCGTTCAGCCCGTTGTCGATGCTGAAAACGGTATCATTGTCAGCAGCGGCGACACCATTTTAGCGGCAGATGACGTTGCGGGGATATGTGCGATATTGGAAGGCCTAAGAAAGGTGACGGCATCCTCTATACTGCATGGCGATATTGAGATTGTCATAACGGTGTGTGAAGAAGTCGGCGTTTTGGGATCGCGGTATCTAGATTTTAACCGGTTTAAAGCAAAGATGGCCTATGTTTTTGATGCGCCGGGGCGATTTGGCCGCATCATTAATCAGGGGCCGACGAAGTGCAAGATCAAAATTGGTGTCAAGGGACGCAGTGCGCATGCTGGCAATGAACCTGAAAAGGGGATCAATGCCATTAAAGTCGCCGCAATTGCACTAAGTCAAATACGGGAGGGGCGAATAAGTCCCTGTACGACTTCAAATTTTGGGATTTTTCAAGCGGGAACCAGTACCAATGTCGTTTGCGACTATGCCGAAATTATCGGCGAAGCCCGAAGTACAAAGGCAAACGAGCTCGAACAGTATTTAATAGAAATGGGAAATTGCTTCCAAACGATTGCCAAGCAGTATCAAACAGAAGTGACGGTTCAAACAGAGATTTTATATGATACGTTTAGGATTGAAGAAGCGGCGCCAATTTCTCAGATTGCATCCAATGCAATGCGGCAGCTGGGGGTTGAACCCGTTTTTGCTACAAGCGGCGGCGGGATGGACGGCAATCGGTTTAATAAACAGGGGATACCATCCATTGGCATTGCGACGGGGTATTTTGGCAACCATACAAAAGATGAACATGTGTATATTGATGATATGCAGAAAGCGGGAGAGTTTGTGGCTGAGCTGGTGAAGGCAGTCAGCAAGTTTGCGTAAAGTGTCATTCGATAACGATAGCGTGTTTTTAAATGATTTATAAAGAGGTGGCAGCATGGCGATTTCAATTATCGCAACGGGTGATACGCTGATAACACAACGATTGCCTTATCGCGACGAAAGTTTGATACAGCTTAAAAAGATATTTGAAGACAAGGATATTCGATTTACAAATTTTGAATTTTTAGTGCATGATTTTGAGGTGTCTCCCGCTGCCGTTAGCGGCGGCACGTGGGTTGCGGCAAGACCGCCCGTTATTCAGGATTTAAAGTGGCTTGGATTCAACCTGTTTGCATGTGCGACGAATCATGCTTTGGATTGGGGGCATGAAGGGCTTCAAAAGACAATGATGCATTTAGATCGAGCGGAATGTATTTATGCGGGGATCGGCAACAATATGGCTGAAGCATGCCAGCCAAAGTATGTTGATACGCCGGAAGGCCGCGTCGCACTCATCAGTGTTTCCTCAACGGGCAGGGATTGGCACATTGCAGGTGAGCAGCGACCGGATGTCATGGGGCGTCCGGGAATAAATATGCTGCGGTTTAAAGCCGTACACTATTTGCCAAAGCATGAAATTGATATGCTTAAAAGCATTGTCAACAAGACGGATGTCAATGCGCGTAGGATGCAGCTTGAACGAGAAGGGTTTGTCAAACCAGAAGACGGATTTGCCATTGGCAATATTCGGTTTGAAGTTGGCGATACCGGAACGGTAACAACTTACCATCAAAAAGATGCCGATCGCATTGTCAAAGCGATCCAAGAGGCAAAACGGCAAGCTGATGTGGTACTCGTCAGCCATCATGTCCATGAATTTAAAGGGCCTGAAAAAGACATATCAACGGACTTTGCCCGCGACTTTGCAAGGTTGTGTATTGACAGTGGCGCGCATGCGTATCTTGGACACGGGCCGCATATTTTAAGAGGGTTTGAAGTCTATCAGCATCGGCCGATCTTTTATAGCCTTGGTGATTTTATCATCCAAAATGATTCGGTTGAACGACAGCCTGCTGAATTCTATGACATTTATGACTTAGGACCTGAACATACGCCGTCTGATGCATTTGATGCACGCAGCGGGAACGGGACAAAGGGGCTGGCGGCAAATCAGAAAGTTTTTGAATCCATTATGGCAACGTTCAAAGTCGAAGATGATCGTATCGCTTGCGTCGAACTGATTCCCATTACGCTGGGCTTCCAAAAGAAGCGATCTCGGAAGGGTAGGCCGGAATTGGCAAGTCGTGAAGACGGGGAGCGCATTTTAAAAAACTTGCAGCAGCTTTCGGATGCATACCATACAAAAATTGAAATAAAAGACGGACGCGGCTATCTGTATTTGTAAGCTGCTACTTATATGAGGCAAGTGCCTTACAGAAGAACCTAATGACGCATGCAGCCGAATGAAAGCATTGTTGCTTTCGATAACAGAGGAGGAAACGATGGCAATCATAAAAGACAATGCCGGTCCTAAACCGCATATCACTATATTGGCAACAGGCGGGACGATTGCAAGTCGCGGCGGCAACAGTCTGTCACTTACCGATTACGGCGTCAGCACGGGTAGACAACCGGTTGGCATTGACACATTAATGGAAGCTGTACCGGAAATGCATCAATTTGCTGAGATTTCCGGTGAGCAGCTTTTTAATGTCGGCAGTTCAAAATTGAGTATCGAAAATTTGCTGACACTTGCCAAACGCATTAATGTGCAATTGTCATTGGAAACGATTGATGGTGTCGTCGTGACACATGGGACGGATACATTGGAGGAGACGGCGTATTTCTTAAATTTAGTTGTCAAGTCTGATAAACCCGTCGTGTTGGTCGCTTCGATGCGACCGGCGACAGGACTCAGTGCAGATGGGCCCATCAATTTAGTCAATGCCATAGCGCTTGCATCAAATCCGTTAGCACGCAACAAAGGGGTCATGGTTTGTATGAATGATCAGATCAGCAGTGCCTTTGGCGTTGCAAAGACAAACACGACCAATGTTGCCGCTTTTAAATGCCCCGATACGGGGTACTTAGGAATCATGCAGAATTTTGAACCTTTTTTCATGTCGGCGCCAGTCAAAAGGCATACACATCAAACAGAATTTGATGTCGCCAATCTGGCAACACTGCCACGCGTGGACATCGTTTACACAGCACTCGGCACGGATGGTCTGTTTATTGATGCGGCTGTTGCTGCCGGTGCAAAAGGCATTATCAATAGCGGTTTAGGTCATGGCAATATGTCAGCGGCTGCTATGGCAAGTTTGGAAGCAGCGAGGAAAAAGGGCGTGACTGTCGTCGTCGGTTCAAGAACGGGTTCCGGTCTTGTAACACCGACGCAGCAATTTGATAAGCGCGATTTTGTAACTGCAATGATGCACAGTGCGCCCAAATCGCGCATACTGCTGATGTTGGCGCTGACGGTAACCGATGAGCCCAGTGAAATACAGCGTCTGTTCGATCAATATTAAACACAGAGGCGTTAAAGAAAATATATTCGATAAATAAATGATAATCACTTGATAAACCATCGACACAATGAACGCTTTGCGCTATAATCATTGTTGACAAAACACACTTAAGACACGCACACGTCGTGTCTTTTTTTATGGATTGGAGACAAAATGTCTTTTCATAAATTAGGCATTAATCATTTTTATGCGCAAATCTTGGAAGAGAACTTCATTACGGAGCCGACGCCTATTCAAACACTTGCGATCCCACTGATCAGTGCCGGTAAAGATCTCATCGCAGAAGCGCAGACGGGTACTGGCAAAACGCTGGCATTTTTATTGCCGGCACTCCAAAAGATAGACCTTTCATCTACGGGAATCTCAGTATTGGTCATTGCGCCGACACGCGAACTCGCACTTCAAATCACAGAAGTTGCGAAAATGTTTTATGATTTATCGGTGCTTAATATCTATGGCGGGCAGGATTTTTCTGCTCAAATGCATGCTTTGGAAGGGAAAGTTGATGTCATTATTGCGACGCCGGGAAGACTGTTGCACCATTTATCACGAGGGCGTTTGGATCTGTCTGAAGTTTCAACACTTGTGATCGACGAAGCGGATCACCTTTTTAAGGGCGGCTTTTTAGAAGATGTCGAAAGTATTTTGTCATATTTGCCGATGTCGCGTCAAACCCTTCTCTTTTCGGCAACCATTGATAAAACAGTGAAACGGTTTTCAAAGAAATATATGAAATCAAGTGAGCATGTCGTTGCGCCAAAGGAAAAAGTGGTGCTCGACCATATTGCTCAATACGTTATTCTGTCGTCTAATCGCAAGAAAGTAGATGACTTGCTATTTCTCTTTAAACGGGACTGTCCCACGAAGGCAATTATTTTCTGCCGTTCCAGAATCGGTGTTGATACCTTGTATCAAACGCTTTTTGAAGCGGGACTATCTGTGGCAAAGCTACATGGTGGCCTAAGTCAGACAGTGCGTGAAAATGTCATGAAAGGCTTTAGAGAAGGCGAATTTTTAACATTGGTTACAACAGATGTTGCATCGAGGGGATTGGATATCAGCATGGTATCCCATGTTATCAATTATAATTTGCCGGATTTTCCGGAAGATTATGTGCACAGGATTGGACGTACGGGCAGAGCCGGTGCTACGGGAATCGCCTATACAATCTTAACGGGGAAAGATGACATCAGACTTGAAAAAATCGAAGCTTTTATTGACATGAAGATTCCGAGATATGCTTTGGGATTAAAGGCAGCGCCTAAAATGGAATCAAACACTGAGTCGAGTACTACTTTGAAAAAGGCTGAGAAATCGACGCCGAAAATGGCTGAGCAAACTAAACCGAAATCAGCTAAAAGAACGAAGTCTAAGGCCGTACCCAAGCTTGGCGTTCATGTCGGAAGTGAAAAATCAAAATCTGATGAGGGTGCCCGCAAAGGCGAAAAAGCAAATAATCAGGGTGGAAAAGTGAAAAGAGAAGTGCCGATGGCTAAAAGTGAGCATTTGAAAACCGAGCGTAAAAATTCAAAAACTAAAAATAAGGGTTTCAAAAAACATAAGCAATAATTTGAAAGTCAAAAGGGAAAATCATATATGAAGAGAAGTGCCTGGCTAAGCTGCAGCTTGCTTGTATACTGAGGAGAGATCATGTCAGCTTATTTAAAAGCAGTTGAAAACACCATGACAGTAAATGCCGAACAAAGAGGTATGACTGGACTGAAGCAGGAAAATGAACTTAAGCATACGGCTGAAGATTTAATACGAAGCCAAACGATTTGTATGGTTACAGGTTTTTGTATTAAAAAACAGGGGGCTGGGGAGACGGATGGCCCACTTGGAACTGTTGCATTAGCCTATGCACTGACAAAACTCGGCAAGCGCGTAATCATTGTCACGGATCGTTATTCAAGTAGGATGCTGAAAAACAGTCTGGCGTGCTTGGGATTGATGTTGGAATTGAGAATGATCGACCAAGATAATCCTGAAACAATTTACGATACGATTTTGGCTGCACCAAATGGGCATATTTTGGCGATTGAAAGACCGGGTCGAGCAAAAGACGGCAAACGGTATTCCATGAGTGGCGAGGATATTTCAGATATTGTGCCCGATGCGGACGCACTCTTTCAGTGGGCGCATGACAACGGCATTAAAACCTCTGCAATTGGTGATGGCGGCAATGAAATTGGCATGGGTAAAATAAGAGCGCATATAGAATCAAATGTCTATTTGGGTGAGCAAATTGCTGCAGTATTTCCAACGGACAATTTGATCGTAGCGGGCACTTCAAATTGGGGAAGCCATGCGCTGGCGGCAGTGTTGTCTGTGATGACCGGGCAGATGCTGATGTACGATGAGGAGGCGGAAATGGCTTTGCTTAAAGTGCTCGTCGACTCGGGTGCTGTTGACGGCTGTACCGGCGCGCACAGTGAAACCGTGGATGGTATCAGCTTGGAGCAGTATATGAGCGTATTTCGTCGCATTCGAGCAATTGCGATAGCAGAATTGAAAAGAGAAGATTCGGCCATTTGAAATCCTATCGTGTAGAAAACTGCCTCGGTACCTGTTTGGCATAAGCATTGTGTGGCAAATTAATTGACAGATCAGGGGATTGGAAGGTATAATAGCGATGCAAAGAACCCGTTTGCCGGAGGTTTTCGAATGGAATTTGATCTTTTAAACTGTATTGCGTTTGTAACGTCATCGACTTCTAAGAATGTTACCGATGACTTCAACCGTCGCCTCGAAATGCATGGTTCAACACGCATTCAGTGGATAGCACTCTATTTTCTTTACGTTGCGGAAGTGCCCATCAGTCAAAAGCAATTAGCACAGCAAATGAATATACAAGCGCCGTCTGCGGCGCGGCTCGTCGATCGAATGGAACGCGATGGCCTTGTGGATCGAATTGAGAATCCCGAGGACAAGCGCATGAAATTTATTCGGCTCACAGAGACAGGCAAAAAAGTTGCTGTTGATCTAATGCCGATAGGCCAGTATTTCAGTGATTTATTGCTGCGCGATATCCCTGAGCACGAAATTGAAATCTTTCTGAAAGTGCTCAATCAATTGAATCAAAACATTAAAGAATAACATAAGAATAGATGCATTTCGGTCTTAATGCCATGAATGATTACTAATTAGGACAATTGCCTCAAGGATTGTTTAAATTAAATAGAATTGAATTCGATAAGCAGTGACACTTTACGTGCCCTGCTTATTTTTTATGTTATTGACATTTGTTAAATTAGTTAGTATAGTAATTATTAGCATGATAAATAAATATCAAACTATTGCAAAAGGAGAAGAATAATGGCGAAGAATGTAAGAGAAATGTTGAATGATTTTGTAAATGGTATTGGTGAAATGAGAGAGACCAATGAGGCGGCTGTCGATGCTTTCATGGGTTTATTGGGCGCTTCCTATGAACCGGGCGCTATTGATTTGAAGACAAAAGAACTGATCAGCGTTGCAATTGGCTGCTATAATCGATGTGAATACTGCATTGTATACCATAGTTACAAAGCTTTTGAAGCAGGTGCAACATCGGATGAAGTCAGAGAAGCGGCCATGGTAGCGGTTGCCTTTGGCGGCGGCCCGTCAATGGCTTATTCTGTAACCTTGTTAAAAGATTGTATCAATGAATTCCAAAATGATTTTCAGTAAGGCGGCACTGTGAGATGACCGATATTATTTTAAAGAAATTGTACGGGGAAGACAAACAGGCAAAGGTCGGCAAAATACTCATCAAGCCAGGTGATGTGATCAAAGCAGGCGATGGGCTTTTCAATGCAGAATCCACAAAGGGGAATTTCCTCGTCAAGTCGGAATACAGCGGGGAAGTGACAGCCGTTTTGATTGAAGAAGGGCAAACAATTAAAATTGGCAATGCCATTGCCAAACTTGCAGGTGCACAAAAATCAGCGGCAGATAAAAAATCAGGCAGTGGGTACAGCTTTGGTCTGGCCAAGCCTAAAAAGGAAGATATCCAATGTGATATTGCCGTTATAGGCGGCGGCCCTGGCGGCTATGTAGCCGCAATTAGAGCAGCTCAGCTCGGCGCGAATGTCGTCTTGATCGAAGCGGACAAAATTGGTGGCACATGTCTCAATACGGGATGTATTCCGACGAAGAGTTTTGTCAAGAGTGCACATCTCTTTGATGAGATGAAGCGATCGGCAGATTTTGGCATTCATGCTTCTGATTTAGCCATTGATCTGGCAACGATTGTCGATCGGAAGAACGGTGTTGTCAGCAATCTCGTCGGCGGCATTGACTATTTACTAACAAAGTGGCAGGTAAAAGTGATCCGCGGGAAAGCGGTTATTGAAAAAGATTCTGTCATCACCGTCAAAAATGACAAAGTCGACGCGGTGATTAAAAGCGATAAAATCATTATTGCCACAGGATCGTCACCGGCAAAATTGCCTATTCCGGGTGCCGATTTGCCTGTCGTTATGACAAATGAAGAAATACTGGCAATGACAGACTGTCCTCAGTCTTTAACCATTGTTGGCGGCGGTGTTATCGGTATGGAATTCGCCTTTATCTTCAATGCATTTGGATGTGATGTGACCATCGTAGAATTTTTAGACAATATTTTATGCAACTGTGATGAAGATGTCATTGATATTATTTTAGATGCATGTGAAGCGCGTGGCATTAAATGCTATACGAGCGCCTGTGTTGAAGCGATTGACAGTGAAGAAGGCGGTAAAGCAGTGGTCACCTTTAAAAAGGATGATCAAAAGCACTTCGTTGTCAGCGATAAGGTGCTGATGGCAGTGGGTAGACGTCCAAATCTCAATACGATTGACCTTTCGGTACTCAATGTGTCACTAAATCAGCGCGGCAATGGGATTTTGGTTGATGACCATATGGCGACTTCTAATCCGAATGTCTATGCAATTGGCGATGTTGCCAATATTATTCAACTGGCGCATGTTGCAAGTCATCAGGGGATTGTCGCGGCAGAAAACTGTATGGGAAAAGACAGTAAAATGAGCTATGATGCCGTTCCGAGTGCTATTTTTGTATCACCTGAAATTGCCACTGTGGGCATGAGTGAAAAAAGAGCAAAGGAAACCGGACTGGCATATGGCGTTAGTAAATTTCCTTTTTCAGCAAACGGCAAAGCGCTTAGCCAAGGTGAAACAGAAGGTTTTGTCAAATTAATCTATTCAGAAGATGAAAAGTGTATTCTGGGCGCGGCTGTAATCGGACCTGGTGCGACCGATCTGATCGCAGGTTTGACGTATCATATTGAAAACAAGACGGATTACCGAAAGCTTCAGCATACAATTTATGCGCATCCGACAACAGCAGAATCAGTTCATGAGGCAATACTCGGCATAACCGGGGAGGCGATTCACTTTGCTTAAGATTTATCATTCGCTGAGCAGGAATCCGTATTTCAACTTAGCGTTTGAATCTTATCTCGTTGAGCAGCATCGTTCAGGTGAAGCCTATCTCTATCTTTGGCAAAATGAAAACACGGTGGTGATTGGCAGAAATCAGAATCCATGGAAAGAGTGCGACCTGACTTACCTTGAAGAAACAGGCGGGAAACTGGCGAGGCGCATGTCGGGCGGTGGTGCCGTTTACCATGATCTCGGCAATTTGAATTTTACCTTTGTGACCGATGATGGCGAAGAGCAAATTCACCAAAATATTGCAGTGATTATTGCTGCGTTAGGCGCCGAATTTGGGATTAGGGCTGAATTCAGTGGGAAGAATGATCTTATGGTAGATGGTTTTAAAGTGTCAGGCAATGCCTACTTTGCAGAGGAGGGCACTTTGTGTCATCACGGAACGCTTCTCGTGGATGTCGATGGCAATCGGCTCGGCAAACTCTTGACGGTTTCGAAGCAAAAGCTTGAATCAAAGGGAATCGATTCCGTTAGATCGCGTGTCAAGAATCTCGTCATGTTCAACCCTAATGTAACAGTCGAAGGCTTGATGCGCTGTTTGGATCACGCGTTTATTACCGCATATGGAACAGCAGATCATGCAGCAGATTATAAAGCAGATTCCACAACAGTGCGTACCATAGACGTAATTGACGTTTCAGAAGGCGACGTTGACACCCATTCGTCGGCTGTCATTCATCCGCTGATGCAGCAGTTTGAAAGCTGGGAATGGCGCTATGGTGCATCGCCTGCTTTCAATGTACAGATGAGTGAGCGGTACGCGTGGGGATCTGTTGACCTCTATTTGATGGTCGAAGACGGCATTGTTAAAGCTGTGAAAATTGCATCGGATGCGCTGGATGTCAATTTGCCGGAAAAACTAAGTGCCAGAATTGTTGGCGCTCCATTTGACGAAGCAAAGATAAAAGCACTGATGGCATAATGGATTAACCGTATCACCAAAGTCTATCGTTTAAGGCTAAAGCAAGCCATGACACTTGCTTTGGCCTTTTTTACGGTTGGAGGCAAATTTCTTATATCGCAGTGGCATGGGATGAAGAAAATACGTCATTTATTGAAACGCTGTCAATCACTTTTGAAAATGTCCCCAAAATGTCAAATCATTAGCACCGATGAAATACGGTGCTTTTAAATGAAATCAGAAATGATTACTTGTGAATT
>JASUSA010000056.1 GCA_030446305.1 Clostridiales bacterium | reverse complement strand
GTAGGTGATGAAACCAATCCACAACACTATGTTAATTATATCGTATAAGAAAGGATAATGACCGTAACTTGACTACGAGTTCATTATACAAGGTGATTAAAATGGAAAAGATCGTCATTATCGGCGGTGTTGCAGCAGGCGCTACCGCTGCAGCAAAAGTTAGAAGATTATCAGCGGATGCACAAATTACTATTTTAGAAGCAGGTGCTGATATTTCCTTTGCAAATTGTGGACTCCCATATTATATCGGCGGCGACATCAAAAGCCGATCAAAATTGATCCTCCAAAGCCCTGAAAGCTTTAATGATCAGTATCAAACAGCGGTTCACATTCACACGACAGCAACTGAAATTGACCGTGCCAATAAAATCGTCTATACAGTTGATTCAAGAACGGGCGAGAAGAAGCAATTTGAATATACAAAGCTTATACTGGCACAGGGCGGCAAACCAATTGCACCGCCACTCCCTGGCGCTGACCAAGCACACGTTTTTCAGCTTTGGACACTTGGTGATATGGACAAGATCAATGCCTATATTACCGATCAAAAACCGAAAACAGCAGTGGTCGTCGGGGGTGGCTTTATAGGTCTTGAAATGACTGAAGCACTTGTGAAAAGAGGCATGAAGGTGTCTGTCGTTGAGATGATGCCACATGTGATGGGCATTATGGAAGCTGAAATTGCCGGCTTTATCCAAGAAGAATTAACGTCTTACGGCGTCGATTTATATACGAGCAAAGCAGTTTCTGAAATTGGCAAAAACAATGTGAAGCTCAAAGACGGTACCACTGTCAGTGCCGATATGGTATTGCTTTCAATCGGTGTGCGCCCGACGCTGAAGCTGGCACAGGACGCAGGCCTCGATATGGGTGCAGCGGGTGGTATTCTAGTGGACTCAACATTGAAGACAAGTGATGATTCAATTTATGCAGCTGGCGATATGATCGAGCTCGAACACCGTGTCCTTGGCAAAAAAGTGCGTATTCCATTGGCGGGTCCTGCCAATCGACAAGGCAGAATCGCAGCAGAAAACGCAATGGGCAAAGCACATGTGTACAAAGGTTCCATCGGCACTTCTATTGTAAGAGTTTTTGAAGCTGTTGCTGGGATTACGGGGATATCATTAAAGGCTGCCAGAGCTGAAGGCATCAATGCAGATGCCATTGTGATCCACAAGGAAAATCATACTTCTTACTATCCGGGCGCAGAGCTCGTCGCGGTTCAAGTGGTTTATGACAAAGAAACCGGGGTTGTACTTGGCGGTCAAACAGCAGGCTATGACGGTGCAGACAGAAGACTGGATGTTCTGGCAACCGCAGTTGCGGCAAAACTCACGGTATCTGATTTGACCGATATGGACTTTGCTTATTCGCCGCCGCTTGGCAATGCCAATGATGCAATCAATATGGCTGCTTATGTTGCTGAAAATAGAATTTCTGGTTTCTCACCTGCATTGACCATTCCTGAGCTCGATGCTTATCTGGAAGGAAAAGAAGCTATTTGGATTGATGTCAGAGATGTATTCTCTTTTGAAAAAGCGCATGTTAAAGGGGCGGTAAACATTCCGCTTGAAATGCTGCCTTCGACGTTGCATCAATTGCCTAAAAACAATTTAATCCTCGTTTACGATGCGACTGGCAAAAAAGGCCATCAGGCATTACGTACTTTGGTGGGTGCTGGTTTTGCGAATGTCATTAATGTCAGTGGCGGTTTTATCAGCTTATCCAACTATAGAAGAGCGATTGAACCTCAAAACTTCGTGCTGAATTTACCGGCACCTGAAGCTAAAACACTTGATGAAAGTGCCAATGAGGCGAAAGAAAAAACCGTTAAAGAAGAAGTTAAAAAAGAAGTCCCTACGGGACCACTCGTTATTGACGTACGCACGGAAGAAGAGTTTGCTTATGGTGCTTATCCAGGCTCAATCAATATTCCGCTCGATGAACTCGAAGACAGAATTGGTGAACTGGAAGATAAGAACAGAAAGATCATTCTATACTGTGCATCAGGCGCCAGAAGCGCATACGGTTTGCAAATTCTCAAGGCGTATGGCTACAGAAATGTTGAAAATGGCGGTGGACTGGCGAGAATGATGGCGAGTTACCGACGCTCAGCTAGCTAATAAGGCTAAAGTAAATGACACAAAAGTAAATGACGCTAAATTAGCATTAGACAGCGCCAATGCATATAATGTGTAAAGTAATAACCTCTAAATTTTCTCATTTTAATCAAAGCCATCTGGTTGCTTTAACCAGATGGCTTTTTTATGGCTTCCAGCTGGTGCGAAAGTCTATGGAAGACTTTGATCTAGCTGAGAATCGGCATTATATAATCTGTCCAGATCCAGGTGATCGGCATGATGAGCACCATTGCCGGAATCATGTCGGCAATGGGAAAATCTTTGATATTGGCCATGCGAAAGCCAGTTGCAACCAGTAAGAATCCACCGCATGCTTTAAAGTTAAGAATCATATCGGGTGTGGTTAAAGGATAAATCATATGTGCACTGAAGCTTAGTGCGCCGAAAATAATAAGCTGGGGGACGGCAATAAAGGAGACGACCCATCCAAGACTGCATGCAAAAATGGCCGCGGTAAAGAAGTCTAATATCGATTTCGATACCAGAATGGTACTGTCCCCAGTCATGCCGGCATCAATCGAACCATAGATTCCCGTACTGCTGGCACAGAAAAGGACGATGACGGTAACCAGTGTTGACATAAAGGCCTCGTGGCTCAAATCAGAATGGTGACCTTCAAACATGCGCGTGATGGGCTTTTGCATAAGTACCGCCCCTTTGTGAATCCATTGACCAAGCTTTAATGCAAGGCCGATGGCAGTGCCTAAGACGACTGAAAGAATGACGGCAGGCATATGAGTCATTAAACCAATGGCGCTGATTCCCATCCCCATGGCACAGATGCCAAATACGAGCGTTAGCTTTGCTTTAAAATCTGCAGAAAAGTGGCTTCCCGCCAGCGTCCCGACGATACCGCCGATGGCGACGGATAGTACATTAATCATAATACCTATTGGCATGTTGTGTCTCCTCTCATTTGTGCATTGAATAATGCCAATGCTTTACAAGTGCTGTGTAAATATGATGATGCTTTCAATGATTTTATGTTTATAGTAAAGTATAAACCAAAATGAGAGATGTTCCAAGCTTAAAAGGAAATTATACGCATCACTTAATGCTGTCCGGATATACAAAGGCCGAAAAAAGCTTTTTCTACAGTCACTTGCTGCAAATGAGACTGTGACAAAAGGATTTCGAGTTCGTCCGTTGTATAAGCGGCATTAAAAGAGGTGAGGAAGTCCGGTCGATACTCAAAGTTGAGCAGCGCTTCAAGCTGAGTATTGAAGGCCGAGAGGCCGGCGTCGGTAACAGTATAGACTGTTTTTGCAGGGCGATTGTCAGTCTTTTCATCTTTGCCAACAATAAGTCCATCTTTTGCCATTTTCGCTAGATGATAATAAATTGTCGGTAATTTGATTTGGGTAAAATCAGCGAGCGCCTCTGCAATATGCTTCTTGATTTGATAGCCATATTGGGGACCAAATCGCTGAAGAAGTCTTAAAATATACAGTGGGATCATCCAAAACATCCTTTCATTTCGAAACAAACGGTTAGCAGGCGGCATTGTGCATGGCTAAACTGCCGTTTCACGATACATTTATGACCATTTGTTTCAATCTTCTTAAATTTCTTAACATAGTACATAAACAATACATAAGCACTATACTCAGTGCTGACTATAAGTGTGCTCAGCGCTGAGTAATTGTCAAGCTGTTTTTTTCAACGATTTAAAAACAGGTCTTTCAGGGCATGGCAATTGCTGTAATATACGGTATAATGGGGGTATCACAAAAAGGATGAATGACAAAATTGCCAAATATTTATATAAAAAGTAAAATAAAAGAAGGACTGTCTGATGGAGATGCTTCCCCAGAAGGATTGAATATAGAAGTATTGCCATGTGCATCAATGCATTCAAAGACAAAGAAGGCGCCGCCACCGCGGTCACGACAAAAGCGATTAAAAACAAGGCTCGCCAAAATGGGTTTTTCGATGCTGCTTTTGCTCTTTGTCTTAATTGCAGGCTGCAATATAATCGTTTTAGCCAGTGCGGCAGACCGCGTCTATACCACGATGGATGCAGTCCCCAAAAAGACGGCCATTATCATACTTGGTGCATCTGTTCATGGGGATCGATTGTCAATGGTATTAGAGGACAGAACCCTTGCAGGGATTGCGCTATATAATTTGGATGACAACGCAAAGCTTTTGCTGTCAGGCGATCATGGCCAGCAGTATTACGATGAAGTAAATGCCATGCGCAAATATATATTAGCCAATGCACCGGGGGTTGACGATGAAGCCATCTTTATGGATCATGCCGGCTTTGATACGTATGACAGTCTCTACAGGGCAAAATACATTTTCGGCGTAGATCAGGCGATCATCGTGACGCAGTCCTTCCATATCAGTCGCGCCGTTTATATCGCCAATTCACTTGGCATTGACGCTGTCGGTTATGCGGTAGATGAGACAAAATACAAGTGGGCACTGCGTGCCAAATGGCTACTGCGCGAATATATTTCGAGAGTGAAAGCCGTTATGGATGTTGAAACGGACGCGTTGCCAACGTATACAGGCGATCCGATTCCCATAACGGGCGACGGGCGTACAACTTGGGATCAGCCATAGCTGGGACCCGTCTTTTAGAAGACTGCGTGCCTTGTGAAGTTAATCTATAAGGAATGTACAACATAAACATTGAGTGCGATGTCGATGATGGCATGGAAGAACAGACGAAAGGGTCTGTTCTTTTTTTGAGGATATTCTTTATACTTAAAAACCTTTTAACGAATGGTGAAAATGGAACGAAATTTCAAAAAAATGAAGTGTCATACATGAAAAATAGGCTTTTTTTGGACACATAGAATACACGAATGTTAAGTGGCAATTGTTCGGAATGTGCACAGAAATGCGGCGTCAGCGTGGCATGTGTAAAATTCATGTAAAACGAGTGTGGCGTTTATCAAGATATCCAATCCTTTGAAAAGACAACATGCTGAAGATTTAAATGGTTTGAAAATAAGCCCGTACGCGCTTCATCTAGAATTAATCTTTCCTTAACGCCAACGAGGTCGTTCTTAACAGAAGTTAGGCGTATAGTCAAATTGAACTTTGAAGGAAAGGATAAGGATTGATTATGAAAACGAATGCAAAAAAAGTCTTTGCACTATTAGTGGTTTTAGCAATGTGTTTTAGTTTAGCGGCATGTGGCAGCACATCATCCACATCATCAGAAAGTACATCAGCAGCGGCAAGTGCGCCAGCAACGACGACCACTCAAAGCGAAACAACAGAAACGGCAAGTGAACCAGCGACGATTTCAGGTTCTGTCACCGCATCTGGCTCATCAGCACTTTTGCCTTTGGCACAAGCAGCTTCAGAAGCGTATATGGACAAAAACCCTGATCTTTCAATCGTCGTCAACGGCGGAGGTTCAGGAACCGGCCTTAAACAAGTTGCGGAAGGCTCTGTAGATATCGGGAACTCTGACGTATTTGCAGCGGAAAAGCTGGATGAAGCTGCCGCAAAGGATTTGGTAGATCACAAAGTTTGTACCATTGCAATGGCAGCAGTTGTCAACAAAGATTTAGGCATTTCAAGTTTGACAACAGATCAATTAACAGATATTTTTACAGGCAAAGTCAAGAACTGGCGTGAAGTTGGCGGCCCTGATCTGGATGTAATGCTGGTAACGCGACCTACTTCATCAGGTACGAGAGCACTCTTTAAAACATGGGCACTCAAAGGTGTTGAAGAAGCTTCTGAATCAGCACTTGAAACAGATGACTCCGGTACGCTCATGGAAACGGTTCAAAGCAATGCAGGGGCAATTGGCTATGTCGCACTTTCTTATTTAGTGAATAACGACAATGTAACACCAGTTGCGATTGATGGTGTCGCACCAACACTTGAAAACATGTACAACGGTTCTTACCTCGTATGGGGCTATGAACATATGTATACGAAAGGTGAAGGCAGCGAAGCGGCACAAGCATTTATCAGTTATATGATGAGTGATGAATTTGCACCATCAATTGAAGCCATGGGCTATGGTGCTTCTTCAAAACTGACAGATGCAGCGATTGACACCCACAAATAATTTAAATTAGCGTACTTCTATCCAATTTTTCTAATGCCGAGCAGGCAATTGCGTGTCTGCTCGGCTTTTGTTAAATGTGGAATTTGCATTTCTAGAAACTCTGCATTGATGGCGTGAGATCATCTTAAATGCATGATAACCAATTGGAAATGTTGAATGAATTTATAATAAGGATGTGATCTGAGATGACCAAAGACGACGCATTGGAGGCAGATATGATCGTTGAAAAGAAAACAAGGCGTTTCCAGTCGGAGACATTTTGGCGCGGGCTGGTGACGGCGTGCGGTTTGCTGATTATATTGCTGACAATGGCTATCGGTATCTTTTTGCTGGTTAAGGGAACGGGAACGTTTACAAAATACCATCACAGTGTTGCGGAATTCCTGTTTTCTTCAGAATGGAAGCCCATGGACAGCGCCAATGAAGGCGGTGGCAATGTTGGGGCGGCCATTTATATTTATGGTTCATTGCTGACATGTTCACTGGCACTTGCCATTGCATTGCCCTTTAGCATTGCCGCTGCAATTTTTATGGCGGAGATATCACCAAAGCTAGGGCAGCGCCTCATTCAGCCAGCTGTTGAAATATTCGTCGGGATACCTTCCGTCGTTTATGGATGGATTGGCTTGACGGTGTTGGTGCCGTTTATTCGCGATCACTTCGGTGCCAAAATGGGAGGCTTTTCAGTTTTGGCGGCGAGTATCGTACTGTCTGTGATGATTTTTCCAACGATTACAACCGTAGCTTCCGACGCGATTCGCAGCGTTCCGAAAGAGTATAGAAGTGCAGCTTACGGCATGGGGTCAACCCGATGGCAGGCGATTTACCGCGTGATTGTTCCAGCAGCATTTCCAGGGATCTTTACTGGCATTATTCTGGGACTGGCGCGAGCTTTTGGCGAAGCGCTTGCCGTGGCAATGGTAATCGGGAAAACGCGCGCTTTTCCAGCGGATTTACTGTCGCCAACCAATAACTTGACGGCGGCTATTGCTGCAGACATGGGGAATTCCGCCGATGGCGGTGAACATAATTTGGCGCTCTGGACGATGGCACTGCTCTTATTCCTCATCTCTATGGGCTTTATATATCTCATTCATCATTTATCGAGAAAGGGGCAGGCAAAACATGGCGCTTGAGAATGCAATTGAAAAAAGACTTCAAAAGAGTAAACGCATCGATCGGTTTATGACAGCTGTTTTCTATGGCGCCGGCGGTTTTTTCCTCCTCTTTCTTTTGATTCTGGCAGGCTATATTATTTTTAACGGGATAAAAAGTTTCTATCCGGAGCTATTAACTTTTTCAAGAAACGGGATTGGCAATCAATTTTTTAATACGGTGTACTTGGTTTTCCTCTCATTGGTGATTAGTGTCCCACTGGGAATTGGCTCCGGCATCTACATGGCTGAATATGCAAAGGAAGGCCGTGTACTGTCCTTTCTGCGCATGAGCATCGAATCGCTTTCATCGCTGCCATCCATTGTCGTGGGACTCTTTGGCTATCTGGTATTTATTCTGATGACGGGTGCGAAATGGAATCTGATGGCGGGGGCACTGGCCGTTTCAATTTTAAGCTTGCCGCTGATTACGACGACGACGGAAGATGCCATACGCTCACTGCCGAAAACCTATAAAGAGGGTAGTCTGGCACTTGGTGCCAATCAATGGCACACGATTGTCAAGGTGCTTCTGCCATCGGCATTTCCGCGCATTATTACTGGCATCATTCTGGCGGCGGGACGCGGCTTTGGCGAGGCGGCGGCACTGCTATACACTGCGGGGCAAAGTACACATATCAACTGGTCAAACTGGGATCTCACATCTCCAACTTGTCCGCTGAATCCCTTCAGACCCGGTGAAACGCTGGCACTGCATATTTGGGTCATGCGCACTGAGGGCAGCTTGAATCCGAATTCAGGAAATATTGCCAATTTCTCAGCAGCAGTGCTCATTATAATGGTGCTGGGCTTCAGCCTTCTGGCCAGAGTGATGTCCTATCACATTGATAAAAAAGTCGGAGGCGAGAAATAATGGCATACGCATCAGACAGAGAACGCACAAAATTCGACATTCAGCATTTCAGCCTCTATTATGGTGATTTTAAGGCGCTGAAGGAAGTGTCCATGCAGATTGATACGCGTCAGATTACGGCGCTGATTGGCCCCTCCGGGTGCGGCAAATCAACTTTTTTGAAGTCGCTAAATCGCATGAATGACCTTGAAGGCAATGTAAAAACGGAGGGACAAATCTACCTGACCGATAAGGAAATCTATACGGAAATGGATGCAATACTGCTACGGAAGAAGGTGGGCATGGTCTTTCAGCAGCCGAATGCATTTCCGAAGAGCGTTTATGAAAACGTCGCCTATGGTCCCAAAATCAATGGCATAAAAAAGAAGTCCGAATTGGATGAAATTGTTGAAAAGAGCTTGAAGCAGGCTGCTGTATGGGATGAAGTCAAGGATCGGCTTCATAAAAGCGCACTCGGATTATCTGGTGGACAGCAGCAGCGCGTCTGCATTGCCCGAACACTGGCCGTCGACCCTGAGGTGATTCTCATGGATGAGCCGACCTCTGCACTGGACCCGATTTCAACGCTTAAGATTGAAGAACTCGCGCTGGCACTTAAATCACAGTATACCATTGTCATTGTGACGCACAACATGCAGCAGGCGAGTCGCATATCAGATAAAACGGCTTTTTTTCTACTCGGGGAAGTAATTGAGTACAACAAGACAGAAACAATTTTTTCAATGCCGAAGAATCATAAGACAGAGGCCTATATTACGGGGCGGTTTGGATGATTAGAGAAAATCGATTCTTATAAATATTATGACCTGCGTCATCATTATTTTTGGATCGTATTATCCGTAAAATATTTTTAATTCAAATTTTCTGGTGATAAAAAAGAACGTCAGCAATGCGTATGGACCGCATTGCTGACGTTTTGTTGTTTAGCATAAGAGCTATCAGTTGCCCGGTCTTCCACCACCAGGGCCGCCGGAAGGGGCGCCGCCCATGCCTTTGCCGCCGCCAGGGCCGCCCATTTGAGATTCTGAAATTTCGGTGATGATTTCGCCGTTGACAGTGACGGTACCGCCATTGAGTGTTGATCCGTTATCAGAGTCAAAGGCTGAATTTGCCGTGACAGAAATGGTGCCGCCGTTGATGGTAATGGTACCGTTGGCGTCAAAGCCGTCGGTATCGCCGCTACCCACTTCAACGTTGATCGTGCCGCCGTTGACTTCGATGGCAACAGCGTAATCGCTGCTGTCAGAGGCGTTGATGCCATCATCTGTTGCATAGATGTCAATGGTGCCGCCGTTGATTTGGATATAAGTGGCTTCAAGGCCTTCTGTAGCGGTTGTAACAGTGATACTGCCACCGTCAATTTGCATGACGCTGTTAGCTTGCATGCCATCGTCTGCTGCGGTGATGGTGAAGCTGCCGCCCTGAATATAAATGTAACCGAGGTTTACGTCATCATTGTTTTCACTGTGCAAGGCATCCTTACCTGAGTTAATGACAAAGGTGCCGTCATAAACGCGAATGGAATCATTGGCTTCAATTGAGTCGAGTGCAGATGTAATCGTATAGGTGCCGCCCGTAAATTTCAAGTCGTCCTTTGAGGTAATGCCGTTTGCCGTCGCAGAGGTGATGGTGACGCTGCCGGTGCCGTTTAAGACTAAATCTGATTTAGAATAGATGACGGCATCGATGTTTTCATCGGTTGTATTGACAAAATCCCCGGTGACTGAGAGGGCGTTGTCCTCAGAGGCCAAAGTGACAAAGACTTTATCGGCAGATTCGACATAAATGGCAGCGGTATCTTCGTTGACGATACTGACGCCATCCAGTACGAGCTGGACCTTTGCATCATCGCCGGCATTAACCGTAACGGTGACATTGCTGGCGCTGCCGCTGAGTACGTAAACACCTTCTTCGAGGATGTTAACGTCGTTGCCGTCACTGAGTGTGACATACACCGCACTGCTTAAATCGGCGGTCTGTTCTAGATCGCGGGATGAAAACATATCAGATGTATCCAGCATGGCGACATCGCTGCTGACGGTGGTGCTAGTCGTAGTGCTGGTCGATGTCCCTGTACCTAGGGTATTGCTGGATTCTGTCGTCTGCGTGGTGCTCGTCTCGCTGCCCGTATCGGCAAAGCTGGCCGTTGAAGAATTATCTGCAGCACTGCAGCCGGCGAGAGAAAGTAAAAGGACAGAGGTTATCATCAGGTTTCGCATTTTTGAATGTTTCATAATATTCACTCCTTATATAATCATGTTGACACCCTTTTCTCTGGGAAGGCAAATGCGCCATGAGAGAATGGTATGCTTCAAAGTTCCTGTATCTTGACTCCATCATAAAGGGTCAACCTTAAAATAACCTAAAATGGTCAAAAGACTTTTAAAAAATTATTTTGGGCCGAAAGATGATGATTTTTCAACAGGTGTTTCAGTGCTGTCGCTGTCAGTGATACGGGCATGCGATGATGGATGTGATTAAGATGCGTTTATGGCGGTGTCAATAATGCGACGATCGTCCTAGACAATCCCCATTGACAACTACATATAGTATGAGTACAATAGATTTATACATTATATTGAGTTTGCAGGTCGCTAAGTTAAAAGGGAAGGAAGTGAAAATCTTCCACAGCCCCCGCTACTGTAAGTGTGATGAAAGCTGCGTGCCACTGTTGCGAGACGGGAAGGGCAGCGAGTAAGGCGATCACGAGTCAGGAGACCTGCCTGCAAACGAAGCATCAATCTTCGGTGGGAAGAATGATTTGTGTGATCTTAAAAAGCACAAACACTGTCGCCGCACAGTGTTTTTTTCTGTCATTCTAAAGTGGACACCGCAACGTGAAAGGAGCAGTCATATGATTTTGCAAGTGATCAAGAGAGAAGGGCAAATTGAAGCCTATAATGCCGATAAAATAGAAGGCGCCATTCAGAAAGCCTTTAAGGAAACAGGGGTAACGCCAGCACATGCGCTGTCGCTTCTCGTCGCCGAAACGGTAAAGCGTCTGGATAAGCAGATTGTGCATATTGAGGCGATTCAGGATGCCGTGGAGCAGACTCTTATGGCCTATGGCTATTACGAAGTGGCAAAAGCCTACATTCTCTATCGCGAAGAGCATGCGAAAAACCGCCTTGGCATAGATCACTACATTAATAAAATCGACGAGTACATGGATAAAATAGACTGGCGCGTGACAGAGAATTCCAATGCACATTACAGCTATGGTGCCCTTAACAAATATATTTCTGAGATGCAGTCACGGGATTACTGGCTGCACCGCGTCTACCCTTCCCATATCGCCAATGCCTATAAATGCGGCGATTTCCACATTCACGATCTGGGCGCGCTTACCGTTTACTGCTGCGGCTATTCACTGATGGACATTATCCGAAAAGGTGTTAAGGGGATCAGTAATATCCCGAGCTCGAAACCGGCAAAGCACTTTGGAAGCCTTTTGGCGCAGGTTGCCAACCTTACGACCATTTTCCAAAACGAAATAGCCGGAGCCGTGGCGTTTAGCTCCTTTGATACGCTGACGGCGCCGTTCGTCAAAGAGGACGGCCTTTCGTATGATGAAGTCAAGCAGGTGATGCAGAGCTTTATCTTCCAAATTAATTCCAACAGCAGAGGGGGCGCCGAACCGGCATTTTCAAACTTGACCTTTGACCTCATGGTGCCGAGCGACATGGCGCATTCCCCTGCCATCATCGCAGGCAAACCACTTGATTACAATTATGATGCCTGTCAGGCGGAAATGGATATGATTAACCGGGCTTTTTACGAAGTGATGCTAGAGGGCGATGCCAATGGCGCCGTGCACAGTTATCCTATACCGACTTATAATATTCACAAGGCCTTTGACTGGGACCGAGAAAATGAAAAGCTACTCTGGGAAATGACCGGAAAGTATGGCATTCCTTATTTTGCAAATTTCATTAATTCCGATATGAAGCCGGAGGATGCCCGAAGCATGTGCTGCCGCCTGAGGCTGGATAAGCGTGAACTCGTCAAGCGCAATGGCGGCCTCTTTGGCTCCGGTGAAAAAACGGGTTCGATCGGCGTCGTAACGCTGAATTTGCCGCGTTATGCCTATGAAGCCAAATCTAAAGAAGCCTTTTATGAAATCTTGGACCGCAACATGCTGCTTGCAAAAGAATCGCTGGTCATTAAACGCAAATTTTTGAGACAGCAGCTTGACCGCGGGCTTTTGCCGGCCTTTATGGAATACGTCGGCACACTGGACAATCATTTCAGTACCATCGGCTATGTCGGCGCTAACGAAATGTGTGAAAACTTGCTCGGCTATGGGATTGAAACGGAAGAAGGTTACGCTTTTACTTATGAAGTGCTCGAATACATGCGCGATCGCATGCGTGATTTTCAAGAGGAAACGGGAGATTTGTTCAATCTGGAAGCAACGCCCGCTGAGAGCACAGCGTATAAGCTGGCGAGTACAGATCGAAAGATTTATAAAGACATTCGGACGCAGGGCGATTCCGTGCCTTATTACACCAACAGCTGCCATATGCCAGTAAAAAAGGTCAAAGATATTCACAGCCTTTACGATCATCAGCATAAACTGCAGGCGCTGCACACTGGGGGCACCGTGATTCACAATTACCTTGAAACCTCGATTACAGGGGATAAAGCCAAAGCCATCGTCAAATATGTCACTGAAAATTTCGAAGCACCTTATACGTCACTTTCACCGGTCTACAGCATCTGTGAAACCCACGGTTTCATTCACGGCAACCGTGAGACGTGTCCGCACTGCGGCATGCCGGTGGAAAGCTACCAGCGCGTCACTGGGTATATCAGACCAGTTAGCCGTTTTAACGACGGCAAGAAAGCTGAGTTCAAAGACCGTAAACAAATGGATGTTGCCGTGCCAATGAACGCTTATAACGCAAATGGGAACGATACTACAGCATCTGCTGGAACCCTAGCCAGTGAAGCTTCGGAAAGGGGACAGTTGACGCCGGAAAACGCTAAATTACATGCGGAAAATCGCGTGAAAGTGAGGTCATAGCCCTATGGTGATTCGCTATAAGGGCGTCGTTCACAATATTTTGAATGACGCACCCTTTATTGGGGCTGTGATTATTGCCAATGGCTGCAGCATGCCTTGTGCGGACTGTATCAATGAACACCTGAAGGACGATTCGCTAACCATGATCGCCTCGCCGGAGGCCATCATCCGTTCGATACGGCGCAATGGTTTAAACCAGGGCATTATCCTTTCTGGACTGGAATGGACTGAGCAACCTGAAGAAATGACTGCGCTGGTGAAAGCTGCACTTGCGGCAAAGCTGGAGGTCATCGTGTACACGCATCATGAGGAAACGGCCTTTTTCAAAATCGCGCCCGCCCTTCAGACACTGCCCATTTATGTGAAATTTGGCCTGTATGATGCGGCGCTAAAAAGTGACGACCATTATTCGATGACGGTTAAGCTGGCGACAACCAATCAGTATATTCGCTATTTTGGCTAGATGAGGTACTTGCAGCATTGAGCTAAGAAGCACTAGGATAAAAAGATTTGGACTCTAACGTGATTGCGTAAAAGGCCAAATCTTTTTTTGATGAATGCCTAACGTTTATGAATAACTTTACTTTTCCACTTGACTCTCTCACTATGGTATACTCTATACTGAAATTGAGCTCGGAATGATACACGTGAGGTGAAAGCATGCTGAAAATTGGTGATTTTTCAAAACTTTCAAGGATTAGCATCCGAATGCTGCGGCATTATGATGAAATGGGGCTGCTCGCGCCAAAGCACATTGATTCCTCGACGGGATACCGCTATTATGGGGAGGATCAGCTCACCGTGACAAATCGCATATGGGCACTGAAAGAGATGGGATTCGACCTCTCAACCATTCGCGATATTTTGTCGACCTACAGCGATCCGGAAAAGCTGATCGATTTTTTGACGGTGAAGCAGAGTGAGGTTAAATCGGAAGCGATGGTGATGGCCCAACGGCTGCGATGCCTTGAAACGACCATTGAAAGGCTTAGAAAGGACGGTACAGTAATGAGTTATCAAGTGACGCTAAAAACACTGCCGGAGCGCCAGGTAGCGAGTGTACGGGCGGTCATTCCCACTTACGAACACGAGGGAACGCTATGGCAAATTATGATGGCAGAAGCAGGTCCATTGGACATGCAAATGGACAATCCATGCTATGGTATGGCAATTTTTCACGATGATTCCTATCGCGAAGCAGATGTGGATGTTGAAATTCAAATAGCGGTAGTCGGCGAATATGACAATACAGAACATGTAATATTTAAGAAAGAAGCGCCAATTTTGATGGCGTCTGCAACCTTTAAAGGATCTTATGACAGCATCAGCGCCGTCAATGAGGCGGTTGCTAACTGGGTGAGTGACAACGGCTATGCCTTTGACGGCCCGTCTTTTTGCATCTACCACGTTAGCCCGAATGAGACGCCGAATCCAGATGACTGGGTGACGGAAGTGTGTTATCCAGTGCGCAAACCTAATTAACAAGACCGTATCAAAGCAAAAAATAATTAGCAGCCATCTGCGGCATTGTGCAGATGGCTGTTTTACATGTCAAGTCTTTATGACATTTCGCTTACAATAATGCCGCAAACGGATATATTCTCCCACATTCATGCTAAGATGAAGTAGATGGCCTCATACAATCAACGCTTTCCTCGCATTCATCGGAAACGATGCTTTAATTAGAACGACAACATTGAAAGGAAAATAGGATGACGATTAGAGAATTGGAAACACGAACGGGACTGACGCGCGCCAATATAAGATTTTATGAATACAAGGGGCTGATAGCACCCAGTCGTCTTCCCAGTGGCTATCGGGATTATTCGGAACGCGACATACATAGACTGCTGAGAATAAAGCTGCTTCGGAAGCTTCAGATTTCAATTGAAGCTATTCAAGAGCTTATAAGGGGCACAAAACAGCTTGACGAAGTGCTGGAGGCAAAACTTCAAATGCTGAATCAAGCACCACAAGACTTATCGGCTGCCATAACCGTCTGTGATTCGATGCTTACAGAACAAGTGCCTTTCTCTGAGCTGAATGCCATGCAATATCTCATGACAATCGAAAGCGCGGCCGCAAATGACTTTTTTAAGATAGATGGCGATCAGCTGTCACAGGTGCACCGGCCATGGCGCCGATTCTTTGCAAGGTTTTTTGACATGATGGTCTATGGGACCTTATGGACAGTTTTAGGCATGCTGCTTTTCAATCAAAATCCGGCACTACAGTCCAGTGCGGGTAATTTTCTGGATGGCATGATAGGCCTTTTGCTCATGCTGTTTTTGGAACCCGTTTGGCTGCATTTTTTTGCAACGACACCAGGGAAAGCGATATTCGGAATGCGCATAACGTGTGCAGACGGCAGCCGATTAACCTATGGACAGGGTGTTGCAAGAACATGGGGCGTTATCGGTAAGGGGATCGGCTACAATATTCCGATCTATAACTTTTACCGTTTATGGAAGAGCTTTCGCATGTGCAGCGAATCTGAAATACTGCTCTGGGATGAGGATGTGCGTTACACACTGAAGGACACTCAGTGGTATCGCAGTCTGTCATATGCAGGCGGCATTGTCCTGCTCTTTCTGCTGCTTTACACGGCAACGGCATTTAAATTGCTGCCGCCGAACCGGGGCGATTTGACGATTGCCGATTTTGCTGAAAATTACAATTACTACTTAGCGTATTTTGACCTTGATTCAGATCGGATGGTTTTAGATGAACTCGGGCAGTGGACGGAAGGACAGTCGGATAATACGGTCATTGTGCTTAGCATTTCTGGTGAGCGCCCAGACTTTTGGTACGAAGTCAAGGATGAGGAAGGGACGCTTCAGGCTGTGGGCTTTGAGAAACACTATACTGGTGACGAACGGCTTATCAGCTCAGATGACCAATATATGATGCTGTCTGGACTGGCCTTTGCCAACGGTCAGAAAACCGTCGGACTGTTTTCAAAAATGACAGAGGCACTGATTAAAACCATTAATGCGCATACTTTTGAGAGCTTTGTCTTTACACAAGATGGCATACAGATGCGCACTGAAGTATCTTTTGATGGTTACAATCACTACGGCGGCGATTTTATGATACCACTGGATGCTGCCAGCACACATGTGTATGACTTGATCTACGAAATTCGCTTAATAAATGAATAAAACCTAAAAACTGAATGCTGCATCAATGGATGCATGCAGTTTAAGCACCGGTATAATGGCCGCGGGATTTCGCAGCTGTGATCGCCGGTGCATTCTTTTTTTGAAAGGGATTTAACGGCATTGCGTCATGAAAGACAGCAATCATAGAAATAATTGATGACGATTTTGTAATAAATAGGTTGAAGTTCGCGGTTCATCGCCGTATAATATTATATAATATTATATTCGCGTGTTGCTAAGAGCATCGTGCAGAATTGCGTAGAAGTAGAATCGTACGAAATCGAATAGCACGAAATTATAAAGAACAGGTCAGAATCGCGAAACTAGAAAAATAATCACTTTCGGACTGCACCGAGATAAGCTGGGAAACGGTGCAAAGTACGAGATCAGATAAATAGGCGGAGACAAGTTGCAGGACAGAGACAGGGGGCCAGAATGGTTAATCGAATGAGTGATGTGCCAATGTACATCCAGATAGCAGAAATATTGAGAGATGAAATCGACAGTCACAAGGACGAGGTGATCCCTATCGCGCCGCAAAAGGAGCTGGTGGATCGATTTGGCGTGAGCCTCATTACCGTTCGAAAAGCGCTGCAAATACTGGAAGAGGAGGGCCGTATTGTACGAAAGGCGGGCAAAGGAACCTTCAGTGTCGGCGAGGTGTATAAAGACAATCTTAGTGAGCTTAAAACCGTCAGCGGCATTGTTTCAAAGGGCGAGGGGACAACGGTTCACGTCCTGCAAATGAAACGGATGCAGATCGATCACATGGTTAAGCCTGAAATTTTAGAGGCATTGGGTTCAGAGTGCCTTTACATTTTGCGGCTGCATGAAAACGCCGGAGAACCGACGACGCTGTCGGAGATTTTTATTCCCGTTCAGTATGCGGAACTGTTCACTGTCGAGCGCATTGAGTCGATTACAACCTATGAAACCTTTGTTAAATACGGTCATTTGACGCTGGGAAATGGGATGCAGACCATCCGTGCAAACAAGGCAAACAGTCTTGTGGCGAAGCATTTAAATGTGATGGTGGGCAGCCCGGTACTTCAGATTGAACGCTGTGCTTATGACGAAGCCGGTGTACCTTTCGAATATATCAAAATATATTATGAATACAGCAAATTTGAAATGAGCATCAATATGAAGTTGAAGATCTGACAGGAGGCTTCACATGATTCAATACATTTTAAAGCGAATCATCTCACTGATGATTACGCTGTTTGCACTGGCGAGCATTACTTTTTTTATGATGCACGCCGTGCCGGGAGGACCTTTCACCACGGATAGGAAGATGCCGCCGGAAATCGAGCAGGCACTGATGACAAAATATGATCTGCACTTGCCGCTGCATCAGCAGTATTTTAATTATATGACGGATTTGCTGCGACTGGATTTAGGGCCATCCTTTAAAAATCAGGGGGAAATGGTGAGTGAGATGATCGCCACGAGATTTCCGGTATCGGCACGCGTCGGCGGCATTGCAATTCTACTGCTGCTGTGCATTGGCATTCCGGCAGGACTGGCGGCGGGCTTTAAATCGGGAACGCTGACGGATCGTACGATTATGGTCTTTTCCACCATCGGCGTGGTGATCCCGTCATTTGTAGTCGCGACGATTTTGCTCTATTTCTTTGCGGTGAAGCTACAGTGGGTGCCGTTTTATGGGATACAGGACCCTAAGGGCTACATATTGCCTTCAGTTTCACTGGCGGGCTTTTCCATTGCTTACTTCGCAAGGCTGACGCGCTCTTCTGTGCTGGATGTCATGGGACAGGATTACATTACCATGGCAGATGCCAAGGGCCTGCATAAATCCACTATTATATTTAAACACGTTTTGAAAAATGCTCTGATCCCAGTGGTGACGGTTTTGGGACCTTCGGTTGCGAGCCTGCTAACGGGGACCTTTGTGATTGAAAAGATTTTTGGCCTTCCCGGTATTGGCCGTTATTTTGTCGATGGGATCAGCAATCGCGATTACAGTGTCATCATGGGGATTACGCTGTTTTACGCACTCTTTTTATCGGTGATGGTGTTGGTGGTTGATGTCCTTTACGTTTTGATTGATCCGAGAATCGACGTAAAGTCATAGGCGACGACGTAAAGTCATAGGCGGCATGGTCAACGGATTAAGTGGATTAAACGGATTAAGTGAAGGTATCAAAGCTTCAAAAGTGGCTAGGTGCTGCGAAGCTGCCAGCATGAAGGAGACGATATGAATGATTTTATAATAGAAGAATCGTTATTGCAGCCAATTGACGATTCTGAGCGCGAGCTGGATTATATCGGTGCTGCCAGACAGCCTTACTGGCTGGAAGTATGGGGGCGACTGACGCAGATTAAGACGGCAGTGGCAGGCATCGTTATGATTGTACTTTTAATAGTAGGTGCGATTTTTATCCCTTTCTTTGTCGATTATGACTATTCAGATGATAATCTGGCGCGCGTCAACATGCCGCCGATTTTGGCAACCGTAGAAGACAGCCAGGGTAATACCTTCTTTATCAATAAGGATTATCGCATCTATCGCGTCGAAGAAGGGCATATTGTGGCATTGCTGGAGGTCAGCAAGGAGGATGTGTTTAAATCCCTGACCTATTACAGCGCAGCAAATGAAGTGTGTCTCGATTATAGTGACAAGAAGCATATTCAATATTTCGGCGCGGATGGAGCGGCACTTGTCAAGGGAAAGACGGTGTGGAATCAGGACAATCTGTTTGGTACAGACGCCTTTGGCAGGGACTTGTTTATTCGCGTGGTATACGGGGCGCGGATTTCACTGCTGGTAGCGTTTGTGGCAACCGTGGTCAATCTGTGCATCGGCACGATTTACGGTGGGATCGCGGGCTTTACAGGCGGTCAAACGGATAATCTGATGATGCGCTTTGTGGATATTATCAGCACGATCCCGCTGACGCTCTACGTCATTCTCATTATGGTTCTCGTGGGCGCTGGCATTAAAAGTATTATTCTAGCGCTGAGCTCCGTCTATTGGGTCGGTATGGCGCGACTGGTCAGGGGACAAGTGCTCGCCATTAAGCAGCAGGAATTTGTACTGGCGGCGAGGACACTTGGAACGCGCAGTCGTACCATCCTTTTTAAGCATTTGCTCCCAAATGCCATTGGGCCCATTATCGTCAGCATGACCATGCTCATTCCGCAGGCAATTTTCGTCGAGGCATTTTTAAGCTACATAGGACTTGGCGTTCCCAGGCCCATGGCGTCGTGGGGGACACTGTGTAACGATGCCGTTCAGACGCTGAGCATGTATCCCTACCAGCTGATAGCGCCTGCGATTGCCATTTCTGTGACCATGTTTGCCTTTAACTTTTTGGGAGACGGCCTCAGAGATGCCATTGACCCAAGATTAAAGCATTAAGGAGTGCCGATGAATCCAATTCTACAGATCAATCAATTGAAGACGTCCTTTTTTACATCGTCAGGAGAAGTGGCGGCTGTGCGAGGGGTCAGCTTTGAGCTACAGCAGGGAGAAATTCTCGGCATTGTCGGTGAGAGCGGCTGCGGTAAAAGTGTGACAGTCAAATCGATTATGAACATTATTAAACCGCCGGGGCGCGTCGTCGACGGTGAGATCCTCTTTAAAGGAGAAAATTTGCTAACGATTTCAAAACGCCGCATTCGAGAAATTAAAGGCAATGACATTGCCATGATTTTTCAGGACCCGATGACTTCGCTCAATCCAGTTTTAACCATTGGCAGTCAGCTGATGGAGACGATGAAAGCGCATACGAAGCTAACAAAGGCAGAACGTGAACAGCGCGCCACCGACCTCCTGCGAGCAGTGCAGATCAATTCACCGGAAACGCGGCTTAAGCAGTATCCACACGAATTTAGCGGCGGCATGCGTCAGCGCGTGGTCATTGCAATGGCGCTGGCAAATGACCCTGAAATCTTAATCGCTGATGAACCGACGACGGCGCTGGATGTAACGATTCAGGACCAGATTTTAAAGCTGTTGAAGGATTTGCAACGGCAGCAGTCAAAGTCTGTCATTTTAATTACCCACGACCTCGGCGTCGTAGCGCAAATGTGTCAGCGCGTCTTGGTGATGTATGGCGGCATCATTGTTGAATCTGGCACAAGAGAAGCTATTTTTTACGCACCAAAGCACCCTTATACCATTGGACTGCTGAGGGCGATGCCAAAGCTCAACAGTCGAGAACGGCTTGAGGCCATTCCGGGATCGCCGCCGGCACTAATTAATCCGCCAAAAGGATGTCCGTTTGCCTCGCGGTGTCAATCGGCAATGAAGCTGTGTCTCACGCGTTTGCCAGATTTTTATGCTGACGATGAGGGGCATAAGGCGAGATGCTGGCTGCTGGACCCAGCGGTGAAAGAGATGAAAGGACGCAAAGGCCATGAGTGAATTGCTGCGTGTGGAGAATTTAAAACAGTATTTTCCGGTACGAAAAGGCCTTTTGGGAAAAGTGCACCATTATGTCAAAGCCGTTGACGGGGTTAGCTTTCATATTCGAAAGGGCGAAATATTTGGACTGGTTGGCGAAAGCGGCTGCGGGAAGTCTACGACAGCGCGCAGCATCATTGGCCTGCACAAACCGACGGAGGGGAAAATTTTCTTCGAAGGTCAGGATATCACGGCACTGACGGGTGAGGCAAAGCGTATGCTGTACCAAGAGATGCAGATGATTTTTCAAGATCCCTACGCTTCGCTGAATCCTAGAATGACCGTGCGGGAAATCATTGCAGAACCGCTGCGTGCCTTTGGCATGCAGGATGCTTCGGCGATTGACGAGGCGGTTTACACGCTGCTTGAGCGCGTGGGCTTAAATAAAAGCCATGCCACCCGGTATGCCCACGAATTTTCAGGCGGTCAGCGCCAGCGCATCGGCATTGCCCGGGCACTGGCGATCAATCCGAAGTTTATTATCTGTGATGAGCCGATTTCCGCACTTGACGTCTCCATTCAGGCACAGATTGTGAACATGCTCATCGATCTGCAGAAAGCATATGGTTTAACCTATTTGTTCATTGCGCATGACCTATCCATGGTAAAATACATTTCCAATCGCATCGGCATCATGTATTTGGGCAGTATGGTTGAAATGGGCGACAGTGATTTGATTTTTGAAAAACAGCGGCACCCGTATACACAGGCGCTGCTCGCTGCTATTCCAATACCCGATCCGGCGGCATCTGACGCTCGGCAAACGGTTGCCCTGCAAGGTGATATTCCGAGTCCCATCGATAAGCCAAGCGGCTGCAGCTTTAGAACGCGCTGTCAGTATGCCATGCCTATTTGCGCGGCAGAGGAACCGGTGTTGCAGGCAGTTGAACCCGATTATTATGTGGCTTGCCACTTGATAAATAAATCATAGCAATATCAACAGATGCAATTTCATCATGTATTTGAAGGGGGAAAGAAAATGAGAAAATTAACGGCTTTATTATTAACGATTGCCATGCTGGCAGTGATGTTGTCTGGGTGCGGCGGCAACACGACATCGAGCAGTACCGCCACTGAAACGACGCCTGCTGCAGAGAATACAGAGCAGACAGCAGCTGCAGACAGTGAAAGTGCGAGTGAAAGCGCGGCGGTCAAAAAAGACTTGGTCTTTATTATTGGCGAAGAGCCAACCTCACTGGATCCGGCACTGGCAGCGGACAGTACGCCGGCAACGGTAATGTCCAATACCTTTGAGGGCTTGACGACACTTGACGCAGATGACAAGCCGATTCCAGCCATGGCAGATCACTGGGACATCAGTGAAGATAGCCTCGTCTACACGTTCTATTTAAAAGATGACATTTATTGGAGCGATGGTCAGCCAGTGACGGCAAACGATTTTTACTATGAATGGAAACGTGTTATTACACCGGAAACAGCTTCAGGTTTTGGTTACTTTATTCTGGAGCACATTGCCAATGCACAGGCTTATTTTAACGGCGAGGTAGACATTGAATCTGTCGGGTTTGAAGCGGTTGATGACAAAACCTTTAAAGTGACACTGGCAAATCCAACACCGTACTTTTTGAACTTAACGGCGACTTGGACACTCTTCCCGCTCAGAGAAGATATCGTCGTTCAAGGCGAAAACTGGTTTAAATCACCGTCGACGTTTATTTGCAACGGTCCTTACATGATGTCGGACTATAAAGCGGGTGAGTCGGTAACACTGGTGAAAAACCCATATTACTATGGTGCAGATGATGTCAGTCTGGAGACAATACGCTTCGACTTCCTCACAGATGCTGCCAATGCGCTGGCTGCTTTTGAATCCGGTGCAGTAGATGGTTCAGAGGTCGTCTCCAGCGCCGATATTCCGCGCCTCAAAATGGAATTGGACGGTTTTTACCTCCTGCCTTATATTCAACACATCTGGATTAACTTTAACACACAGGTTGCACCTTATGACGATGTCAACGTTCGAAAAGCGCTGGCCTATGCAATAGACCGCGAATCTATCTGTACGCAGATCCTCCAGGCGGGTCAGGTACCAGCATCTGGGTTAGTGCCTTATGGTATGGTCGTCAATGGCGAGGATTTCAGAGAAGTTGGTGGTGACTATGGCATACCGGCAGCCGGCGATGTTGAAAAAGCACAGGCATTTTTAGCAGAAGCAGGCTATCCAAATGGCGAGGGCTTCCCGGAACTGGTGATCAAGGATAATGGCAAGGATTACATTGAAGCGGTTAAAGAAATGTGGGAAGAAAACCTGAACATCAAAGTCACCATTGAAGAAAAGGAATTCGGTGTTTACCTTAAGGAAGTCAAAGCGGGCGACTACACCGTTTCACGCGGTGGCTGGACAGGCGACTACGGTTACCCGACAGATTACCTGAACATGTATACGGACAACAGCGGCGTCAATTTCTCCCATTGGCATAATGATGCGTATCTGGAAGCCCTTGCAAAGGCTCAAAGTGAACAGGATGAGGCGAAACGCGTTGCATACATGCACCAAGCGGAAGATATTTTCATGGCGGATATGCCAATTGCGCCACTATACTATGCAACATCGCCTATTCTCGTTAATCCAAAGCTGGAAGGATGGCATCAATCGCAACTCGGCTATCTGTTCTTCAGGGATGCCGCGTTTACGGAATAGGCTGAAGAAGGCCGTTTAACCTGACTGCATGCGTTAGGGGGGGCGTGGCTGGTGTGTGTTTGAGATAGAAGCAGTACACCAGCGCGCCTTTTGTGACACGAGGAAATGGCATCATTCAAATTTTAATTCTTTGACGACAATCGGGATTGTTTTTATAGGACAAAAATACAACCGCTTGTCGTGAAGGCTCTATTAAAGGAAATGATGCAATTTTCTTCACTAGCGTTGCATAAACGTTTCACAAAGAAAACTCGAATGGTTACATCTCCTTTAGATGTAATAATATAACATTAATTTTTCTCGTTAGTATTA
>JASUSA010000055.1 GCA_030446305.1 Clostridiales bacterium | reverse complement strand
AAAATATCATCGGCTCAAGCTAATTGCCTTATTCACCTATTTCGGCAGATGGCTTGAGCCCTTTTTCGTTAAATTCTGGTAAAGTTAGTACCGTTTTGCAGGAAATATTGACCCCAATCTCGAATAGGAATAAAATCACCATATAAGCAACAATATTCGTAACAAAATTAACGATATAATCACATGCACAGAATACATCAGTCGCACAAGGAGGGTTTATGGATACGAAAGTGATCGCCCATCGCGGCGCACATGAACACTATACCGAGAATACACTGGAAGCCTTTGAACTGGCGCTTGAACAAGGTGCCGATGGCATTGAACTCGACGTTCACTACGCTAAAGACGGTGTACTCATGGTTTATCACGATTTTGAACTCAGTCGGCTCACCCCAGTCAAAGGTCTCGTTTCAGACTACACTTGCGATACACTTCAAAGCATCATGCTCTGGGGACACTCAAAAATTCCAACACTTGAAGAGGTGTTGCTGCTCTTGTATCAATATGGCAAAAAACGAACGGCGAGGCCGATTCTCAATGTCGAACTCAAAGCGGGACACCGCATGTACCCAAATATCGAAACACGCGTTGTCACCCTCTGCGAGCAGTATCTTTCACGCGAGCAAATCATTTACTCATCTTTTGATCACCACGCCCTGGTTGCACTAAAAAAAATAGCGCCGGACATTCGTACAGGCGCTTTGACAGCAAGCAGCATGTATGAACCTTGGCGCTATTTAGAAACCATAAAAGCAGACTATTTCCATCCAAATATAATGACGCTGGATGAAAACGAACTTCGCGCACTCGGCGAAAACGGCGTCGCCGTCAACGCCTATACCGTTAACGATCCAAAACAGGCAAAGCAGCTGATTAGCGCAGGCATCGCCGGCATCATTACGGATCATCCCAAAGCGATGTTAGCCTTAAAAACGGAGGAGGTATGCCCTTGAAACTAAACGTCAAACAAACCTTTATTTTAGGTTTGGGTTTTTTTGCCGTCAGCCTCGTCTGGCCGTTATACAACGTTTACGTCCCCATTTTCCTCAGAGACTTTTTAGACAGTCAGTTTCAGATCAATGCGATTATGACGCTGGACAATATTTTAGCGGTAAGCCTGATCCCTGTTATTGCAACCCTCAGCGATCGCACGCAGACGCGCTTTGGGCGGCGGATGCCCTATCTTATGGCGGGCATTCCCATTGCAGCGTTAATGTTTGTCATCCTACCCGGATACACGTCTTTGCTGTCGCTGATGGTTATTATTACAATCCTCAATTTTGCCATGGCCATTTTTAGAGCGCCAACCGTCGCACTGATGCCGGATATTACGCCACCGCCTCTTCGAAGTCAGGCAAACGGCATCATCAACTTTATGGGCGGACTCGCCTCGGTATTCGTCCTCATCGGCGGTGCTTTTCTCTACAATATGGCGCATATGCTGCCGTTTATACTGACAGCTGTCTTGATGGTCTTTGCCCTCTTTATGCTGCTTAAGTTTATTAAAGAACCGACACAATACGTCGCAGCATCAGAAGAGAGGGAAAAACTCGGAACCTTGCTTGCACGCATTGACCGATCAGAGAAAAAAGAAACCTTTCTCATTCTCGGCGCCATTTTTTTCTGGTTTTTTGGCTATCAGGGCGTTGAAGCGACTTTCAGCAATTACTGTGTCAGATTTCTTGGACTGGAAGTGCCTACGGCATCGCTGATCCTCGGCTTCTTTGCACTCTCATTCCTCATCTTTGCCATTCCGGCAGGTTTTGTGGGGACCAAACTCGGCAAGAGGCGAACGATTCTCATTGGCATCGCAGGCGACGCCGTGATCTTTGTCGCACTGTCCTTCATCGGCAATCTTATCCCGTATACCATGTCAGTCATGGCACTGCTCATGTTCATTGGCGGCTTTTTCTGGGCAATGATTAATATCAACTCGTATCCACTGATTGTCGGCAAGGCCCCCGAAGCATTAGTGGGGACCTATACAGGACTCTACTACTTCGCCTCTTCTGCTGCGGCAATTTTCGGTCCGCTGGCGCTGGGACTCCTTGTGGACATCACGTCTTTTAAGTACATGTTTGTCTTTACCGCTGTGGCTTACCTTATTGCAGGTGCCCTGATTCTCAAAACATCAAATAACGCTTAAGCCGTGTACATGATGTCGTCCCACGATTCGATGAGTTGTGGGATAATTTTATATAAATCACCGACAATGCTGAAATCGGCTACTTCAAAAATTGGCGCTTCGGGGTCACGGTTAATGGCGATGACGAGATCAGAATCCTGCATACCCGCCAAATGTTGAATAGCACCTGAAATCCCGCAGGCAAAATAAACTTTAGGCTTAACGGTCGTCCCCGTCTGTCCCACTTGATGGATGTGATCAATCCAACCAGCATCAACTGCAGCTCTTGACGCGCCAACCGTACCACCAACTTTAGCCGCAAATGTTTCCATGAGCTTAAATCCCTCTTCTGTCCCAAGTCCTCTGCCGCCGGAGACGATGATCTCCGCATCACTTAGCGAGACCATGGCCTTTGCCTGTTTAACGACTTCAATCACTTCTGTTCGGATATCGGTTTCACAAAGTGCGGGTTGAATTCGAATTACAGATGCCTTTCGCGTCATGTCTTTTTCACATTGCTGCATAACGCCCGGTCGAACGGTTGCCATTTGCGGTCTCGTCTTCGGACAGACGATGGTGGCCATTAAATTCCCGCCAAAAGCTGGGCGCGTCTGCAACAGTGTACGGTCTTGTGACGCCGCATCAAGTGTTGATGTATCAAGTGTCGTATATTTTTCCGCATACGCTTTATAAGCCGCGACACTCACATCAAGCCGCGTACAGTCTGCCGTCAGTCCCGTATTTAATCTTGCCGCAACCCTTGGCGCCAAGTCTCTTCCAATATGCGTTGCACCATAAAGTACAATTTCCGGTTTATAGCATTCAATCATCTCTGTTAAAACTTTTGTGTAACCATCGGTTGTATAGTGTGATAAATGCATCTCTTCTGCAAGATAAACACCGTCCGCGCCATATGCTGCACAGGTTTGAACGAGGTTTTCGACAGCATCTCCCATGAGAACAGCGTATACTTTTGTATCGCTGCCCATGGATTCAGCAAGCCGCCTGCCTTCACCGAGCAATTCTTTCGAAACATTCATCAGCCGTCCGTCACGCTGTTCTGCAAAAACCCAAATATCTTTATAGGCATCCAGATCAGCTTCTTTTAAATTAGCCGCTTCTCTGCTGATGGCATGAAACGGACACGCATCAATACATTGATTACATGCCGTACACTTTTCTGTGATGACCGCAACTTTTCCCTGCATCTCAATTGCTTCAAACGGACATGCTGAAATACAAAGCTTACAGCCTTTGCAAGCTTCTGATTTAATGACTACTGCCATGGTTTTCCTCCTTACACGATCTGCTTGGACTTAAGCGCCTGCAATAAATTGACCGCCAGTTCACGATCTGTATCACCGGTTATCTGCTGCCCTCTCCCTTTGACGGCAGGCGTAAAAGACCGATAAACATTTGTCGGCGATGCATCAAGTCCCACTTCGGTTGCATCAACGCCAAGATCTGCCGCCTGCCAGACGGTTACTTCTTTTTGCAGTGCATCAAATATGCCACGAACGCTCATATACCGCGGTTCGTTTAATGTCTTAATTGCCGTAATCAAACACGGAATCTGCACTTTAATGCGTTCATAACCGTCTTCAAGAGTGCGGACAACCGTCATCGTATGACTTGCATCAGATAAAGAACCAACCGTTTCAATTTTTGATACATAAGTAACTTGCGGCAACGCAAGCTTCTCCGCTATTTGTGGTCCCACTTGTGCCGTATCACCGTCAATCGCCTGCTGACCGGCAAAGATCAAATCACAGCCGCCGAGTTTCTGAATACCTGCCGCAAGTGCATTGGATGTCGCCCATGTATCCGAACCGCCCAGCGCCCTGTCAGATAAAAGAACTGCTCGATCAGCACCCATGGCCATACATTCCGTCAGCATTGCCTTTGCCTGCGGCGGCCCCATGGAAATGACAGTCACTTCTGTTTCCGGCAGCTCATCTTTGATTTGAAGTGCCGCCTCCAGTGCATTGGCGTCATCAGGATTCAGAATACTCGGAACGCCTTCGCGAATTAGCGTCTTTTTGATTGGATCTATTTTTATTTCATTGGTATCTGGGACCTGTTTTACACAGACCACAATTTTAAATGCCATGATTATCCTCCTTAAAACAGACTGCCTGAGATTACCATTTTCATCACTTCTGAAGTGCCTTCATAAATTTCTGTAATTTTAGCATCACGCATCATGCGCTCTACCGGGTAATCCTTGATATAGCCATAGCCCCCGTGAAACTGTACTGCTTTCGTGGTAACGTACATAGCCGTTTCTGAACAGAAAAGCTTTGCCTGTGCTGCTTCTACTGAACTCGAAAGACCGCGTTCGCGCCTGTCTGTGGCTTTATAAAGCAATAGGCGTGCCGCATCAATGCGCGTTTTCATATCGGCCATCTCAAAGGCCAGTGCTTGAAACTTGTTAAGCGAGCGACCAAATTGTTTTCTGGATTTCATATAGTCGACCGTTTGGTCAAATGCACCCTGCGCAATGCCAAGCGCCTGTGCTGCAATCCCCAACCGCCCTACATCCAGTGATGTCATGGCGACTTTAAATCCTTTTCCGATTTGGCCCAGCAAATTTTCTTTTGGTACTTTGACATTTTCAAAGTGGAGTTCTGTGGTTACCGATGCACTGATGCCCATTTTTTTCTCTTTCTTGGGAATCGTGAAACCCGGCATACCGCGTTCCAGAATAAAGGCCGTGATCCCTTTTGTTCCCTTCGATTTATCTGTCATGGCCATAATGACAAAGACATCCGCAACGGCGCCATTGCTGATAAATATTTTTGAGCCGTTGATCAGCCAGTGATCGCCCTTGTCCACAGCTTTTGTCTGCAGCCCCGCCGCATCACTTCCCGCATTGGGTTCCGTTAGACCAAATGCACCAATCTTTTCACCCGAAAGCAGCCCCGGCAGGTACTTTTGTTTCTGTGCTTCGGTTCCATACGTGAAAATCGGCCATGCACAGAGTGCACAGTGCGTCTGAATAATAACGCCTGTTGAAGCACATCCTTTTGAAATTTCTTCAATGGTCATAATATAAGATAAGTAGTCGGCACCTGCTCCACCATAATTTCTTGGAAACGGCATGCCCATCATCCCAAGCTTGCCTGCTTTGCGAATAGCTTCTATTGGGAACTTCGCCGCTTCATCCCACTCGGCGGCATAAGGGGTTACTTCATTTGCCGTAAATGTTTGTGCTAATTTGCGCACCATTTCCTGTTCTTTTGTTAAATTAAAATTCACCTTTACCTCCAAACAGTCCTTACATAAGATGTGCACCCAAGTTATGATCAGCAAGGGTGCACATCAGAGGGATTGTCAAATGCGATTTTAGTCAGCCTTTCACCAGTCTCTGTATCACTGGCGTCATATGCCATTATTTACTTTTGGTGTGCTTTTAATGTTTTTACTTCGCCGCCAACGGCCATTAGCGCATTGACGAGAATAGACGAATCGGATTTAAAACCTAAATAGCGCGCGCCTTTATCAATATAGCGTTTGGCATCGTCAACATTACCGACCCAAACACCGAGAATTTTACCTGCTGCAAGTGTGCGTTCAATAATGCGGTCCACGACAGCCATAACTTCCGGTGCATTAACCTGCATTGGTTTGCCGACTGCCTGACTTAAGTCGCCAGGGCCGATGAAAATGACATCGACTTCGTCAATGGCACAAAGTGCATCGATTTGTTCTGCCATTTCGAGATTTTCAACATGGACGACAACAAGTGTGTTTTCATTGGCTTTTTGAAAATACTCACTGCTCTTCATAAAGCCAAACCTCGCTGCACGCTGATTGACGTTCATGCCGCGATGACCGGCTGGATAATACTTCGTGAACGGTACAAAGTTTTTAACATCTTCGACATTGCGAACACTGGGCACTTGGATACCCGTGGCACCTGAATCCAGCGTATGAAGAATGTTTTCTTCAGAACCACTGGCAATGCGAACGATGGAATCCATGCCGACGCCATCTGCGGCGCGCACAATGTTTTCCACATCGACATGGTCAAAATTTGAATGTTCATTGTCAATAATGATGAAATCATAGCCTGCATAGCCAATCATCTCAGCTATATTGGGATTGTTTGCCTTAAAGAAAGCGCCGACGAGTACTTCGCCGTCAAGCATTCTTTGCTTCATAGTACTTTCTATCACGTGTTGCCTCCATTTCTTACGTCCGATGCAGCAGCGGTCTGCCAACATCTTGTTAAATATCTAAAAGGATTTCACTATTATTTTACCGTTACTTTCACAGCAGTAGCCATTGCTTTTTCACTGAGTTCCTGACCCAATCCCGGCAGATCTGGTATTTCAAAATAACCGTTGACAGGCTGATAATCATAAATACCCGTCATAATATTCTCAGGCAGCAATGCCGCCTGATGGTGCTCGTGAATGACAAAATTATCAATTGATGCTTCCAGATGGAGCGCAGCTGCCGTCGCCTGAGGGCCGCCGCATACATGCGCTTGAACACCGACATCATAGATTCTCGCCATATCACAAATTTTCTTGCCTTCTGTCAAACCGCCGCAGTTGCCCAAATCCGGCTGTATAATTTGCAACGCCCCCGCTTCGAAAAACGGCCTATATCCCCATCGCGTATAAATTCGCTCACCAGATGCAATTGGGAGATTGGTTCTTCTGGCAATCTGCTGCATATTGCTGACATTCATCGGCATTGTTGGTTCTTCAAAATAGAAAATGCCAAATTCACGGATTGCTTCAGCTAGCTGTACAGCTGAATTAACATCCGTTAAAGAATGTACCTCAATGATAATATCCATATCCGGTCCGCCCGCTTCGCGGATTGCTTTTACGCGATTACGGACAATTCGCAATTGGTCTTGCTGTAAAATGCCGGTGACTGACCAGCCCTTGTACTTGCCTGCCATATTAAAACAAAGCGGATCAACTTTTATGCAGTTATAACCATCCTCTTTTGCCTTGCTGCATGCTTCACCGTATTCTTCAGGATGAACCAGCGCTTTTGCCTCTGGCCCCCAGTCAAATTGGATTTGACTGGCATAAGCACGTAATTTCTGATTGACTTTCCCGCCTAAGAGCTGATAAACCGGTACATTTAGTGCTTTTCCCTTGATATCCCACAGCGCAATGTCAATGGCACTCATGGCGCCATAAATAACCGGACCACCGCCAAGCCCCCAAAAGGTATTGTGTAATCTGTTCCACACACCTTCGTTGTTCATTGGATCCATGCCAATAATAAGTTTTGCAAAATCTCTCACCATGCCGAATGGGCCTTCTTTCGTATCGCCGTAAGCCAGCCCAACTTCACCATAACCAGAAATGCCTTCATCCGTATTAATGCGAACGACTACGGGGTTCCACGGACTCCCTTTCACCGAAGGACGTCCAATGGTTACCAAAAAAATGTCTACACTTGTAATTTTCATATCTTTCTCCTCATCTCTCTGCACGCGTATGTCGCTATACGCTTATGCTTTTTGCTGATATTTGTTTTAGCGACAAACCCGTCATTTGCCAAAGAAATCTATGATCCCCGTCGTCAATATTGGATTAAAGCCAACAATAATTTCTGCCGCGAGCAAGCCAACAATAAACGGCATGGCCGCTCGCGTGATCCGTTCCATGCTCAGCCCGGTCATGGAAGATGCCACAAACAGGTTTAAAGCAACCGGCGGTGTTACAAAGGCAACCGCCAGCGATAATGTGACAATCAGTCCAAAGTGTACCGGATCAATGCCAACCGCTTCTGCAACTCCCAGAAGAATCGGTGATAAGATGACAATGGCCGGCATCGTTTGCACAAACATGCCAACGACAAACAGAAGCGCGTACATGAGCAAGACGATGATATAAGGATTCGTCGAAATGCCAAGGAAGAAATTTTTAACGACAGTTGTGTAGCCCAGGTAAGCAAAGATCGCACCCATCGCACCTGCCGGTGCAAATGTGAAAATAACGCCGCCGATAAAATCCACTTTGTTTTTAAACATTGGCACAATATTTCGAACATCGAGTTCCTTGTAAATGAACACGCCGATAAAGAGACCGTATACACACGAGATAACCGCTGCTTCAGTCGGCGAACAAGCGCCGGAATAGATCCCGCCTAAAATAATGACCGGCATGAGCAAAGCCCATTTCGCATCCCATATAGATCTTAAGAGTTCTTTAAAATGTACTTTTTTGCCGTCTTCTTTATAACCATAACGCTTACTGTAAATAAAGTTAATTACAATCAGCACGATGCCAACTACGAGTGCAGGGCCAAATCCTGCTAAAAATAAATCGGATATGGAAACATCGTTGGTGACACCGTACAGCACCAGCGGAAATGACGGCGGCACAATAATACCAAGGCCACCTGCAACCGCTATAAGCCCTGTTGCATAATACTTATCATAGCCGGCGCGAACCATTTGCGGAATCATAATCGTCCCAATGGCCGCAACCGTAGCAGGCGACGATCCTGAGACGGCACCAAAGAACATGCAGCCCAAGATGGCAACAATGCCAAGACCGCCCGTCACATTGCCAATCAGATTATTGGCTACTCCAACCAGTCGTTTGGATAAACCGCCCGTATCCATAATGTCACCGGCAACGATGAAAAACGGCAGTGCAAGCAGTGTAAATTCTGACGGTTTTGTATACATAAATTGTGCAATAAACTCAAATGTCGTAATTTGCGTCTGCCATACCAACAGGCAAATCGGAATGCCAATACTGATCCCAATCGGAACACCTAAGAAGAGCAGGACGAAGAGCAGTAAAAAAATCAAACCAATACTCATTGTAAAGCACCTCCGTTCTTCGCAGCTAACGCTTCTTCGCGTTCACGCACAATGGCATCGAGATCAATGGCTGGTTTTGACTTACCTAGCTGTGTCTCGTGTTCATGCATGAGGATATAAATTTCTTGCGCTGTTCTCACCAGTGTTAAAATTAAGAGCACTGGAATAACGGCATAGATATAAAATTTCGGCAATCTCAAAATGGATGTCCTACCGCCGCCAATGCTCTTCATCACGTTAAAGAATGGTCCGAGCATAAAAACAATCCACGCTGCCTGCATTAAATTGTCAAAGATCAGCAGAATGCGTTTAATTTTAAACGGCATTTTGTCGACTAAAATTTCAATTCTTAAGAATTTTCTGCCGCGTACAGCGCCTGCAACGCCGCAGTAAACCATTGACATCATCAGGATCGTTGAAATTTCTTCAATCCACGAGAATGAAATACCGAAGACATACCGGAAGGTCACCTGCACGGTCAGCAAGACGAGCAGTATGAGAAAAATCGCAGTACCAATGTAGATTTCAATGTTGTCGATGATTTTGTACCAGGAAAACTTCTTTTGCTGTTCAGTCATATATTCACCTTCTGCATTCCAAAATTACAGCCCAAGCTGTGTTTCAGCTTTATCAACAGCTTTAAGGAGTTCATCCCATTTATCCTGACCCATGATCTCTTCCGCCATATCCCATACAGGCATAACTTGGTCAATAAAAACTTGTTTTTCTTCAGGCGTTAAAGTCGTAACCGTAATGCCATATTCCTCAACTTGATTGAGCAATGTTTCCGTTTGAAGTTGGCAAGCAACTCTGGAAGCATCCGTTGCCATCTTACCGGCTTCTTCAAACCATGTTTTTTCTTCATCGCTTAATGTTTCCCAGAAAACACCACTTAACACGAGTATGGATTCTGTCGGTGAATGGTCTGAAACTGTTAAATACGGCTGAACTTCATAGAATTTTTTTGATACGATATTATGAATTGGATTTTCTTGTGCTTCACATAGCTTTTGTTGAAGTGCCGTAAAGAGTTCCGAAAACGGTACAGATACACAAGAACCGCCAAGTGCTTCAAAAGCTGCTATTTGAATCGGATCCGACTGTACGCGAATTTTTAAATCTGATAAATCAGACGGTGCGTGAATCTCACGAGTGCTGTTGGTCATCTGACGCATGCCAAGTTCCATGAAGCCAATTGGAACAACATTACAGTCTTCTTTAACCTGCTGTACCATTTCATCGCCGATGTCGCCATCGATAATCGCATGGACAACGTCAATGTTTTTATAGAGAAATGGAATATTCAGCGGCGCAAAAGCTGTTGTATAGTCACCCCAACTGCCGGCTGAAAGCTCTGATATTTCAAAAGCACCGGAAGCTAGAGAACTGATAATTTGATCTGCACCGCTTGCCAGTTGATTGGCCGGATAAATCTGCAGTACCATTTTACCGCCGCTTCGAGATTCAATTTCGTCAACCATCGTTTTAAAGAGAACGCCCGACGGGGTCACGCCATAATCCGCCGCGCTAAGTGATGTTGAAATTCTGGCAATGCGCACACCATCTTGCTGCGTATACTGTGGAATTTCATAAACATTTTTATCAAGCCCAACCCTTACTTCTTCTGTTTGTGAAACTTCTGTACCTGAAGATGATGCATTGCTTTCACTGCTATTGCTGTTCTGTGTTTCAGATGTTGTGTTACCTAGTCCGCCGCACCCCGACAAAACAATCGACAGTACCATTATCACGGTTAACAAATAACGCATTTTTTTCATAGTTTGACCCCTTTCATAATCGTGATTCAGTTTTTTCATATGATCTAATTTCTAATTTCCAAATTAAAGCGTCTTTTCAATCCCCAGTATTGCTCTTGCCGTTTCGACCGATGCAATCGTATGTCCTGAAGTTTCAGCTATTGTACGAACTGCAGCCACCTGTTCTGCACTGGATTTCGCCAATACGCCGCGTTTGATGTAAAGATTGTCTTCGAGTCCAACGCGGACGTTGCCGCCAAGCGCAATGGCTGTCATTGCCATGTTAAGCTGTGCTCTGCCGGCGCCCGCAACTGACCATACATAATCGCCGATCAGTTTATCAGCCGTCTGCTTTAAAAATACCAAATTTTCTACTGTCGCCGGCAAACCACCGAGAATACCCAAAACAAATTGGATGTAAATCGGTCCTTTGAGAATGCCTTTTTGTTTAAAATAGGCTAAATTATTAATCATTCCGCATCGTACACTTCAAATTCCGGTTTTGTACCATTTGCTGCCATTGTCTCAATATAGTGCTGCAAACCATCAAAAGTGTTCTTAAAAACATTGTCTCGCGTCTTTATGAGATACGGTTTTTCCCAGCCAAATCCATCATCAATTTTTTCTGCAATCTCTGATAAGACAAAGTTCATTGTTCCTGCATTGCAGGAAGCTAATTCAGGTTTAAATAATTGTACCGGCGACAATCTTTCTTCCGTTGTCATTAGTTGACTTGCACCTGTCGTAACACAGACGATCACATCACATTTCGAGTGAATGCGTTCCAAAATATCCGCCATAATTTCATTGGAAGAAGACGGCTCTCCGGTTTCAGGGTTTCGTGCATGGACATGTACAATTGCAGCACCTGCCTCGTATGCCGCCTTTGCTTCTTCGGCGATTGCCTCTGGTGTAATTGGTAAATACGGGCTCATACCAGGTACATGTACAGCACCTGTTAATGCTGCAGTTATAATTACTTGGCGCATTTAAGTTTTCCTCATCTCTCTAGTCTTTCTTTTCGTTAATCACTTTCACACCGTCTAGATCATGCGTATCATTTTCATTAACCATTTACATTTTCATCAATCACTTTTATTTCCGTCAAACGTGTGATAACCCCATGAGTTTAGCTGGATTAGTCTTGCCAATCAGTTCAATATCAGCCTCTGTTAAGCCATTGCGCGCTTCCAGCAGATTGATAAAAGTCATCATGCCTTCAACAGGGCTGCCATTGCCTTTTTGCCCCATGTCGGAATCGAGAATGAAACATTCAATTGGCAGTGCATCCAGCATTTCATCAACAATGCACCATGGCAGTGGTCCCAATTTTGAAGCATCTGCAAAGACACAGACATTTAGCTCAATATAGGCGCCCATCTTTGCCCATTTTTGCATTTGTTCATAAGTCGCACCAATATGAAAATGCGGATGGTTGACGAGAACGCGTTTGACGCCGACTTCAAATGCTTTTTCGACCAAATGGTCAATTTCCCATGCAGAGCCGTGTCCCGTTCCCAGCACCATGTCATAAGCTGCCATGTATTTTAATATTTCAATTGCCTCCGGTATCATGACGCCCTTTTCATCAACATAGACAACAGGAACTTCTTCGACAGATGCCTTTCCAGATCCCGCAAAATTTCCCTTGTGTGCATCAATGTGATTTTTTGCAGATACCGTTGGGAAATAAATCATTTGTGTTCCCATTTGACGCGCTGTATCAACTGCTTTGAGATTAAAGAGGCCCATGGCATTATTAAGTGCCATTGAACTGAATATTTTAACGTCACCTTCTGCCAAATGCTTTTCAATCATCGTGCATCCAAGTGCAGATGGAAAATAATGATCTTTTACTAAAAAGCCTCGATAACCGGCATCCCTTGCTTCATTCAGCATATCGGCGACGTCCAGTTCACGACTGGCGGTTGACGGGCCCGTGTGTACATGTAAATCGATGAGTCCATTGAGTATAGAGCGATTCAATTTAACACCTCCTTTGAATCGTATTTCATCTGTTATAATCCTTTTAACGCATCCAGATCTGCTGAAACATTTTGTTTATAACTGCTAAAAAGCCGCGTAACTGTCTGGGAGACCCGCCATCATATCTGTCGTAATCCCGTAAGGTGCAATCGGATAGCGAAGACCATTCTTGTAAAGCTTCTCCAACCCCTCAACAGCGCGCACCAAACCCTTTGGCTTCATCGTCAGTACAAGGTCATACGGTTTTGCACCGCCAAATTTTCGTTCTGCAAAGCTTGGCAGTGCAACACTTGGCTTTCCAGTTTCAAACGTTCGAATCCATGAATCATTACAAGCCGATTCTCCCGAAAATGAAAATGACAGTTTTTCGTATTGACCGTACAGATAACCGCTTAGCAGCATGAAGAGCTGTTCTGAATCGCCATAGAGAATACAGACATCGGTTCGTTCGAGCTTCCCGCTGTCCACTGGTGATGCAATAATGCCCGCAATATGTTTTGACAAGATATTAAGCTGACAGTGATGTGCTTTAGCCGCTTCTGAATCATGCCAGATATCTGCAAACATCTTGCCGGATTCAAATCGTTCGTCAGGTTTTTCAAAGCCGTGAATAACGCGGCAGTAATCTGCGTGAAAATTGTGATGTCTAATCCCCATCGTCCAGCGATAATATCGCGCCTGTCCTATGAGCTGACAGGCTGCATGACGCTTAGGACTGACGCGAACACCCTTGACTGCTTGAAAAGCTTCTTCTGTTTCGCAAAATTGAAGGCCAATGATTGGTTCAGCATAACGAAGGTATTTTACCAGCTTCGATAAAATATCAGGCCATTCTATCACACTGTCATTGTGTTCATCGCCCATTATTTGCCTTCTTTCTCAGCTAAAAATGCCGTAAAGCTCTCTGTATATTCAGGTCTGTCAGGTGTAAAAATATCCATTTGCAGACAAGGAACCGGACTGTCATAAACGTGAATATAATGTTCGACATCCGGCGGTACCGTTACCCACGAACCCGGTGTCAAGCGGTATGGGACACCATCGACATAATAATCGCATTCGCCCTCTAGGACCAAAGCCACTTGCTCATTCGGATGCGTATGCGGTTTCACTTCATTGCCGTTTTCTACGCGACCAATGGTGCAGCACAGCGTATCCGCCTCCATTGCGAAAACAACGCGTTCAATCCCCGCCCTCAACGGCTGCCATTTTGTTTCATTCCAGTTGCCATTTGCAATTTTACTCATCTTTTGCCTCCTTAATTTGATTTAATAATGTCTTGCGGCGCTTTTCTTTGAATGTATCCAGTTGTTCATAAGCCTGCTGAAATCTTTTCGCAGCCATCAGCAAGTCAGAACTGTATGCCACCATATGCATCCCCCATGCTTCGTAAAGCTTCACTTCTTCCATAGATCCGGCATAAGCACCCAGAAATTTGCCGCTCCTGAGAACGGTTTCAGTAATGCCCCTTACAACGGCAAGTACTTCAGGATCATTGGTCTGTCCGCGTTTACCCATTTCAGCACTAATGCTTGCGACGCCAATAAAAATGACATCGACATTGCGGATATTGCATATTTCATTGATACGTCCCGCCATTTGAAGGTTTTCAATCATCACCATACTGGTAAAAGCCTCATTAAACGCCTCGATATAGTCATCGCTCTTGTAAAGGCCATAATGTCCTGAACGTGTTGTCAGTGCAAAATCCAGCCTGCCGAGCGGCGCATAGCGCATATAGGCTGCTACACTTTCAATTTCAGCTAATTCATCCGCTATTGGCATTAAAATGCCTTGTGCGCCTAAATCGATCGTATGAAGTATGTGCTCTTCATGATTCGAAGGAAGTCTCACAACTGCCGACATGCCTACACCGTTCGCCGTACGAATCATTTCCATAATGGATTCATAGCTGTAAGCACTGTGCCTGGCATCGACGATAATAAAATCAAATTGCGAGTACCCCATCATTTCCACAATCTGAGCATTATTAAGCTTTATATACGTCCCTACTGAGAGGCCGCCTTGGTTTAATTTTGTTTTCAGGGATAGTTGCGATGGATACGACAATCCTTCACCTCCTTTTTTGAGCTCATCTATGATTAACGCAAAAGTGATGCCAAAAGTATGCATGTATCACAGAAACGCTCTATTTGCAGTAGATTGACAGGATTTAACGCTATATGTCAGAACCATCATTATTGCTGTTTCATAATTTTGAGCACTAAAATACCGATTGTATCGCATATGTTGAATCGAATTTGACTCAATTATCTTTCGCTCTAATCTAAGCATTTTATTTAAATATTTGACATTTGCTTTTAATGCAGTGACAATGCAGCATTATCAATGATTTCCAATGATCATTTCCAGCAATGCGTCAAAACGCATTTTAAATCGTTTATGATTTATTCTTTTAGCCAAATACTGCTTATTTCCTTTGAAAAGCTTCTATTCACACGTTTTGAGATCGCTAACCTATAATCGACTTATTTAATTAAGCACCCTACAAGTCATTACTGTACCCTAAGTTGACTTTTCAAAAGCATCATGTTAGATTGAAGTAAATTTGATACCGTATCATCATAGAGGAGGCCAGCAACTCATGAACAGTGACGAATGGAATCTATCCATCAACTTGCAAGATATTCTAGATGCTCTTGAACTTCCGACGCATATCATTGATCACAATGGCATCGTCGTAGCCGTTAATGACAAATGGGTAAAGCACATTGGCGTTTCGAAAGAAGCTGCCGTTGGGTTTAAAATCAACGACGTCCTTCGAAACTCTATGACGAAGTTCTATTTTTCAATAGATTACGATGTACATAAAGATGACAACGACCAGAATGTCACTCACTTCAAGGAGGCATTAAAAGATTCTGTCGCATTAAAAGTACTGGAGACCAAGACCAAAATCGCCATGTTTACGTATTCTGCAAAACACGAGACGAAACGCAATAAAATGCTCGTTACCAGCACCCCCATCGTTCGCAATGACAAAGTCTGCTATGTCGTGACGACACTTGCAAACGTCACTGAATCCATTCATCAGGCGCAGCAACTTGAAAAAGAAATCCAAAAAAACGAAATGATTTTAGAAGAACTGAATTATTATAAAATGCAGCAAGTATCGCCAAAGATCGTTGGCAACAGCCCGGAAATTAAAAAAATAAAGGATTACATCGCCTTTGTCTCAAAAGCGAATGTCACCGTTTTAATCACTGGCGAAAGCGGCGTTGGCAAAGAAGTCTTTGCCAATGAAATTTATAAGAACAGCCTTCGTGCCGACAAGGCATTTGTTAAAATCAACTGCGCTTCCATCCCAGATAATTTAATTGAATCCGAACTCTTTGGATATGAAAAAGGCGCCTTTACAGGCGCCAATAAAACGAAGATAGGACTGTTTGAAGTCGCCGATCAGGGAACTATTCTCCTTGACGAAATTGGAGAACTGCCACTCAATCTCCAGTCAAAGCTCCTTCGCGTGCTTCAAGAAATGGAAATCATGCGCATTGGCGGTAAAAAGCCCATTAAGATTGATGTCAGAGTCATTGCCTCGACAAATGTTGATTTATACCAGAGCGTCCAAAATGGCAACTTCCGAAGTGATCTCTTTTATCGCCTCAATGTCATTCCCATTCATATTCCGGCGCTTCGAGACCGAAATGAGGACATTCCAGAGCTGGCTGACTACTTCGTTGAGAAATTCAATCAAAAATACAGTAAGTTAAAAAATCTTTCCGACGATGCCATTATGCTTTTAAAAAATTACCAGTGGCCCGGCAATATTCGTGAAATGGAAAATTTACTCGAGCGCATTGTCATCATTGGAAGCAAAGACAAGATTACGCAGGCTGATTTACGCTGCATCCTCTATCAGAATGACAATGAAGTCGCCGAACCTTCTGATTTATCTTACGATGAAGCACTTGAAGCTTTTGACCGAAAATTAATTGAGGATTCACTGCATAAATACGGCAGCACTTATAAAGCCGCGGCGCATTTGCATACGACACAGTCTAAAATTGCGCGCAAAGCAAAAAAATACAATATTCTGTGGTAATAACATATAATATCCTGTGGTCATAACATACACTGCCTTTTGTAACAGCTACATTGGCCTCACCAATAAACATGCGCCATAACAAATATATGCCATAGCAAACATGTGCCACATTAAACATGCACATGCCTAAAATGTAAACACAATCCTTTAGCCGAACAATAAGAAGCACCGTTTCATTTTCTGCTCTTGGTCAACTGGTATAACGCTGTAGATAAACGTAAAAAAGCCCTGCTGTGCATCTGATCTGCTCAATCATCATGCACGGCAAGGCTTTATTTTATTGAATTTAACGCATCTAGCCAATTTTTTTAATATCGTAAACCTGAAGGTTATCAAGCCCCTCTTTTGTGTTGATCAATTTGACGAATGCGCGGTATGTGTCATAGGCATGAACGCATGGGATTTTCTTTTCTGTCGCATAACGCCTGAGGCCAAATGATTTTTTGCCTGCTTCGCCCGATAAATTAGTGACGACAAATTTCACATCACCATCGTTGATCACTTCGACGAGATCCTCTGATACAGACATTTTCGGCATTTTAATATGATTTGCTTCACAGAAGGCAACCGTTGCCTGATCGGTTACAATTTCAAGACCTGCTGTTGCAAACCCATCTACAATTTTTTCCACTTCATAAAGCTGTTCATCCAAGTAATCGAGCTGACAAACCACTTTTCCTTTGTTGTCAACAGTGTTACCAAGAGAGATAAATCCTTTCAGCAGCGCGCGTTCCACTGTATCTTCAATGCACATGATTTCGCCTGTAGACTTCATATTTGGTCCAAGGGCAATATCAATACCGACGAGTTTGTCATTGGAGAAGACAGGTAGTTTCACTGCGTAGACATCTTTTTCAGGGTAAATACCCGTACTGTATCCCTGTTCTGCAAGTGTCTGTCCAAGCATAATGCCCGTTGACAGCTTAATCATCGGCACACCAGTGATCTTGCTGAGGAATGGTACCGTACGCGATGCACGCAGATTGACTTCAATAATGTATATTTCGCCATTTTGGATAATGAGCTGAATATTCATCAGACCCTTGACTTCAAAGATTTCAGAGAGTTTCTTTGTTATCTCAAAAATGCGGTTTTTAACATCGACACTCAACGCCGGCGGCGGATAGATGGAAATACTGTCGCCAGAGTGAATACCCGCGCGCTCAAGATGTTCCATAATACCGGGGATCAATACTTCGCTGCCGTTACAGATTGCATCGACTTCCACTTCCTTGCCATTAAGGTAATTATCGACGAGAACGTCTTCATTACCAAGATCAAGCAGCTCCTGTACGTAGGTCGCCAGCGTTTCTTTTGTTTCAACAATTTTCATGCCGAGGCCGCCGATAACATAACTAGGTCTAACGAGTACCGGGTATCCATAGTCCTCTGCCGCCTCAAGCGCTTTTTCCGGCGTCGTAACGGTTGTTCCCTCTGGATGTTTAATGCCCGCCGTGTTGATAAGCTGATAGAAACGCTCACGGTTTTCACTGGCATCAATTTGATCGTAATCCGTGCCAAGCACGTAATCTTTCATCGAATCAGCCAGTTTAAGGCCCGTATTGCCTGCATACTGTACAATAACACCTTCCGGCTGTTCGTACTCAACGACATTCAGGACATCCTCAATGGTCAGCGGTTCAAAATACAGTTTATCGGAAACGTCGAAATCGGTACTGACCGTTTCGGGGTTATTGTTAATGATTATGCCTTCATAGCCTTTTGATTTAAGCGCCATAATACCATGGACAGAACAGTAGTCAAATTCAACGCCCTGCCCAATTTTAATGGGGCCAGAACCAACGACGACCACTTTTTTGCGATCTGTACGCTCGTTTTCGTCAAATGGGTCGTATGTGGAGTAATAGTAAGGGGTCAGCGCTTCAAATTCACCACTGCAGGTATCGACCATTTTATAAGCAGCCACGATCCCCATCGCTTTGCGGTATGCTCTGACATCAAATTCTGAAGGATGATCCAACAAGTGCTTTGAAAGGAATGCATCGGACATCCCCATGCGTTTCATCTTTGTCATCTGATCTTTCGTTATGCATTTGAGCACCGACTTGCGCACGAAATTTTCGAGCATGACGATATTTTTTAGTTTATGCAGGAAGAAGAGATCAATCCCCGTTCTCGCATTAATACCAATCGGCGTCACTTCACGTCTCAGAAGCTCCGCCACATAGAATATACGGTCGGATTTCGGAAATTTAATGTTGTCAAAGAGTTCTGTGAGCGTTAGCTTCATCAGTGGTTCAAACATCAGGCTGTACTGGTTGAGTTCCAAAGAACGGATTGCTTTTAAGAAAGCCGCTTCAAAATTATTGCCAATAGCCATAACCTCACCAGTTGCTTTCATCGTCGTTCCAAGCGAATTGTCGCCTTCTGGGAACTTGTCAAAAGCCCATTTAGGGAACTTAATGACGCAATAATCCAATGACGGTTCATAGCAGGCATAGGTATTCTTCGTAATGTCGTTTTCAATTTGATCTAAATGATAGCCAAGCGCGATCTTCGTTGAGACCTTAGCAATCGGGTAGCCCGTTGCCTTGGAAGCAAGCGCCGAAGATCTGGAAACCCTTGGATTGACTTCAATGACGTAAAACTGGAAGCTGTCCGGATCAAGTGCATACTGAACGTTGCAACCACCGACGATTCCAAGTTCACCGGCAATGTCGATTGCCGCTTTTCGAAGCATTTGGTATTCACGGTCACTGAGTGTTTGAGAAGGTGCCACGACGATACTATCGCCCGTGTGTACGCCAAGCGGATCAATGTTTTCCATATTGCAGATCGTGATACAGTTTCCCGCATCATCGCGCATGATTTCATATTCAATTTCTTTCCAGCCCATCAGTGATTTTTCAATCAAGACCTGACTAACAGGCGACAAGGACAGACCACGCTTTGTAATGGTCTCAAATTCCTCCATGGTATGACAGATTCCGCCGCCTGTACCCCCAAGGGTGTAGGCCGGTCTGACAACCAATGGAAGCTCTAAGTGATTCAATGTCTCAAGCGCTTCCTTATAAGTCGTTACAGGATAGCTTTCAAGCACGGGAATATCAATTTTTTCCATTGCCTTTTTAAAGGCTTCACGGTCTTCCGATCGCTTTATGCCTTCAATAGAGGTTCCGAGCACTTCAATACCATAGGCATCGAGCACGCCGCTTTCGTATAACTCAACGGCTGCATTTAGTCCCGTCTGCCCGCCAATACCTGGTATAATGGCATCCGGACGTTCTTTTTCAATGATTTTTTTTAAAAATTCGAGTTTGATCGGTTCAAGGTAAACGGCATCTGCCATTTCACGATCTGTCATAATCGTCGCCGGATTGTTGTTGACGAGTATGGTGTAAATGCCCTCTTCTTTTAACACTTTGCAGGCTTGGCTGCCCGAATAGTCAAATTCTGCACCCTGCCCAATGACGATTGGGCCGGAACCAATGACGAGAATACGTTTCATTATTCAGCCTCCTTCATCATACGAATAAATTCATCAAACAGATAACTGGAATCGCCGGGGCCCGGAGAAGCTTCCGGGTGATACTGCACGCTGAAAATCGGCAATTCATTATGCTTTAGGCCTTCAATAGACCGATCGTTCAAATTTAAATGTGTCACAGTGACAGGTTTGTCTTTCAGGCTTTCATCGACAACGACATAGCCGTGGTTTTGGCTTGTAATAACAATTTTGTCATTGACGAGATCCTTCACAGGATGATTGGAACCCCTGTGACCAAATTTCAGTTTTTCAGTCCTTGCACCGAGTGCCAGTGATATGAGCTGATGTCCGAGACAAATACCAAAGACCGGTTTTAAATCCAGTAGCGTCTTCACGTTTTCAATGACTTCGACATAGTCTTCCGGATTACCCGGACCATTGGACAAGAAGATGCCGTCAGGTGCATACGCCATGATTTCCTCAACTGCCGTAAATGCAGGAAAAACGCGAACTTTTAAGTTACGCAGTACAAGTGAGTCCAAAATATTGCGTTTAATGCCAAAATCAAGCACCGCTACTTTGAGATCACCTTTTCCTAAATCATAAGGATCTGGCGTCGTTACGGCTTTAAGGATATCAACGCCTTCTTCAACACCCTCAAAAATATCAGCCTTTTCAGCATCGTAAAGTGTTTCACTGACAATTTTTCCGATCATCGTTCCCTTATCGCGAATGTGTTTAACCAGCGCACGGGTATCAATGCCCTGAATACCGACGATCTTATTGTTATTCAAATAATCTGACAGATTATCTTTGCCGCGCCAATTTGAATAGTCTTCAACGAATTCACGGCAGACGAGTCCCTTTATTTTCGGGCCGCGCGATTGTTCGTCTTCATGGCTTATGCCGTAGTTCCCAATTAATGGATAGGTCAAAATAACAATTTGACCGTAGTAAGAAGGGTCTGTGATGATCTCTTCATAGCCTGTCATCCCAGTGTTAAAAACCACTTCGCCTACGGTCTCAGTCTCGCACCCAAACAGGGTGCCTTCAAATATCAAGCCATCCTCTAGCAAAAGATAACCTTTCATGCATACCTCCATTTTAATCAATGTATCTCGTACATTATTAATTACTGTCTACCTAAATTTATATGATATCACAACTGAGCTTCCGGTGAAACTATTTTTATTATTTTTTTATCATTCACCATTTGACTGAGTATTTTTGAAAGCCCTTCATCAACTGCAATAATGTCGGCATCTTCCTTTTCTGCAATGGCCATTATTTTTTTTGCCCGATAACTGGCGTTTTCAATTTGTTCTTTTTCGCCTTCGATCATATACACGCGTTTTGCGCCAATAGCGGTTGCAGCATTGGACAGCATCGGTGCACCTGCTTCTGAAAAGTGTACGGCAATACGCCGTGCATTGGCCTGTGATTCCATCCATGCAAGCACTTTTGAATTAAGGTTGTCTTCTCGATAAGCAATGACAATGGTTTTTTGCACAATTTATCACCTCAGTCTTTTAAGTAATTATACATAACATTTTATATTTATTCAATCATTTTTTGAAAAAAAGAGGACATTTTGTCCTCTTTTCGCAATTGTATAAAATTGATTAAACTTGTGCAAACCATCACTGCATTATGATAGTTTATTTGAAAAGCCTTCAATGACAAAACTCGTGATGTATTCATATTTTTCAAATGGCTTAATCACTTCATTAATCCATTGACCTTTAAAACCCATCGCTTCCACGGCAATGCCAAAATGACACATGACAATGCCCATATCAACGTATTTAAGGTTCAATCCTTGTTCTGTCAAATAATCTGACTGCATGTAAAACCTGAAGACCGTATCATCAATGACAATGCGCCACGGCTGGCGATTCATCGTCGATGGCGCCCTCTGAACCGCTTCAAAAATCGGTTCATAACGGTTTATATGATATCCCTTTAACGGGCTGCCAATAAAACTGGCAAAGAACAACTGATCAATCCGCTTGCGATCCTTGCCGTGTTTTGCTCTGATCTTTTGATGCCAGCTGGCTTGATCAGCACGATAACCAACACTGATCATCGCCGGAATATTGTCATCATCTTCAAGCCCTAAATGGCGTTCGATCCTGCCTTTATTCGGTATATTGCCAATCCAGCAGGTACCCAAGCCTTCAGCAGTGAGGTTTAAAACCATGTGTTCCAGGCTATAGCCGTAATCAATAAGAATGGAACGTTCATTTGGAACGTGCGCAAAGAGATAAGCGGGACTGCCTGTAATTGCACCGAACGATGAAAAACGCGTGATTCCTATTTCGCGTGCTGTCTCCGTATCGACAATTTCAGGTTCTAGTGTATTGCCGAATACCCCGCGTCGGCATTGCCTGAGTAGGGGCTTTAGGGTCTCGACATTAAATGGAGACGGTTCATATGCCCGAACCGACGTTCTCTGTCTTATCCGATCCATGTTAACTCCTTTCTCATATGCCCTTATGCCACAATCATATTGCCTGTCAGCACACTAGGGCAGCGCATGCTCACCTACATTATAATTATACCACTTTTATCTCAATTTATTCAGGATAATGGCTTGCATTCCTTCACAAATTTTGATATAATATCGTTAATAAATATTCATTCCGATGTATAATAATTAGTAGTTATTTAAGTCGTTCTGTGAGACGACAATACGAGGAGGTATGTATGAAAAGTTATTTGGTACTTGAAAACGGCTCAATGTTGAACCTAGCAACCTGTTCTTTCGACCATAATGTCTTGGGCGTGGTTACCGTTGATAATCATACACTCAATTTACAAGATCCGGCAACAGGCAAAGCATATCGTTCAAAACTCGATATGAAAGAAGAAAATCGGCTCACCTCTATGCTGATGACCGGTCACCCAATGCTTGGCAAATTCGTTACAGACGAATTGCCGCTTGATTATCATTTATATGATTTAAAAACGGTTATTCTTTCATAAATCATTGGGGTAGCCTGCATAACGCTTTACGTAAAAACCAAACCGGTCATTTCAAGTAAAATCCTTGAAATGCCGGTTTTTTATTTTTTCAATTTTGATTTTGTCTATTTTTATTTTTCAATTTTGATTTTCTCAAATAATGAAATGGTATCATATCTTTGGTTGATCCTTCACCACAATAGGTTGCATTTTCGTTTTATGAAAATAGTCCCTACGTCGGTAAAGGCCAAAATTAGAATAATGTCATTTCCTGAAAAAATACAATCGTTATTATTCATATTATACAAACAATTCTTAAATTATTTGCAAATATGTGGTCACTATGATGAACTTAAGGAAATTGCATCATTCCATTAAGTTCATCCTTCACTAAAACACGTTGAATTTTCGTATGTTGAAAACAGTGTCTATTGTGGTGAAAGGATCAAAATTTGAACGATGCCATTTTCTCACTAAACACTCCCAACTGGATTGATTAATAAGAAAAGAGGCTATTAAAATGACAAAAACTATTTATGGTAAACAAAGAGATACAGGCTTAGAAAACGTTTTAGAAGAAGTAAAATCTGAAATACCAGGTCGAAGTGCATTTGAAAATGCAATAAAACTAAGAATGTTTGACTGGTGGGCAAAATGGGTTCCCGACTATGCCGGTTGGTTGAAAATTGCAGACAGTCTATACGCGGATGAATGTGTTATAGAAGCAATTGGCCCAGAACCGCAGATATACAAAGACTATCGATCAGCCATGAAACATCAGCGCGATGCTTATGAAATGGATATGGGCCCCATTGAAAATTGTGTTGTTGAAAATGATACCGTTGCATTAGATTACAAAATGTATATGACGCCTAAGGACGGCGACAAAAAAGGCGAAACCTTTATCCTTCGCGTTACAGAATTTAACCGATTTGACAATGTTCCCGGCTACGATCAGCCAATGGTCGTCCATTTAAGAGTTGTCGCAACCGGCATCTCGTAAAAGCACAACTGACAGCTGCCATAGCATCTATAAAAACAGGCCTTCCAGAGTTATGCGTTCTAGCATCCCGTTTGGAGGGCCTTTTGATGTAAAAATAAATGAT
>JASUSA010000054.1 GCA_030446305.1 Clostridiales bacterium | reverse complement strand
TAATACTAACGAGAAAAATTAATGTTATATTATTACATCTAAAGGAGATGTAACCATTCGAGTTTTCTTTGTGAAACGTTTATGCAACGCTAGTGAAGATGTTGTTACATTCGTAACAGATTGTCTGTCAAAAAGATCCATTGCAATGACGTTGACGGTTTTGATGATAATGATTATACTCAAAGTGTAAAGAATGAGGAGGATAAACATGCAAATTGAAATATCAGAAAAGGCAAGGCTTTATTTAGACAAAAAGAATGCTAAAATATTGACAGTTGGGCTTGTTATTGCCGGGGGATGTGTTGAAATCGGTGAACCAAACGCTGTTGTCGGCGAACCAAAGGATGATGTCAGAAAATATGATGTCTTTAATGTTGAGGATTATACGGTATACTTTTACAAAAATCCAAGTTTGAAAAGCGATACAGTTACCATTGATACACATAAATTTCTGGGAATGGAATCGCTGGCTGTTAAAGGATTGAAATTACTGTAGAACGTGACTGCATGTTTCATGGTTTGTATGCTGCTGTGATTGCCTTAAATAACAGCCTAATTATAAGAAAGAAGTTTGATAGAAGCAAATCGTCGGACGACGATTGTTTTTTATACAAGGAGTTATCATGAAGCCTACGATTCTTATTACGCAGAAACTGCCGGAAAATGTGATTGATTATTTGAAAGCGCATTGTGAATGCCGTTATTGGACGCCAAGTTCTGACAGTACAATTGAAGAAGCACTAAAAGGTGTTGATGGCGTTATGGTCAGTGGTATTGCCATCAATGAAAAAACGCTTTCAATGGCAGACCGGTTAAAAGTTGTCAGCACAATTTCGGTTGGATACAATCATTTAGATATTGAGGCGATGAAAGCCAAAGGCGTTGTCGGCACCCATACCCCGGAAGTTTTAGATGATACGGTTGCGGATCTCGTCATGGCACTCATGCTCGGCGCTGCCAGAAGAATTGCTTCACTGGATGCTTATGTTAAATCGGGAAATTGGTTGCCAACGGATGTTGAAACCTTATTTGGCTTAGATGTTCATCATAAAAAGATGGGGATTATTGGCATGGGTCGCATTGGTAGGCAAATTGTTAAGCGTGCCACAGCCGGATTTGATATGACCGTCATGTATCATAATCGTCATCGCGATGAAGAAGCGGAACGCCTATGGGGGATTACGTACGCTTCAATTTCTGAATTGCTGTCTGAGGCTGATTTTGTCGTGTTGATGGTTCCGTTAACAGAATCAACACGCGGATTGATGGATGCGGATGCCTTTAGAAAAATGAAAAATACGGCTATTTTTATTAATGCTTCCAGAGGACAGACCGTTGATGAGGCGGCGCTTATTCATGCTGTTGAGCATGGTGAAATCTGGGGGGCGGCATTAGATGTTTTTTGTCAGGAGCCCATCGATGCAGACAATCCGCTGCTGAAGCACCCCAGAATTCTGACGGTACCGCACATAGGCTCTGCAACTGAAGAAACGCGAACGCGTATGGCGATGTCGGCAGCTGAAAACCTGGTGGCAGTCCTTAATGACAAGGAAGCGCCTTATTTGATTCCAGCATTTAAAAAACAATAAGCAAGGAAACGAAACGATTAAAAGCTGTTTTGAAATGATTTGATTCATTTGAAAGCAGCTTTTTTTATATTGAAAAAGCAAAAAAATGTTTAAAACGAAAATAAACGAGTATAATAAAAAACAAAAGAAATATTTGTGTATTGACATTTGTACAGAAACCAATTATTATAAAATCAAAGAAGCAAAACGAAACAAAACGAAAGTATCGGAATATATCGAGCGTTAACAAGTGACAGAATAATGAACGGTTGGAGGCACCCATGTTTGCAGAAGAAAGAAAACGGGAAATACTCAGGTTACTTCATATGAACGGTAAGGTAAGAAATTTGGAATTGGCACAAAAATTTGCTGTTTCGGAGCCTACGATCCGAAAAGATATCAGTGAGCTAGAAGAACAGCATCTGCTGATCAGGACGCATGGTGGTGCAATGGTCATTGATGAAGGCGAATGGGAACCGACTTATGTTGAGAAAGCAGATCGCTATCAGGAAGAAAAGCAAACCATTGGTTTTCTGGCGGCAATGATGATAAAAGAACATGACGTCGTTATTTTGGATGCGGGCACGACAACTGTTGAAATTGCAAAACACATTAAAGCAAAACAGTTTACGGTAATTACCAATTCACTGGATGTTGCCAATGTTTTAGAAGACAATCCAAATTGCGAAATTATTATGACCGGCGGCATGATGCGATGGAAAACTCATGCACTCGTGGGACCGCTTGCAGATAAAAATCTACAGTCTCTTAGTGCGGATATTGCCTTTATCGGGACCAATGGCATATCAAAGGACGGCTTTTCAACACCGAACTTGATAGAGGCTGAAACAAAGGCGACGATGATTAGACGTGCACGGCGAAGTTTTATCGTTTCGGACAACAATAAGTTTGGCCATGTGAGTTTAGCGTACTTTGCCGATTTAAAAGCAGTTGACGGGATCATTACAGATCGGTCGCCAGATATGGAATTTATTGAATTATTTGAGAAATCAGGGGTAGATTTAATCATGAAAGCAGGTGACTCGATTGATATTAACGGTAACGCTGAACCCGGCAATTGACAGGACCATTATTGTTGACAATTTTAGTATGGATCAGGTAAATCGCATTAAGCACATTCGTCGCGATATTGGCGGCAAAGGGCTGAACGTGACAAAAACAATTAATGCCATGGGTGGCACCTCTAAAGCACTTCTCGTGCTTGGCGGAGAAAATGGCGCATTTATCAGAGACCGTGCAAAGGCGGATGGTCTTAGTATTATGGCTTTTGAAATTGAGGGCAATACCCGAGAGAATATTAAAATCGTCGATCCGCTGAATCATACCTTTACAGATATCAATGAACCGGGCCCAGTTCTAAATGAAGAAACTTGCAAGGTACTGGCAGAGACTATTGCGAATGCGATCTCACCTCGGGATTGGCTGGTGATTTCCGGATCATCGCCGCAGGGCATTGATACAGCGTTTTATGAGACTGTATTTTCACATGCAGAAGCGCTGGGCGTAAAAGTAATTGCAGATGTCAGCGGCGCGCAGCTGGAAGCGTTCATTAAGTTTAAGCCATGGCTCATCAAACCAAATATTCATGAGCTTGGCGAACTGTTCGGCATTAAAATAGAAGATTCGGTATCAGCCATTCAATATGCAAGACAAATTATTGAAAGAGGTGTTTCAACAGTTGTCGTCAGTATGGGTGAAAAAGGACTACTCTGGGTAGATGCAGAACGTGCCATTGTGGCAAATGCGGTTAAAGTCCCCGTAAAATCGACAGTGGGTGCAGGGGATGCCATTGTAGCGGGTCTAACGCTAGGACTCAGCCGAGGTGAGGCACCTGAGACGATTATTAGGGAAGCTGTTGCGGCAGCAACCTGTGTGATTACGACTGAGGGAAGCTTAACAGGCGATTTGGAGAAGATGTCAGCGTATTTAAAACGCGTTGTTGTTCAGAAATTATAGATGATATCATAAGCAATTATTCACGCGGTGCATTGAAGCGCCCATGGAGGAAGGAGCAAAAGGATGATAACAGATTTATTAACAAAAGAACTATTTATGGAATCGCTTGAAGCAACTCAAAAGACTGAGGCGATTGAAGCGATGATCGACCGCTTGGAAGAGAGCGGAAAGCTAAATGATCGACGTAAGTATGCGGAAGCTGTATTTCATAGAGAGGCTGAATTTAGTACGGGCATTGGTATGGGGATTGCGATCCCGCACGGCAAAAGTGACGGTGTCACAACGCCATCGCTTGTATTTGCCAGAAGCCAAAAGGGTGTTGAATTTGAATCGATGGATGATGAACCGGCCTATTTGCTTTTTCTGGTTGCAGTACCGGAAGCGGGGGGCGATGAGCATCTTAGAATTCTCAGTATGCTCTCACGTAAATTAATGCATCAAGCCGTTAGAGATGAGCTGATGAAAGCCCAAAACTATGAAGACGTGATTCGCATCTTAGGGGAATCATAAATTTTATTTAGGTTGTTTTAAAAGGAGGCATTGCTATGAAAATTGTAGCTGTTACAGCATGTCCAACCGGAATCGCCCATACGTATATGGCGGCCGAAGCACTCCAAATCGCAGCAAATGAAATGGACATTAACATGAAAGTTGAGACAAGAGGATCAGTTGGCGCAGAAAATGAACTGACCGAATCGGATATTGAAGCGGCAGATGCGGTGATTATTGCAGCGGATACAAATGTGCCACTCGAACGTTTTGCCGGGAAAAAACTTGTAAAAGTATCTGTAAAGGATGCCATTAAAAATGCGAAGGGATTAATTGAGGACACGAAGACGGCTTCAGTTTACGGCAGTGATTTGCTCGAACAGGTAGCATCTGTCAAGCAGGAAAAGAAATCCAAGCAGCCTGCGTTTTATAAGCATTTGATGACAGGTGTTTCATTTATGATCCCGTTTGTCGTTGCCGGCGGTATATTGATTGCGCTGTCTTTCATATTCGGCATTCAGGCATTTCAAGAAGAAGGCACTGTTGCAGCGGCACTTATGACCATCGGCGGCGGATCGGCTTTTGCACTGATGGTACCAATACTGGCTGGCTATATTGCTTATTCCATTGCGGATAGACCCGGTTTGGTTCCCGGCATGGTTGGCGGGATGCTGGCAGCATCTATCGGTGCGGGTTTCCTCGGCGGCCTTCTCGCCGGTTTCTTTGCAGGTTACACTGTTGAAGCCCTGAAAAAAGCGATTAAACTACCAAAAACACTACAAGGGTTAATGCCCGTTCTCATTTTGCCGGTACTTAGCACATTAATTGTCGGTCTGGGCATGATTTATATTATTGGCGGACCGGTCAGTGCGATTAATACGGCTTTAAATAACTGGCTATCAGGTATGAGTGGCACCAATGGTTTCATTCTTGGCATTATACTGGGTGCGATGATGGCGTTTGACATGGGTGGGCCAATTAATAAAGCAGCTTATGCTTTTGGTGCCGGTACACTTGTCGCAGGTCAGCCTTCAATGGTCATGGCGGCTGTCATGGCAGCGGGGATGGTGCCACCGCTCGGTATTGCACTTGCAACGACGCTTGCAAAGAAAAAATTTACCGCAGAAGAATATGAAGCCGGAAAAGCGGCGTATGCACTGGGTGCATCTTTTATAACTGAAGGTGCTATACCATTTGCTGCTGCAGACCCCGCTCGCGTAATACCGGCGATTGTCATTGGTTCTTCATTGGCCGGCGGTCTTTCGATGCTCTTCAATTGCGGTTTGGCAGTACCACATGGCGGTTTATTTGTTCTCTTCATTCCAAATGCGGTAACCAATCTGTTAATGTATGTCGTATCAATTATTGCCGGATCAGCAGTTACAGCTGCCATCTTGGTAGCAATAAAACCAAACAAGAGAGATTAAATCATTGTGATATTTGTCATGAGGCGATTTCGGGAGCTTGCCGAAATCGCCTTCATCTGAGATTAGTAGAATGCGAGGTTGAATCATGAAAGGAATTGCGGCATCAGACGGTATCGGTATTGGCAAAGCGCGCATCGTCAGCAAGCCAGTCATAGAAGTGACAAAGCAAATAGCAGCGCAGCTCGATAATGAACGGCAAAAACTAGTGAATGCTGTGGCGATGACAGAAAAACAGCTTAAAAATTTAGAGGATGTAGCCAAAAGACAGATTGGTGAAGAAGAGGCTAAGGTCTTTGAAGCACATCAAATGATTCTTCAAGATCCGGAGTGGATGAATAGTATTGAGCAAATACTTAAAGAAGAAAATTGTGATGCTGCCTACGCGACGGATAAGGCTACACGTGCGTTTATTCAAATTTTTGAAGGGATTGACGATGCTTACATAAAAGAGCGCGTTGCTGACCTCAGAGATGTTTCACGTCGGCTCCTCAGCAATATGCTTGGCATTGATTTCGTAGACTATTCGCTGATTCAAGAAGATACCATCCTCGTGGGCCGTGACTTTGAACCTTCAGATACTGTCGGCTTTACGAATCCTTTCATCAAAGGCTTTATCACAGAAATTGGCAGTGCCAGTTCGCATTCCGCTATTATTGCCAAGACGATGGGACTGCCGGCAGTGATTGGCGTGTCAGAGGCAACGCGCAAAATTGAAGAGGGCATTCGACTGGTTATTGACGGTGGTACAGGCGAAGTTTTTGAAAATCCGAGTCAAGACATGATGAAAAAACTGACGGCCAAACTTGAGGCGCAAAGAGAAGAGGCGGAAGCGCTTAAAATGCTTATTTCAGCTGAAAGTATGACCAGAGACGGCATTGCCGTTGAGATTTCCGGTAATATTGCAAATCCTAAGGATGCCGTTCAGGTCATGGAAAATGGCGGAGACGGCGTCGGACTGTTTAGAAGTGAATTCCTTTATATGGACCGTGAAACTGCGCCAACCGAAAATGAACAATTTGAGGCATACAAGCGCGCGGCTGAAATCTTAAAAGGAAAACCGCTTATTATCAGAACCCTTGACGCAGGCGGTGATAAGCACGTTCCATATTTGAATATCGCTTCGGAAATGAATCCCTTCTTAGGCTATAGAGCGATACGCATATGTCTTGACCGGGATGATTTGTTTCAAACACAGCTCAGGGCAATTTTGCGCGCAAGTCATTATGGCTTTGTTAAGATTATGTTCCCGATGATTGCAACATTTGATGAGCTTCTTGCAGCAAAAGAAGCTGTTCAAAAGGCAAAAGAGACACTCAGAAAATTAAACCAGCCATTTGATGAGGCGATTCAGGTTGGAATCATGATTGAAGTGCCTTCTGCTGCAGCAATTGCGGATATCTTGGCGACAGAAGCCGACTTTATGAGTATTGGTACCAATGATTTGACACAGTATGTCATGGCTGCAGACCGCATGAACGAATTGCTGGGCAATTTGAACAATACGTTTCATCCTGCGGTCCTGAGAATGATTCACCAGACGATTATCGCCTGTAAAAATGCAGGGAAAATGGTTGGTATGTGTGGTGAAGCAGCGGGTGATAAATTGTTAATTCCACTTTTGCTTGGGATGGGACTCGAAGAGTTTAGTATGTCGCCAACTAAAATATTAAAATCGAGAGAGATTATTCGTCATTTGGATACAAAAGAGCTTGGTGCACTGGTTGATGCCGTGATGGCCCTTAAAACGGCTGACGAAATCAAAGCATATCTCGAAACATTTTCAAGGAGGTAATGAAGATGAAAAAGGAAATTGTTATCGCTGCAGAAGCGGGATTCCACGCAAGGCCGGCATCTATTTTTGCTAAAAAAGCAATGGGTTACCAATGTGATATTGGTTTAGCATGTGAGGGAAAAGAGATCAATGGCAAATCGATCATGAGCATTTTAACGCTGGGTGCTGCAAAGGGTTCTGTTGTGACACTTTCTTGTGAAGGTGCAGATGAGGCTGAAGCCATAGCGGAACTGTCGGCATTTATTGAAACGATGGATTAATACGCATAAGCACATTCCCGCGACAATGCGCTATTAAAACAATGGCTGTAATGCTGGCTATTCAAAATGCATGCATGTCAATATGACGAAGGCGCTATCATATGAAAGCATATGATAGCTTTTTTTGTCTTTACAAACGGTTCACATAATCGTTACAAAAAAATGTGTGAAACCCCTTGAATTTTATTTGAGAAGGGTGTATAACATAATTAAAGATTAGCACTCAACAAACTAGAGTGCTAACAATTCAGATAAATTGATCATTTAAAATTGAAAGGAGTTGTTTAACATGACAGGTTTAGTACCATTCAACAGAAGAAGAGGCGATGTTTTCAGCAATGATTTTTACAATGTTTTAGACGACTTTTTCTCAGATAGCTGGCCAGCACGCCGAAGCCTTGCAGCAGATACGTTTAAGGTAGATGTCAAAGATGAAGCTGATCACTACGAAATTGTCGCAGAAGTTCCGGGTGTCAATAAAGATGAAATCAATGTCACACTGGATGAAAATAGACTCATGATTGACATTGAGCGAGACGAATCCGTTGAAGAGAAAGAGAATAATTATTTGCACAGAGAAATAAAAAGATGTTCCATGAAACGCAGCATATACTTAGGTGATGTCGATTCTGAAAATATCAGTGCAAAATTGGAAGACGGCATGTTAAAGCTCTACGTGCCAAAACAACAAAAAGTTGAAACCAAGCGACAAATAGAAATTCACTAAAGACACAGGTCGAATAAGATGAAAAATGTCAATTTAATTGACTGAACAGATTTAGAATAAGTATGGCTGTGAAATTCTTTAGCCTTTGGAAATTGCCAATTACGTTGGCTGTCCAAAGGCTATTTTTATGTTATAATGAGCTTAAAACAACGATAAAAAGAGGGAGATTGACCATGTTCATCGTTAACCAAGAAAAATGTACAGGGTGTGGAAAATGCGTAGCGGACTGTTTTCCAAGAGATATTAAAATAAGTGAGAATGGCAAGGCGGTTATTCGAAATCGCACTTGTATCGCATGTGGGCATTGTGTCGCAATTTGCCCTGTGAATGCCGTCACTTGTGATCATCTAGACATGGCGGAAGTTGTTGAGTACAATGCAGACGATTTTGATATTGCGCCAGAAAAAATGATGAATTTTATTCATTTCAGACGAACCATTCGTAATTTTAAAAATCAAGCATTAACGCAGGAAGAAATTATGCGGATTATTAATGCCGGCAGATTTACGCAAACCGGCGGTAATTTGCAAGATGTCTCATTTATTGTTGTACAGAAAGAACTCAACGCACTAAAAGATCTCATTTTTGAGAGCTTAAACGAGGCTGCTAAATTCTTTATCAAGGAAGTTGAAGAGGGCAAACGCGAATCGTCGGGCTATGCAAAGCTGTGGTTAAAAATGTATGAGGCTTACCAGATAGATCCGGTTGCCAACGATCGACTTTTCTTTAATGCACCTGCCATTATTGTCGTCGTTGCCGATTCACAAGTGAATGGCGCTCTGGCATCCTCAAATATGGAATTGATGATTAATGCAATGGGGCTTGGTACGATGTTCAGCGGTTTCTTTGTCAGGGCTTCTGCAATGAATCCTAAAATTGCCGATTTCTTAGGTGTGGCAGATCGCACGAAAATTGTAACGTGTATGGTTGTCGGGCATCCAAATGTCACTTATAAGCGGACGGTTCCTAGAAATAAACCAAATGTGGTTTGGTTATAACGATCCTTTTATCAATTTTTTAAGGGTTCATGACCATGTTTTTCTTTAAAAAGAATCTGTGAATACAATAAAAACGGTATCTGTCGTCATTTTGCCAGATACCGTTTTTAGATTCAGAAAAGTCATGCGTCAATAAATGTAGGATGAGCGCTTTTATGAATATCATTAATAAAAGCACTATACCGTCGGTTATTAAAACAGTATAGAAAAATAGATAGAGAACGATTAAAACATGTTTAAACGCTTAATGAACGCTTGGTTATGTTAAGGTAGCATGATCTGTTGGCGATGATTGTAAAGCGATTTGTAGCCGAAGGTCAGCGATAAAAAGACCGAGAGGCAAACCGCCGTACAGATGGCAATCATAATGGCAATCTGATACATAATTGCCGTTAAGGGCATCGTTCCGGAAAGAATTTGTCCGGTCATCATGCCGGGAAGCGATATAATCCCCATGCTCAGCATGCTATTAAGTGTTGGTAAAAGCGCTGTTTCAAGCGACTGATTAACATAGGGCAATAATATTTTGCGCGGTTCGACGCCAAGGTTGAGCAACGTATCAATTTTATTGCGATCGGATGCAAGACTCGACATAAAGGTTTTAATACCCAGTGATACACCGGTCATGGCATTGCCGATAATCATGCCGCCAATTGGAATGGTGTACTGAGGATTAAAAACACTGATTCCGATCACACCACCAATAAAATAGAGGATGACAAGCAGTCCACTAAGCGCAATTGACACCATGATACCGGTTTTGAATGCGCGATTGAGACCAGGTTGTTTTGATAAAACACGGTGAAAGGCAAAGGCAATCATCGAAAAAATGTAGAGCAGCGTCCAAAGCGGATGTGGATTGTCAAAGATGTATGTGAGGACGAGTCCTGCTAAAATGAGTTGAATGGTCATGCGAATACTGGCGATGACCAACAACTTTGACTGTTCGATTTCGGCACGTTTCATAACGGCTAGAACGACGAGCAAAAGCAGGTAAATGCTGCTGAACTGGATGAGGTTTAGCTGAATAATTTCATTCATGGATTATGCCTCCTTTTGGGTTAAAGCCGTATTGACGGCAGCGTGCTGAGTCTGTTCCTTTATCACTTCAAGGTCGATGACAGCATCTGCATATGTTTCGATCAGCCGCTGGTCGTGGCTGACCACAATAAGTGTCTGGTGGGTTTCGGCCATGTACTTTTTAAGGTTTTCAAATAGTTTTCGGCTCGTTGCCTCATCAAGTGCAGAAGTTGGCTCATCCAGCATAAGAACATCGGCGTTAAATGAGAGAAAAATAGCAATGTAGACGCGCTGACGCTCGCCGCCGGAAAGCGTTTGACATTTGGTATCCAGTGAAAATGAGGCGGTGCAAAGGTCGAGATACTTTTTCATGGTCTCTTCATCCGGCGCATTCAAGTTGCGGTATTGATAATATTGTATAAAATTTTCGCGAATGCTGCTGTCGAATAAATAGACGGTTTGGCCGCATAGGAGCAGTTGTCGTCTAAGTGATACTGCATCGATAGAATCAATTGAAGAATCATTTAAATAGATGGTACCCGCTGACGGTGAAGCTGTTGCGTTTAATAATTTTAGCAATGTTGTCTTGCCTGTACCGCTTGGACCTTTGATAAAAGTGAGCTTTTCTTCTTGAATCTGAAGATCGGGATACTTAATCATATGATGAAAGGCAAGTGACTGTGTTTTTATGAGTATGCTTGGCATAATGCCTCCTTAAAAGGGTATATCATTTATGGCCGATTGGTTGAAATGAAAATCTTGTCATGTTACAATTAAATTACGAAATACGATATCGAAATACGATATCGATAAGGATAATAATATTATAACAGCAGGGGGCAATTGATGCAAGAAAGGATATTGAGAAAACTTTTTCTTGGTTTTATACAGGTTCATATCTTATACCACGCAGCGCAAGCACCTATCTATGGTGCATGGCTTATTGACGAACTCGCTTCTCACGGTTACGCACTCAGCCCGGGAACACTTTATCCGATTTTAAAACAAATGCTGTCAATGGAACTTTTGACGCAGGAGATGGCAACGGTTTCAGGCAAGCGGCGAAAGTATTATCATATAACACCGACCGGAAAGACGGCGCTTGCAGAAGCCAAAAAGCGGGTTCAGTTAATGCATGAAGAAATAAATCAAGATCACGATATATTCTGAATAGGCGACAAAACGACGCTTGCGTTGGTAAAAAATATCAGATATTGGCTAAATTAAGCAAGGATACTTGGGAAATTTTTACCCCTTACAAATGCGAATGTATGTCAAACGGTACAATATTCACAAAGCTGCGTTTGGCATGACATTTGCAACGTATATAAGTTGTGGAGGTGCAAATGGGAAACGAATTATTATCTGGTCTTCATATTAATCCTATCATTGCAGCTATCCATCATGAAGATGCACTGGATGAAGCGCTGAATTCGCAAGTAGAAATTGTTTTTCTATTGACAAGTACGATTTTGTCTCTTGAAGAAACAGTTAACCGTGTGAAGGCAACCGGCAAAAAAGTTTTTGTTCACGCTGATCTCGTGGAGGGTTTGTCGAGGGATTTAATGGGGCTAAAATTTATATGTGACGTCACGAAGCCCGATGGGATCATTACGACAAAGACACATTTGATTAAAGCGTGCAAAAAAATGAATGTCATGGCCATTCAAAGAATTTTTTTGCTGGATTCGCACAATTTTGAATCAGGTGTGAAATCCGTGTACGACTGTTCTCCCGATGCTGTAGAAATATTGCCGGGGATTATGCCAACGATGACGAGTCAATTTGTCAGTTTGACGAAAAAGCCCATTATTACGGGTGGACTCATCACGACAAAGGATGATATCATCCAGAGTCTCAAAGCTGGTGCGAGTGGTATTTCAACGAGCAAAAGGGAAATTTGGAACGACTAAAAGAAGGGGTGGAATGAAGTGAAACATTTATTTACGATCATCGGAACTGCGATTGCAGGTATGTTCGTCATGAGCGTTTGGGGTGCTTTTTCAGGTGCTTACGGCATTGGCGGCGGCTGGTTTGCCGGCTTTTTAATTATCGGTTCAATGTGGTATATGAATCACTATCTCGGTGTACATAACAATGACGGCGCTTGGGTAGACATGGCGCTCGGTATTGGTACTGCCGGTTTAATGCGCGGCGTGTTTGAAAATGGTATCAGCGTTGGCGTGGATGCGCTTCCAACTTTATTATTTGTTGCTATCGGTGGGATCCTTGGCGGGGTCACAGCCGTTGCTTTTGAACGCTATAAAGCGAAAGCAGAATAGGAGGCGGAATCATGACAATGGCAAATATCATTACAACAATAGCAGGCGGTTTTATTTTTCCATTTTTAATCAGACTTTTATGGGGTAAGTTTGTTGAAGATTTTGGGCCGATTGGGGGCTGGATGGCTGCATCCTTTATCGTCGGTCTTGCATGGACCATTAATCACGGCGTCGGTTTGATCGTTCAGACAGGCGCATGGGTAGATATGGCATTTGCAGCAGGTGTTGGCCTTTTTGTCGCATCTGCGATTTCAGGCGATCATGTAGGAAAAGGTCTAACCAATGCACTTTTCGCGATTATCGGCGGTACAATCGGCGGTTTCATTTTATCTTGTTTATAATATTTAAGGAGGCATATCCATGGATAAAAAGTACATCTTAGCATTAGACCAAGGAACGACGAGTTCGCGCGCAATACTCTTCAACAAAGCGGGACAAATTGTCAAAGTTGCTCAAAAGGAATTTACACAAATCTATCCTAAAGCAGGTTGGGTTGAGCACGATGCAATGGAGATCTGGGGTACGCAGTCAGGTGTTGCCAGAGAAGTTCTGGAAACAGCAGGCGTCAGTCCGGATGAAGTTGCGGCAATTGGGATTACCAATCAGCGTGAAACAACGGTTGTTTGGGATAAAGCAACAGGTAAACCTGTTTATAATGCAATTGTCTGGCAATGCCGCAGAACTGCCGCTATATGTGACGATTTAAAAGCAAAGGGTCTTGAAGCATACATTCGCGATGCGACAGGGCTTGTCGTCGATGCCTATTTCTCAGGAACAAAAGTTAAGTGGATATTGGATAATGTAGAAGGTGCCAGAGAAAAAGCTGAAAGAGGCGAACTCTTATTTGGAAACATCGATACATGGCTCGTTTGGAACCTTACACGCGGCGCTGTACATGTGACGGATTATTCGAATGCATCCAGAACGATGCTCTACAATATCGGCGATCTCAAGTGGGATGATAAAATCTTGGCAGAACTTGGCATTCCTAAATCAATGCTGCCGGAAGTGAAGCCTTCATCTGAAGTATATGGGCATACAGATGCCAAAACATTTGGCGGCGCTAATATTCCAATTGCAGGGATTGCTGGCGATCAGCAAGCGGCGCTCTTTGGACAGGCATGCTTTGAAGACGGTATGGTCAAAAACACTTATGGCACAGGCTGCTTTATTCTGATGCAAACGGGTGAAAAACGCGTTCAATCTAAAAACGGACTCTTAACGACTATTGCATGGGGCGTTGACGGTAAAGTTGAATACGCACTTGAAGGTTCTGTCTTTATGGGCGGCGCGACTATTCAATGGCTTAGAGATGAATTGAAATTAATCAATGACTCAGCAGACAGTGAATACTTTGCGACAAAAGTTGCCGATACAAACGGCGTCTATTTGGTTCCGGCATTTGCAGGTTTAGGTGCACCACATTGGGATATGTATGCACGCGGTACAATGGTTGGCTTAACACGCGGCGCAAACAGAAATCACGTCATTCGTGCGGCACTCGAATCCATTGCTTACCAGTCAAAAGACGTTATCAGTGCAATGGAAGAAGATTCAGGTATTAAACTTGCAGCGCTGAAAGTTGACGGTGGTGCAACGGCGAATAACTTCTTAATGCAGTTCCAGTCTGATATTTTAGGTGTTGAAGTACATCGTCCGAAAGTAACAGAGACGACTGCACTTGGTGCCGCATATCTTGCAGGCTTGGCCGTCGGCTTCTGGCAGTCAAAAAATGAAATTGTCAAGAACTGGGCAGTTGATCAAGTCTTTGAACCGGCAATGGCAGAAGAAGACAGCAGCAAAATCTATAAAGACTGGGTTAGAGCTGTTGAACGCGCGAAAGCTTGGGAAAAATAGTTATCCGACTATACAGGACAGTATCGCTGTGATATACTGGAACTAACAATTGGATATTGAAAGGTAAGAGTGATGAGAACCGCTAATAAGTGGCCCACGGAAGTGGGCTTACTTAGTAGCGGTTTTTTTTATGAATAGGTACAACGTTAACCAGTCCTTGGAAGCCATGAGCCAAGGGATGTCTTTTAAAGCGTTGCGGAGATTGTCTCAGCGGCGGAAGAGATCGGACGGAAATTTAGGGGGATATCAATGTATGATATTGCAATTATTGGTGCAGGCGTTATTGGCAGCGCTGTCGCACGAGAACTGTCACGCTATGCATTAAACATTGTCATACTCGAACGCGGCAACGATGTCGCCGTTGGGACGACAAAGGCAAACAGTGCGATTGTTCATGCGGGCTATGATGCGCCTGCGACTTCATTAAAAGGCAAAATGAACGTGAAGGGAAATGCCATGTATGATGAAGTCTGCAAAGCGCTGGATGTACCTTTTAAGCGCGTGGGTTCATTGGTCGTTGCACAAAATGATGAGGAAGTTGAAACATTGGAATCACTGCTTGAAAATGGTAAGGTTCTTGGCGTTCCCGGCCTAGAGATATTGTCAGGCGATACAGTAAGAATGCGTGAACCAAACCTTAATAAAGCGATTAAAGCAGCTCTTTATGCGCCTACGGCAGGCATCGTTGAGCCGTGGGAACTTGCGATTGCCTATTGCGAAAATGCAATGGACAATGGTGCCACATTAAAATTGAATTTTGAAGTCACAGGTATTGATCGGAAGACAAATGGATTTGAAATTCATTCAAAAGATGAAACGGTGTCTGCTAGCACTGTTATTAATGCCGCCGGCATCTATGCGGATGCCGTTTACAGCATGGTTACAACATCACATTTTAAAATTAAACCAAGACGCGGACAGTACTATTTACTTGACAAAGAGGCAAATGGTCTCGTTAATCACGTTATTTTCCCATGTCCCAGTAAACTCGGCAAAGGCATACTCGTTGCCCCGACCATAGACGGCAATGTGCTCGTCGGGCCCGATTCGCAGGATTTAACGCCTTTTGACAAAGAAGCGACCAACACCACTGGTGATCGGCTGCAGTATATTCGGGAGACAGCGGCTGCAATATGCGAAGTCGTGCCATACAAGCTGAATATAACAACGTTTGCAGGTCTGCGTGCAGAACCGTCGACCGGTGATTTTATCATTGAAGAATCAACAGAAGTAAAAAACTTTATTAACGTAGCGGGCATTAAATCGCCGGGATTGTCCTCAGCACCGGCGATTGCCGAACGCGTTGTCAGTATTTATCTTGACATTAATCCAGAAACAGCAGCGAATCCAACATTTAATCCAATTCGGCGACCTAGGGTTAAATTTGCCGATATGACGATTGAGGCAAAACAGGCGGTGATTGAAAAAGATCCGCGATATGGCAGGATCATTTGCCGATGTGAGATGATTTCAGAAGGTGAGATCATTGATGCGATACACCGTAACGCCGGAGGCAGAACGCTTAATGGCATTAAGCGACGTGTGAGACCGGGAGCGGGCAGATGCCAAGGTGGTTTTTGCGGTCCTCGGGTAATGGAAATTCTAACGCGGGAACTTTCACTCAAGATGACGGATATCAAACAGGAAGGTTTGGAATCCTATATCTTGACGGGCAAGACAAAACGGGGGGATAAAGATGACGCAATATGATATTGTCGTAATTGGCGGCGGCCCGGCAGGGCTTGCTGCGGCAGTCGAAGCGCGGAAGCAGGGCGTTCATTCAATTTTGGTCATTGAACGCGATCGTGAACTCGGCGGAATATTACAGCAGTGCATTCACAACGGATTTGGTCTGCGCGTATTTAATGAAGAGTTGACGGGACCGGAATATGCGGAGCGCTTTATCGATGAACTTGAAACAATGGGCATTGAATACCTATTGGATACAATGGTTCTGGAAATAACAAAAGAACGTCAAATAATCATCAGTAATGCAGCAAAGGGTATTCAAGTCATTAAGGCGAAAGCGGTTATTCTTGCTATGGGCTGTAGGGAGCGGACGAGAGGTGCACTGGCGATACCGGGTTACCGCCCGGCAGGGGTTTTCAATGCTGGAACAGCACAGCGCTATATCAATGTTGAAGGGTATATGGTCGGTAAGCGCGTTGTGATCTTGGGCTCAGGGGACATTGGCCTCATTATGGCGAGAAGAATGACGCTTGAAGGAGCGCAAGTACTCGCTGTCGCAGAAATTATGCCGTTCTCCGGAGGGCTTACGCGCAATATTGTTCAATGTCTTGATGATTACAATATACCGCTGATGCTCAGCCACACAATTACGGCTATAAAGGGAAGGGATCGTGTAGAAGGGGTTGTCATTCAAAAGGTCGATCATAAAATGCAGCCTATTCCGGGAACAGAAATTGAATACAAATGTGATACCATTCTCTTGTCTGTTGGCCTGATTCCTGAAAATGAGCTTTCCAGAAAAGCGGGGATTGCGATTGATTCCGTGACAAACGGTCCCGTTGTCGATTCAAATATGGAGACGACGGCGCCGGGGATTTTCGCCTGTGGCAATGTGGTGCACGTTCACGATCTCGTCGACTTTGTAACAGAAGAAAGTCGGCATGCCGGCAATGCGGCGGCTAAATATGTTTTGGCGGATGCTTGTACAGACCATAAGGGGATGGTTATATGCACAAAAGCCGAAACGGGTGTCGGGTATATTGTACCGCAACAGATCAATGTAGACAGTATTGAAGAGAAAGTGGCGCTTTTTATGCGCGTGCGAAATGTTTATCATAATGCATCACTGTCAGTGAAGCTGGGTGGTGTTGAAATTAAACGCGTTAGACATCGTCATTTGGCGCCTGGCGAAATGGCGCGCATTGATGTAGATAAAAAACTATTTGAAGGCATGCAGGCTGAAATGACAGTATCCGTTGTATTGGAGGAGGGAAAGGCATGACCAGGGAAATGGTATGTATTGTATGCCCTATGGGCTGTCGCCTAACTGTAACGGCGACTGAAGATGATACGGGGTTAAGTGTAATTGGCAATCAATGTAAGCGCGGTGAAGCATATGCAATTGAAGAAATGACGAATCCGACCCGCATGCTGCCGACGACGATGGTTATACGCGGTGGTCTGCTAAAGCGTTTGCCAGTTCGTACAGAAAAGCCAATCCCTAAGGAACTCATTTTTGAAGCAATGAAAAAAATCGATGACGTCATTGTAGAAGCGCCGATTAAACGCGGTGAAGTCGTCATCAGCAATTTATTGGGAACGGGTGTCAATGTTATTGCGTCGAGAAGTATGAAGCATATTTAGGAAATCACTAGGGGGTGCAATGTGAATATTTCTAAATTACCGATTCAAGAAAAGCGATCTCAGGACTTTATCATTGAAAATGCACATGCAATTTTCGATGGCATACCAAGGGGCGTCATTGTTGTTGACGTTAATGGAAGGGTATGGTATGCAAACAAGAAGTATTGTGAATTTTTTGGCGAATTGCAAAGTCATATGATTAAGGATAAACTTTTTAATCATCGTCACGATGATCTGCTCCTCAAATCTTTAAAGACTGGGCGATCAATGGAAGGCTATGTGAACACCCAGCATGCCGTTTATCGTGTTGAGACAAGCCCTATTGTCAACGAACAGGCTTTGGAAGGCATTATTGCATTTTATCAGACTGTCGACAAATCACCTGTTAAAATGACACCGGTGCAGTCGGATGCGCTCTCCAATCCGTTTCCTAAAATTATTGGTCAAAATAATCGGCTTATCAAAGAACTCAACGTTGCACACAGGGTTTCAAAAGCAGATGTCAATATTTTGATCAGAGGTGAAAGCGGTACTGGAAAAGAACTTGTTGCACGCTCTATACACGAATACAGTGAACGACAAATCGATCGCTGGGTAGCGATTAACTGCGCAGCTATTCCGGAAAACCTGATAGAGTCAGAATTGTTTGGTCATGAAGCAGGTGCTTTTACGGGGGCAATTAAGCGGAAAATCGGTAAAATAGAAATGGCTCAGGGCGGAACCCTGTTTTTAGATGAAATTGGTGATTTGCCGCTTCAACTGCAAGTGAAGCTGCTGCGCGTCCTTCAAGAGCGTGAATATTGTCGTGTCGGCGGCAATGAAATGCTTCAAATGGACACGAGAATCATCGCTGCAACACATCGTAATCTCGAAGAAATGATCGAAAACGGCCAGTTTCGAGAGGATTTGTATTATCGGTTAAATATTGTAGAAATTCATATGTTGCCGCTTAGAGAACGGCAAGATGATATTCCGCTTCTCATCGGATATTTTGCAAAGCAAATCTCAGAAAAGTATCAGCTGAAAAGCTTTTATGTTGATGAAGAAGTGATCGGCCTCCTTTCACAGCATTCATGGAAAGGCAATATTCGAGAACTGAAAAATGTTCTCGAAAGGTCGATTATACTTAGTGACGGGGTAAAATTGAAACTGGAAAATCTACCGACGACAGTAACACAGCACTATCAGTCGATTCCGGTTAAAAGACAATCACAGCTTATCAATTTAACACCTCAGGGAGAACTTGCACCGCTTGAAGCGTATGAAAAAGAGATATACTGTATGGCAATTGAAAAATACGGGAGTTATAACTCTGCGGGAAAAATGCTTGGCGTCACCCATAAAACAGTTGCGGCAAAGCACAGAAAATTCTGCGATGTATAATGGCTTGATGAACAGGATGCAAAAAGGTAAAAACGCACATAAAAACACACATAAAAACACACATAAAAACACAAAAGACATATATGAAAGGGTAGAAGATGACCGGAAGGTCATCTTCTTTGTCTATATAGTCGCGTTTCTTTGCCGCAGATGAGCAGCGGAGTCGAAGGCGGTACGGTTAAAGACAGCATCACTGAGGGCGTAAGGTCGAAAGCTGCACTGTGACAATAAGAGGCTGCATGCTATAATAAGGAAATAGCATTGATTTAACAAAGTCATAAAATGATACATACTTCTAAACGTTAAGATAGGTTAATAGCTGGCAATGGCAACAACCATAAAGAACGGAGAAGATCACTTCATCAGCCATTGTCTTTAGAATGGGTATCGATGCATGAAAAGTAGAGAAGGGAGCGCATATGAGGATCGTACATCTTAGGCACAGCGGCGTCATGGTGACACATGAAGAATTTCAACTCTTCTTTGATGTCATTTCTGATATTGGCGAATTTGTGGACTTTAGCAAGAAAATTTTCATCTTTGTATCACACAGTCATTCAGATCATTTCGTCAAATCACTTATACAATTTAAAACGGGAAAAGTACATTACATTTTTTCTGAAGATGTACCGACAGAAGGGTTTAAAAATGTACTAACGATGAAGCCCGGCGATCAGCTAAAGATTGCCGGACTGTCTATAAACGCTTATGCTTCAAGTGATCTGGGAAATGCTTACGCAGTGTCATTTGCGGCAATAAATGTTTTTTTTGCCGGTGATTTAAACTGGTGGCATTGGGAAAATGCCGGAACTGCGGCCAATTTTGCAGAAGAAAAGCTATTTAAGGATATTGTGGATACCATTGATGTCAAATCCTTTGACATCGCTTTCATTCCCGTCGATCCGAGACTGGGGGACGCTTATAGCTGGGCAGGCGAATATTTTTTAGAACGTTTTGACATTCGTCATTTTATTCCGATTCACTTTGGGACAAATTTTGCCATTACAGAAGCGTTTCAGAAAAAAAACGGTATCCGCGGCAATGTTCACTGTATTCGCCGCTTAAATGAAACAATGATGCTCTAATAACCGCTAAAATCTTTATTGGCAATGTGAAAATACGATAAAGCTTATAAACATCGCACCTAGTAAAAGCTGTGTCGGCATTCGAACGCAATAAAACTTTGTTTTTTAGATGCAGGCATCTATTGATAGAACTGTTTGGAGGTATCCATGTACTATAATTTAAAACGTGCTGTCCGTGCGAACGTTGTGCTCGTATGGGGATTTGCAGCAATATTGAGTATAACAGCCTATTTTAACGCGGGCCCTGAATATGCAATTAGAGCTGTAATTGCAACATTTTCGGCTTCTACATTTGCGACGATCCTCTATTTTTTGCCATTGCCACTTCGCTTTAAAGCAGAAGCTGTTATTTTGCTTCCGTTTATTGCGTCCATTGGCATGTCGGCTATTAATGGAGGGGTTGCCCGCTTTTTCAATATTTATATTCTAGCGCTGATTATGCAGGCGCTGTATTTTGATTTTAAACGAATGCTGGTGTTTGGTATTAGCAGCTCGGTCTTGCTGACGGGGCTCTATGCGATTAAACCGACCTTCTTAATGGAAGCAGGGATGGGGATTGGCGAATTTATACCAAGAATTGGCGTTTTTATTTGTAGTTTCATCGTATTGGCGCTATTGTCAAAATGGGGTCAAGGTGCTGTGGTAAGTGCACAAAAATCTACTGAGGAAAGTCGTAATGCATTGGGTGATATACAATCGCTGGTGCAGCAAAATGAAGCAACTGCCATGACAATTATGACGCTGGCTGCAACGGCAACAGCCGACGTTTCACGCCAAAAAGAAGGCAGTGAGCGCATTCATGTATCAATTGCCTCTTTGAACAGACAAATCGCAAAAGCATCTGACAACATGGGCATAGTCGATCAAACGATGCAGATATCAGGTGATCAGGTTGTAAAGACGTTTAATATAATGCGGCAGTTATCAGAAGCATTTCAGGCATTGAGGCAAACGATTCAAGACAGTGTTTCAGCGCTGGAAAATGTAGGCAGTCAATTTGTCGTCATTGACGAAACGGTTAAAGCAAGTTATGAAGCAGTTAATGCACTGCATGAAAAAACACAGGAAATTTACGCGTTTTTGGATGGTATTACAGCGATTTCAGAACAGACGAATCTATTGGCACTCAATGCTTCCATTGAGGCGGCTCGCGCCGGTGAACACGGTCGTGGTTTTGCGATTGTCGCTGAAGAAATTCGTAAGCTATCGGAGGAAAGCAGTCGTTTTGCACAGGGCATTAGAGATATTACTCAGGGGTTTGTCATCAATACGACATCAGCGCTCGATCATGCAAAACAGGGCAAAGCAGCTATTGAACACGGCAATGCGAGTATGAAGACGCTTGACAACGGCTTTGTAACCATGCAAAGCAGCTTTACAGCAGTTAATGCAACGCTTGCCGAAGAGGCGAATTATATTGAGCAAATTCATAATCAGTTTGATTCGGTTAAAGTATCCTTAGCAGATTTGTCAGAAATCTTAATGCATAATCGACAGCAGTTTGATTCAATCTCCGAAACGGCAAAAGATCAGTTAGCCGTTGCCAAGGAAACTGAAAACGTGATTGGTGCGATAAAAACTGCTTCGGCGCAATTAAAAAAGACGGGAGCATAGGATGAATAAAATTATTATTGCATCGGATTCATTTAAGGGGAGTCTTTCGACTATTCAAGTTGCAGAAGCAGTCGCCTGTGGCGTTAGACGCGTATACCCCGATGCTGTCATTAAAACGTTTCCGGTTGCTGATGGCGGTGAGGGAACACTCGATTCTATTTTGTCAGCCGGCGATGGCGAACGCGTAACGACAGCGGTGCATGATCCTCTTGGCAGGATTATCCAAGCGGACTATGGCATTTTGAAAGACGGTGCTGCAATGATTGAAATGGCAACGGCTTCTGGTTTAACAAGGCTTACTGCGAATGAACGAAACCCGATGATCGCGTCGACATATGGCACGGGTGAACTGATTTTGGATGCCTTAAATAGAGGTTGCCGCAAATTTTATATTGGTATTGGCGGCAGTGCAACCAATGATGGCGGTGCCGGCATGGCACGGGCACTCGGTGTAAAATGCCTTGATGCTGAGGGAAACGAACTTCCTCCGGGCGGTGCGGCACTTCGCAATTTGCATCGCATTGATATCGGCAACATGGATGATCGCATTGCAGAAAGCGAATTTACGGTTTTGTCAGATGTTGATAATCCGCTTTGCGGCATAAAAGGTGCATCCTGTGTCTATGGCCAGCAAAAGGGTGCAACAGAAGAAATGATTGCTGATCTTGACCGTGCACTGTATCAATTTGGCAAAATCATTGCGCGCGATTTGGGCACTGACGTTTTGGAAAAGACAGGTGCCGGTGCTGCCGGCGGGCTGGGTGCGGGCCTTATGGCATTCTGCGGAGCTTCCCTAATGCCCGGCGTTACCGCTATATTGTCGCTATTAGATATTGAACAAGCGATGTCGGATTGCAGTTTGGTGATAACAGGTGAAGGCCAAATGGATTATCAAACGGCTTATGGCAAAGCGCCGGTTGGTATCGCAAAGCTGGCAAAAAAATATCAGATTCCCGTTGTTGCAATTGTCGGCGGTAGGGGAGATGGTTATGAAAAAGTTTTTGAATGTGGTATTGATGCTGTTTTCAGCATTGTCAACAGGCCAATGACATTGGAAGAGGCGATGATAAAGAGCACCGTTTTGGTAACGGACTGTGCAGAAAATATCATGCGGCTATTCCGGTTGTCCGAAAAATTTTAAGCCCGATGGTCAACTGACATGGAAGATCAGAAAAATTTTAATTATATGACAAATAAATTTAAAGTTATTTTGTATTTGGGGGGATATCTTTACAAATTTTAATCAATTATATAAAATAGGTTAAAGTGAAGAATTGGGGGAATAGGAATGGATGCAATTGATCGCGATATCTTAGAAGTGATGAAAATGAATGGGCGTGCGACGGCGTCGGAAATAAGCCGGAAGGTTAATCTATCGGTGCCGGCTGTATCCGAGCGTATTCGGAAATTGGAAGACGGCAATATTATTGAGCAGTACACGATTAAGGTAAACCGCGAAAAAATGGGTTTTAAACTGATGTCAATTATTTTTGTCAACATTGATCAAACGGAGAATATTGAGAATTTTAGAAGTGCTGTTTTACAAATGGACGAGGTACTCGAATGCCACCACCTCGCCGGTGAGTACGATTTTATGCTGAAAGTACTTTTGCAGGACACTGCAGAACTTGAACACTTTCTCAGCAACCGCATTAAGCTCATCAAAGGTGTGAAAAAATCCAATACATTGATTGTATTGACGACATTAAAAGAGTCCATTAATCGATAGCGATGCTGATTAAAGGTTTTAAATTCGGCATGCTGCTGCAAATCGCCATTGGTCCCGTCAGCATTTTTATTTTTAACCTTGCGATGATGAAAGGGGTGTGGCATGCTCTTTCAGGGGTTAGTGGCGTTGTTTTAGGCGATGCACTTTTCATTGTACTGGCCATTATGGGAATTGGCGCATTTATTGAGCGATCGCCAAATGTTAAGCGCTGGATGGCCTACCTCGGAGGCGTTGTCCTCATTCTGTTTGGCTTGAAAATGGGCATTGATGCCGTTAAGTTCAAAGAAGCGCTTGGACTGACAGAACGCGCCTTTACAACAGCATTTCTTCTAACGGTTTCAAGTCCGTTGACCATTGTCTTTTGGGGTGGGGTTTTTTCAACAAAAATAGCGGAAGCACAATTGATGAAACACCAGCTCTACTTATTTGGATGTGGCGCTGTACTTTCAACGGCATTCAGTCAATCAATGATTGCCATTTGCGGTACGGTATTTAAACAATTCTTGCCGCCTCTGGTTCAAACGATATTAAACATCATTGTAGGCATCGTCTTGGTTGCATTTGGCGTGAAAGGTGTTGTCAAACAATACAGAATTGATGGGAATGAAGCGTTTGAAGATTAGGCTCATATTAGTTTTTCGTTAGAAATTAATTGTACCTATGGCATTTTGGACTAACAAACGGTATGATGATGTCGAATGAAAAATTATGAGGTGAACAATAATGAAACGTTTTCTAATGGGACTCCATTTTTTTATTGGCATTGGCGCGATTGCAGGCGGCAGTGCTGCTGTAATGAATCCGATAGAGCCACTGGGCATGCCGTTGTCGGCACTTTCGCACTCGCCGTTTACATCATTTTTAATTCCCGGCCTCTTCTTGATAATTGGTGTTGGATTAATGAATTTGCTGGCGGGGGCCGTGTTTTTTATCATGCCGGACAAGTGGTATTACAGCAGTGGCGTTACAGGCGGTATTTTGATTGCATGGATTGTCATTCAGTGTATCATGCTGCAAAATGTGAACATACTGCATGTTATTTTTGGCGGATTTGGCATTCTAATCGCGTTGCTGGCTTTGATGGAAGCGGTTAAAACCAGAGCGTTCCCGATTAATTTATTGATAAAATAGGGATGTCGATTAAATGGAGCAAATATCTATAAGCATATTTTCAACGATCGAAAAAGTCTGAGCAAGTCATACCCGCGTGTATGCATGCTCAGGCTTTTTTTATAGACTTTTCATGCTGTTTGTAGCAAAGAAGTGGCATCATTCAAATGTTAAGCCATGGCTGCCATATGGCTTCTTTAGCAAGACGAATATTCACTTATTGTCGTGAAAGGCTGATTAAACGTGATGATGCACGTGATTAAAGTATTTACGAATACACAGGAAAGTTGTACAATGATAACGAGACTAACTATATGAAGTCAATAGAAAAAACAAAATAATCTAAATAAAATTAAAGTTAAAAAATTGCACGACAAAAAGAAGTAGAGAAATCTACTGAA